>CAYTSW010000092.1:0-2772 GCA_964440605.1 uncultured Phycisphaeraceae bacterium | reverse complement strand
CGGCGTGGCTCCCATCGCAGGAGTCGCCAGCGCGAGAGCGATGCCGGCAACCATCGTGCGTGCGATCATCGTGCGGCCCCCCAGCCGGCGTCGGCGGTATCGAGCGTCGGGTCGCGTTCGAGGTCCTTGAGCATCGCGTTGAACCGAGCCACCTGCGAGGCGCCTTCCTGATCCCGCGTCTTGACGAGAATGGAGGCGACGTCTTCGGCGTCGGTCACTTCGGCGAGCGTCGAGAAGCCGTTGGGCGTGTGGTCGAGCAACAGCACACGACGGTCCAGTTGCAACAGCACGAGCGTGCTCGAGCGAGAAACGGGATACCGCCCGAGCACCTGCAACAACCCGGATGGTGCGCGGCCGCCCGCGCCGAGCTGCCCCGCGAGGCCAACCCGCTTGCCGGCGCGCGTCAGAACGAACTTCAGCAACACGATCAGCCCGATCACCGCACCGAGCGCCCCGATCGTGCGCAGCCAGCCCGACGCGCTCAGACTCTCGGCGATCGGGGCGGCGCCGGCCTTGCCCTCGTTCGCGTCGGCGAAGCCCCCGAGCGGGCGCGACTCGATCGCGGGCGTTTCGGTCGCAGCGGCCAGCGCCTCAGCGCCTTCCGGTGACACCGAGGCCGGTCGGGCGGACGTTGGAGCAGGCTCCCTGAGTCGGGGCAGCTCATCGAACGCTGCGCGATCGGACGCGGCGTCGACCGCCGGCGGCAAGGCGAGCGCGACGGCCGCTGAGACGATCGCCGCGGCGGGTCGGTGGGGTCGGGATCGAGGGCGGGTTCTGAGCATCGCGGCGTCCGTGCCGATGGGGAACGAGACTGCGCCTCGCGTGGGATCTCGGGTGAGCGATTCAGGCGGCTGCGGTGTCGCCTTCCGTCTGGCGCTTGGTCGGGGCGAGAATCTCGTTGATGCGCACGCAGAAGTTGTCGTTGAGCACCAGCACTTCGCCGCGGGCGACGTGCCGATCGTTTACGTAAACATCCACCGGATCGCCCGCGAGCTTGTCGAGCTCGACGACCGAGCCTGAAGAGAGGCGGAGCACGTCCTCGACGAGCATCCGCGTGCGGCCGAGCTCGATCTTCACGTTCAGGTTGACGTCCGAGAGCAGGTCGATGCCCTCGGGCAGCGGTTCGCCCGTCGCGGCCCCCTGGAGTTCGGGAGGCAGGAAACTCGCGGCGTCCTCGGGCAGGCCGCCCGCGTCCGATTGCTGCTCGTCGTCGCCCAATGAGGCGACCGCGGCCGATGCGGCGTCGAGCGCTGACTGAGCAACCTCCGAAGCGTCATCGACGCCTTCTTCTGCGGGCGTCTCCTCGGCCGACGCTTCGCCTTCGGGTTGCGGATCGGGCTGAGGGTCGGACTGCTCGCTGGACTCGTTGGAGTCTTGCTGCTGCGCGTCCTGACCCTGCGGCTCGCCGCTGTGCTGTTCGTTGCCCTGGGGCGTGTCGTCGTCCGGCATGGTGTGCGCCTTGGGAGGTTGGTGTGGTTGGAGAATGCGCGTTGGTGTGGTTGCTTTCGCGCGGAAGGTGCGCGTGCAGGCGTTCGCACGGGCGAGACGCCCGTGCCACCAGTCAAGATGCCGCTCGCGCGGCTTAGTAGTCGGCGGGGAAGCCGATGCAACTGGGGATGATCACGCGTTGGATCATCGGCTCGCCCTCGGGGTTGGTGCCCATGACCTCGGGGTCGTTGAGAAAGCTCTTGATCTGGCCACGGATGGTCTCGTGGCCTTCCTCGACGAGATACGCGTGCTGAGCGCTGGCGACGATGCGCGCGATGCCCGCCTGGATAAGCCCCTTGCGCCGTTCGAGCACCTCGGACACTGCGGCTTCGTCCTTGGCCTTGACCTCGACCTCGACCCACACGTCCCAGATGAACAGGCGGCCCTGCTTCGAGTTGGTGAACTTCTCGCGCACCACTTGCAGCTCGACCGGCTCCTCGCCCTCCGCCGCGGGATCTTCGAGCACCTGGGCCGCCGAGACTTCAGTGGGTTTGCTGAGCATGCCCATCAGGAAGACGATCGCGGCGCCCTCGAGCACGAGCAAGGCCATCACGACGACGATGGCCTTGATGGGCAGGCCCTGCTTGGCGGGGGTCTGTTCCGGCGTGGTCTGTTCGTCGGCCATGGCTCTCTCCGCGCGGTCGCTTCTTCGGCCGCGACGGGCGATCGATCAGCCTCGCGCGGCATCCTCGCTGGTGTAATCGGCGTCCGGATGCAGCTCCTCGACCATGACCTCGAGCATGATCACCTCGACGCGCCGGTTGTCCGTCTGCTCCTGGTCCGAAAACTTGCGCAGGGCGATCGGCTCCGTGTCACCGCGGGCGTCCACGACGAGCCGGTGCTGGGGGATGCGCAGCTCCGTGATCAGGTGATCGGCGACCGCCTTGGCGCGGTAGTACGACAGGTCACGCAGATCCGCGAACTCCGACCCGCCTTCGAGCTCTCCGCGCGAGGCGTGCCCTCGCACCGCGATCTTGTTGTTGCGCCCACGCAGCAGGTCGGCCACCGGCACGAGCGCCTCCCGGGCCGAGTCGAGCAGCTCGGCTGAACCGGCCTCGAAGGTGACATGCCCCCCCATCGTGAACATCAGCCCGTCGTGCACGCGCTTCACACGCGTCTTGCGCCCCTTGATCCCCTGCTCGGGTGATTGAGCGACTCGCGATTCCTTCATCTGACGCTGCGAGATGTTCTCGAGCAGCTCGATCATGGAGCGCAACGGCGGGTCATCCGTCGGCATCACCCCGACACCTCCCGAGTACCCGAACGCTTCCTTCACCGCGGTGA
>CAYTSW010000091.1:0-10975 GCA_964440605.1 uncultured Phycisphaeraceae bacterium | reverse complement strand
GGGCGCGGGCGGGTTCTGGCGGGCGATCGGCTGAGGGGGTATCGTTCGGGCATGAACCGGACAGGTGTGCTTGGTGTCATTGTCGCGGCGGCGGCGTTGTTGGGCCTCGGGCCGGCGGTGTCGGCGCAGGTGCTGAGCGAGTGGGGCGGTGTGCTGGGGGCGGTTCGGCCGCCGCGGATCGATTCGCCGGGGCAGGCGCCGGTGTGGCTGTATTACGCGGTGGGCGTGGTAGCGCTGGGGCTGTGCATCGGCATCGCGGTGGCGCCGGGGCGTCGGGAATACGACGACTGACACGTCGGTACGATGGGGGCGGATTGCTGGGGTGCGGGTGTGGCGAAAGGTGAGTGACGCGATGCGGATGAGTCGTCGAATGCGTGGGTTGTTGGCGGTGAACGCGGTGCTGCTGTGCGTGCTGCTGGTGACGGCGGTGGCGCCGCTCGCCGAGGCGCAGCGGGCGCGGCGGGCGCCGGGCGAATACACGATGGTCGCGGCGCGTGCGCAGGGCATCAGCGAAGAGGCGATCTACATCGTCGACAGCACGAACATGGAGATGCTCGTGGTGCGGTACAACCGCTCGACGAAGCGGCTGGACTTCATCGGGTTCCGCGATCTCCAGAATGACTTCGACGAGGTCCGCGGACCCCGGAGGCGGTGAACGACATGGCTGAGCAGAACGAGAAGCAGACCGAAGTCGCGCACGGCGCGACGCAGCAGTCCGGGCGGATCCACTCGGGCGTGGCGGCGTTGTGGGCCAGCGCGTTCGTGCTGATGGGGCTCATCATCGTCTCGGCGGGGCGGTTCGAGGGCGAGGCGCTCGCCGACGTCTCCGAGGTGGGCGACCTGACCGTGCTGACGGTGGCGACGGGCGACCTCAACTCCGAGGAAGTCGTGGCGATCCTCAGCCGGCGCAGCGAAACGCTCTTCATCTATGGCGTGGAGCAGGGCCGCACGGTCGAGCGGTACGTCCTGGACGACCTGAGCCGGTCATTCGGGATCGCTCGTGAGAAGGCCGGGGGCGGCGGGCGGTAAGCGGGCCCGCGACGGAGTTGTTTACCTTCGGCGCGCGCTGGCGCACTGACTTCGCAGAGCCGAGGTCAGTGGCACCCGATCAACCACACCTCCCCTGCATCCTCTCTGTTTTCTGCGTTTCCCCAGTTGCTCTGTGTATCTGTCGTTCACGGCGTGCAAGGCCAAGGGAGATCGCGGGGCCGGGGTGTGATAGGGTAGTGGCATGTCGATCGTGCCGTTGCCTCAGTTCGAGGCGGATCTGAAGGAAGCCCAGGCCGACAGCGAGGCGTACGCCAAGCTCAAGCCCCCCACTTCGATCGTGGTCCGCTTCGGGAGCATGCGGCTGATCGGTGAGTATCCCTACAAGGGCGACGCGAAGCCGGGGTGCGGGTCGAAACTGGTCGTCAAGACGCACCGCGGCACCGAGCTGGGCGAGATGCTCACGAGCACGTGCCCGAACGCGGGGTGCTCGAAGTCGATCACGCGGGCGGAGATGCTCGAGTACATCGAGCGGTCGGGTGGGAAGGACTACCCGTTCTACGAGGACGGGAAGGTGTTGCGCGTCGCAACGCTCGAGGACATGGCGGCCCAGCGTCGGATCGAGGAGCGTCAGCACGCGCGTCGGGTGCGCGCGCAGGCGGAGGCCGATGCGCTGCGGCTGGACGCGAAGGTTGTCGAGGTGGAAGAGATCCTCGGCGGCGAGCGGGCGACCGTGTTCTACACGGCGCCGTCGCGCATCGACTTCCGGGAGCTCGTACGGGAGCTGGCGCGCTGGCTGGGGACGCGGATCGAGATGCGTCAGATCGGCGCGCGCGACGAGGCTCGCCTGGTCGCGGACTACGAGCGTTGCGGGCAACACTGCTGCTGTAAGCAGTTTCTCAAGGTGCTCAAGCCGGTGTCGATGCGTTCGGCGAAGGTGCAGCGCGCGACGCTGGATCCCCTGAAGATCTCGGGCCGGTGCGGTCGGCTGTTGTGCTGCCTGCGGTACGAGGACGAGACGTACGAAGACCTGCGCCGCCGACTGCCGAAGATGCGCGCCCGCGTCGGCACGAGCGAGGGTGTTGGCGTCGTGGTGGACAAGCAGGTGCTGACGCAGTTGGTGCGTGTGCGGCTGGAGGACGGGGGGGGCGACGTCGCGGTGCCGGTGGAGGAGCTGATCGCGCCGGAGGAGGCCGAAGCGCTGAAGCGTGAGGGACGCAAGGGCAAGGCGTCGGACCCGCTGCGGGGCGTGGACGCGGAAGAAGTGGCTCGGCGGAGCGGGCGCGGAGCGCGTCGGCGTGGGAAGAGCAAGGGGGAGCGGCAGGACGAGTACCGCGATCGCGCGCAGCGCGAGGGCGACGAAACGTCGGGAGCGGATGCAGCCGCCCCGACGGAGCGGAAGAAAAAGAAGCGGCGGCGCACGCGCAAGAAGAGCACGGGAGCGGCAGACGATCGGCAGACGGGTGAGGGAGAGTCGCCGAAGCCGAGCACCGAGCAGGGCGACGCCGACCCGGCGCGCAAGAAGGGCAAGAAGAAGCGGCGGCGGAAGAGAAGCCGAGGCGGAGACGGCGCGGGCGGAGCGTCGGATCAGCGGGGCGACGCGGGACCGCAGGGCGGCGGACCCAACGAAGGCGGCGCCTAGGCCCTTCGAGGCGGGTCGCGGCGGGGATGGGGTTAGGGTTTGATTTGGTTCGGTGCGGGTTTTTGTTGGTGTGGTGCGTGGTGTTGGGTATGGTGGGTGAAGGAGGGTGGGTTGGTTGGGGTGGGGTGTGGCCGCGCTTGGGAGAAAGGAGCCGGTGATGGCGGTGACGGGTCCGAGCGGCGGCGGGGGCTCCGACGGCACGCTGGGCGTGCCCGAGGGGACGGTGCACCTGACCAAGTACAACCCCGGCTGGACGGAAGACTTCGAGGCCGAACGCGACCGGCTCGCTCAGGGGCTCGCGAAGCTGGACGTCGTCGCGATCGAGCACATCGGCAGCACCGCGGTGCCGAACATGACGGCCAAGCCGTTGATCGACGTGATGATCGGCGTGCGCAGCGTGCTGGAGTATGCGCAATACGTCCAACCGATGGAGCGGTTGGGCTACGTCTACAAGGGCGAGTACGGCTTGCCCAACCGCCACTTCTTCACGCTCGGCGACCCGACGGTGTACCACGTTCATCTCGTGCAGCACAACCTGCACTTCTGGCGGCTGAACCTGTTCTTCCGCGACACCCTGCGGAAGCACGAGAGCGCCCGCGAGCGGTATGTCACGGTGAAGCGCGAGTTGGCGCAGAAGTACGCCGACAGCCGCAAGGACTACACCGCGGGCAAGGACGGAGTGATCCGCGAGATCCTCGCGGCCTACGGCTGGGACGACACGGTCTCTGGCGCGGTGGGATAATCCGGCGCCGGTCCACCCACACACTTCTTCTTCGACGTGCGCTCCGTTCCCTCCGGTGCTCCGTGTACCTGCTCGCCGGCGCGAAGCGAGTCACGCGCTGAGTGTCGTCGTGATCGCCAGCGGGTGTTCGAGTGTGCGGTGGACGGGGCATCGACCCGCGATGTCGGCGATGCGTGCGCGTTGGTCGTCCGTGAGATCGCCCTGGAGTGTGAGGGCGAGCGCGATGGACTCGACGGGCTTGGGAAAGTCGCGGGTCGGCGTGAGCGCGAGTTCGGCGCGTTCGAGCGACCAACCCTTGCGCGAGGCGTACATGCGGATGGTGATGAGTACGCACGACGCGAGCGCTGAGTAGAGGTAATCGAACGGATCGGGCGCGTCGGGCGGGCCGAGGTCGGGGTCGAAGTGGTCGGCGGTGATCGTGTGGTGCGTGGTGGTGATGGTGGTGCGGTAGGAGTCGTTGGTGATGTGGGCGGTGAGGGCGGGGGTGGGCATTGAGTTGGTCCTTCGCGATGGGGAGCACTGACCCGCAGAGCCGGGTCAGTGGCACGCTGGGGTTCGGGGGGTCGTCGGGGATCGGCCTACAGTTTGGGCTATGTCCCTCCCCCGTGTCGCGATTGTCGGTCGGCCCAATGTCGGGAAGTCTTCGCTGATGAACATGCTGGCGAAGGCCAAGGTGTCGATCGTCGACTCTTTGCCCGGGGTCACGCGGGATCGGGTGACGACCGTGCTCGAGCTCGAGGGGCCGCTCAAGACGGAAGAGCCGCGGCTGGTGGAGATCACCGACACCGGCGGGTACGGGGTGTACATGGCCGACGGCGGGCGGTTCGACGACGCGGGCGAGGATCTCTCGCGGCTCACGGGGGACATCGAGCGGCAGATCGCGGCGGCTGTCGAGCGGGCGGACCTCATCCTCTTCGTGATCGATGCGCAGTCGGGCGTGACCGCCCTCGATGAGACCGTGGCGAAGCTGCTGCGCGAGCGGGCGCTGGGGAACAAGGGCGCGCGGGGGCAGGGCAAAGCCGCTCAGCGCACCGTTCCCGTGCAGGTCGTCGCGAACAAGGTGGATGCGGAGAAGTGGGAGGCGTTTGCGCTGGAGGCGGCGGGGCTGGGGTTCGGGGAGCCGTGGGTGGTGTCGGCGAAGACGAACTTCCGCCGGCGCGACTTTTCGGAGCGGCTGTTCGAGGCGGTGGGCGAGACATCGCCCGAGGACCGGGTGAAGCACGAGCCGGAGATGCGGATCGCGCTGGTGGGGCGTCGCAACGCGGGCAAGAGCACGTTCGTGAACGCGTTGGCGGGTGAGGACCGGGTGATCGTCTCGGAGATTGCGGGGACGACGCGCGACTCGATCGACGTGCGGTTCGAGATGGACGGGCGGAGCCTGGTGGCGATCGACACGGCGGGCATCCGCAAACGGGCCAAGATGGATCAGCGGGTGGAGCACTTCGCCGACATGCGCGCGCGGGCGTCCATCGAGCGCGCCGATGTGGTGCTGTTGTGCATCGACGCGACGGAGAAAATCAGCGGCGTGGACAAGCGGCTGGGGCGGTACGTCGCCGACACGTTCAAGCCTTGCCTCATCGTCGTGACGAAGTGGGACCTGGCGGAGGGGCGGAAGAACCGGCAGGGGCAGGAGGTCTCGCCCAAGGACTACCTGAAGTACATTCAGGAGGAGATCCCGGGGCTGAGCTTTGCACCGATCGTCTTCAGCTCCTCGCCCGACGCGGTGGGCCTGAAGGAGGTGGTGGAGGTGGCGTTCGACCTGTTCGAGCAGGCGGGCGAGCGGGTGAAGACGAGCGCGCTGAACGACATCATGCGCGGCATCCTGGAGGAGCGGGGCCCGAGCTCGAAGCTGGGGACGAAGGTGAAGGTGCTTTACGTGGCGCAAGTGGCGGTGCGCCCGCCGACGATCGTGCTGGTGATCAACCGGCCCGACATGTTCACGCCGGAGTACGAGCGGTACGTGATGAACCGTTTGCGCGAGCGGACGCCGTTCGTCGAGGTGCCGGTGCGCCTGCTGCTGCGTGAGCGCAAGCGGGCGGAGCTGAGCGACCTGCTCTCGGGCGAGCACCGGAAGCAGCAGGCGGAGAAGAAGGCGCGGAAGGGGGAGAAGTTCTCGGTGGAGGGGATCGATGAGGCGCTGGTGGAGGAGGAGATGGAGAAAGCCAGAAGAGACGAAGAGACGTAGAGACGGAGTGGGAAGGCACGGAAGCGCGAAGGCACGAGGGCGAGCTAGCACCGGGCGCAAGTCCGGTGGAGGTGGGTGTGAAGGTACGCATAGGAACACCGGGCTCGCGCCCGGTGCTCGTTGGTGGTCAGTTCCGTTGTGTTTGGGGTCGGTTGGCGGAGCGGACGCCTCGCACTACGGAGCCTTTGGCTCCATAGTGGCACCTTCGAAGATCCTCAGGCGGCGAGGCCCCAGTCGTCGTTGTTGTGGTCGGTGTGTTCGTCTTCGTCGCGGGCGTCGTCGATCTCGAAGCCGGGCCAGGCGTCCTTGGGCTTGTGTCGGTTGTGGACCGCGATGACGCGGGCGAGTTGGACCGCGAAGAGGTCGCGGACGGAGCGGAGCTGGCTGATCAGGTCCTTGGGGAAGGGGTCCGACGCGTCGCGGAAGAGGGTGGCGACTGCGAGGGTCTCGCCCTCGTTCTGGCAGGCGAAGACGATGGCCCCGGCGTCGCCGATCCACTCGCCCGCCTGGCCGAGGCGTTCGGCGAGTTCGCCGCGCTCGGTGAAGGCGAGCAGGTCGTGCTCGCCCGCGAAGGCGGGGGCGAGCGTGTCGGCGAGGTGATCGAGGAGCACGTCGGCGGTCTCTTTGGGCAGGTCGTAGTTGACGTAGGCACCCAGGGCGAACTCGTCGACATCGGTGGGGAGATAGACCGCGGCGTTGGTGGGGCCGGACTTGGAGAGGACGTACTCCAGCGTGGAGCGGAGCAGAGACTCGACGTCGAGCTCGCCGGCGACGAGCGCGGCGTATTCGCTTGTCTGCGAGGCGTGTCCCATCTGGTCGGCGATCTCCCTGTACGCGCTGACGAGGTCGGAGCAGAGCACCTCGACCTGTTTGCTGACCTCCTCGCGTGACGCGTGGAGCCTGCGGCAGATGCGCTTGAGGCGTTCGACACGTCGCGTCCGGCGTCGGATTCGTTCGGCATGCTCGGCGGCCTGATCCAATCGGGACGCGAGTTCCTCGGGATCGACGGGCAGGCGGATCAGATCGACCGCTCCAGAACGCATGGCCCGCGTGACCAGGTCGATGGAGGGCCTGCGCGAGAGCATGACCGGACGTGCGGGCGTTTCGGAGTCGGCGAGCTCTCGGGCCAGCTCGAGGGCGTCGGAGCGCGAGGAGGGGAGATGGATGGCGACGACGTCGTACTCGGCGTCGTGCAGGAGTTGGCGGGCGTGCTGGGCGTCGGTCGCGAGGTCGGGGGTGAGGCCGGCGCGTTGCAGTTCGTCCGCGGTGCGTGGGTCGGCGTGGACGACGAGAACGCGCGGGGCTCGGCCCGGCTGCTGGTACGGATAGGCGTGCATGTCTTCTCTCTCCGGGCGGCGCCTCTCAGCGCCGGAGGTTGTCATGCGGCGGGGCGCTGCTCGCGTCCCTCCTCCCAGGCGGTGCGCGGCAGCACGATGAGTGCTTCGGTGCCCCGTCCACGGGCGCTGGAGAGCCCGAACTCCCCGCCGTGCGCCTCGACGAGACGCGTGACGCGGGCCAGGCCCAGGCCGGTTCTCCGCCCGGCGGGTTTGGAGGAGAAGAAGGGCTGGGTCGCGTGAGCCAGCGTGTGGGGGCTCATGCCGTGCCCGTCGTCTTCCACCACCAGCAGGATTCGGCCTTCGGCGTCGTGTACGTCAGCCCGAACTTCGATGCCGGTGATCGGCTCGGCCTGGGCGGCGTTGAGGATGAGTTCTGTGAGCACGAGCGCGAGTTGCGCGAGGTCCGCATACAGCTTGCGCGTCTTCTCGGGCACGGTGACCGTGATGCGGACGTCCTTGAGCTTGGGGTTTTCGGACACGAGGCGTCCGCGTGCCGCGCCGACGGCGCGGTCGACGATCTCCTTGAGGCTCGTCTCGCTCCGGTCGATGACCGGGGGCTTGGCGAAGAGATGAATACTGGTGACGAGTTCGGACAGGCGGTCGCAGGCCGCGACGATGGAGCGCGCGGCCGACTGGAGCTGCGGCGTCTCGAGTTTGGCCATGAGCAACTGGCTCTTGCCGCTGATCACGGTGAGCGGGTTGTTCATCTCGTGGGCGGCGCCGGCGGCGATCTCGGCGAGCGCGTCCGAGGCGCGGGTCTGCGCGCGTTGGTCGGACTCGGCGGCCGCCTGACGACCGGCGCTGGCGACCTCTTCGGTCAGGCGAGTCGCGTTCTCGTGCCGCGCCGCGTGCGCGAGCAGCGCGGCCCACGCCGCCGAGAGCGCCTGACGCACCGGGGGCTCGTCCAGCGGGCAGGGCTGAGGTGAGCGGTCGTGCAGGAGCACCGCGGCCGGGCCGTGCTCCATCGTCAGCGGGAAGACCGACAGCCCGTCGATGGGCGGGCGTTCCTTGAGGAGTTCGGCGAGGCGTTCGAGGGCTTCGGCGGTGCGCGTGGTCAGCGTTGGGGCGGCGAAGAGGTCCGCCAGGTCGGCGGGCGCCTGGTCCGGCCGCTCGCCGATGGGCATGGCCCCGGCGTGATGGATCGAGCCGGGCGTCTCGCAGCGGTAGACGGTCCACGGCGCGCCGCGGCGCGGCTGCCAGATGGCGACGCGCGGCGAACCGCCGGCGAGCTGTTCGAGACTGTTGGCGACATCGAGGATGGCCTCGCGCACGCCCGCGGCGCGCGTGGTGCGCGTGAGCGACTGCGAGATCTGCTCCAGCGCCGAGCGGGCGGTGGAGGCCTCGCGGGCGTGACGCGCCAGCGTGGTGCTGATCCTGCCCAGCTCGCGATTGGCCTGAGCGATCCAGCGGACGAGCAGGTCCGGGTCGTCGTCCTCGGCGAGGCCGAGTGCGCGGGATCGGGACATGACGCGCCGGACGAGTTCTTCGCCCAGGTCATCCTCGGGGTCGAGGTGGCAGCCGGCGAGCAGCTCGCTGAGATGGCTCAGGCGTTCGTGCGAGCCGGACCAGCCGAGGCGGTGCGCACGCGCGAGGGCGTCGGCGGCGGTGACGGTGCGCACGAGTTCGGCGTGCGGGAGCGCTGGCAGGGCGTGGGGCGGGGAGCCGTGCAGCCACATCGTGTCCTGCACGATGTGCGGGAGGCCCCATCGCTCGGCGAGACGCCGCCCGGCGGCGTGATGATCGATGCCCAGCAGTTCACGTTCGGCGTCGGAGAGCGCGCAGCGACGGCGCTCGGCCGTCTCCACCACACGCGCATAGGCCTTGGGCAAGACGACCTGGAGCGCGAGCTTGCCCAAGTCGTGCAGCAGCCCGCACAGGAACGCCTCGGGAGGCGTGGTCGATGTGTGCTGGCCCCGGTGGTGCGCCTGTTCGGTGATGAGTTCGGCGGCGGCGGCAACGGCGATGGAGTGGATCCAGAAGCCGCGGCGGTCGATGCCGCCGGGCTCGTGGTCGTTGGGCTCGACGCCGAAGATCCCGAAGACCTCGACGCTGAGCAGCGCGCAGCGCACCGCCTGGAGCCCGAGGTGGATGACCGCGCGCTCGACGGACTCGACGCGGTGGGCGGTCGAGGCGTTGGACTTGCGGCAGAGCGAGAGGATTTTGGCGGCGAGGGCCGGGTCGGACTCGACGAGCTCGATGATGGCGCGCACGTCGGCGTCGCTGGAGCCGGTCAGGCGCAGCGCGCGCACGGCGACAGGGGAGAGCGTGGGCAGCGCGTCGATCTCCTCGAGGATGAGGTCGACGTGCGCGGGGTCGGCGCCGGTGGAGCGATGCGGGTCGTTCACGTGGTGGTCCCGCGTGCGGTGGTGCGGTGGTCAGGAGGACGTGCCGACGAGCTCGTCGACCTTGCGCATGAGCTCTTCGATGTTGAAGGGCTTCTTGAGGAAGGCGTCGGCGCCGGCGCGCAGGAGGGACTGGATCTCGTCCTGATCGATGACGCCGGAGATGAAGATGATCTTGGTTTGCGCGAGGTCATCGTGCTCGCGGATGCGCTGGCAGACGATGTTGCCGTTCACGTCCGGGAGCATGTAGTCGAGGATGATGAGGTGGGGCTTGAACTGCTCGGTCATGAGCCCGGCGTCGTACCCGGTGGAGGCGGTGGCGACGTTGAAGCCGGGGCGCATCTCGAAGGCGTCCTTGAAGAGCTCGAGGATGTTGGGGTCGTCGTCGACGACGAGGACGCGCGTCTCGGAGCCGCCCTCGAGGATGTCGGTGGGGATGTCGTTGTCGTGCATGAAGCGGATGAGCTCTTCACGCGGGATGCGCCGGAAGCGCGAGCCCGGGACGCGGAAGCCGTTGAGACGTCCGGCGTCGAAGCATCGGATGATGGTCTGCTGGCTGACCTTGCAGACCTCGGCGGCCTCGCCCGTGGTGAAGATCTTCTTGCCTCTCCACTTGGCGGCCTGGCCTTTGGATGGGGTGTTGTTCATGGCGGCCTCCCTGCGCGTGGCGCGACGTGCGCCGCGCTGCAGATCGGAACCGACAGGAGAACACTTGACGGCTGGGGCGACTGGCGAAGGGCGCGAACGCGGCACGGCCCGGCCAAATGCGCCAGGCATCACTTCTGATGATGTTATCGGGTTGGGAAGCCACGGAGGCGCGAAGGAGAAAGAGCACTGGGCGCAAGCCCGGTGACCGTCGGTGTGCTGGACGCACAGGAACACCCCGCTGGCGCCCGGCGCCCGTTGTGGGTGGATGTGCGCGGCCCTGTTCGGTGGGCGAACACGACGGAGCCCTACTGCGCCGGGATCAAGTTCCCCTCTGTTTCGGGGAGGAGGCGATACATGATGGGCAGCAGATAGTTCTCGCCTTCGAAGACGAGGACGCGGCCGGACAGGCTGATGCGTGCGTCGGCGGCGCGGCGGGCGAAGTCGTTCTCGATCGCTTCGAGCGTGGCGCACGGGAGGAGAATCATCGGAGCCGCGGTTTCGGGATTGGCTTCGGCGTCGACATCGTTATCGGAAACGAAGCGCCAGAGGCCGGCGGCCGAGCGTTCGAGGCGGCCCGTCCGGGCCGTGATGAGCGTGCCCTCGTTGACGAGACGATCGGGGCGAGCCGACGGCTGTAAGGAAGCTTCGGCGTCGTCGGGGCGGACGATCGCCGAGAGCGCTTCGCGACGGGCGGCGAGCTCCGCGTCGTCGCCCGCGGCGTTGAGCAGACGCCGCGCGATGGCGTCCGAAGTCGCGTCGTCGGCGGGCCCATCGGTTGACTCCGCGGCGGAGGTCTGCTGGTTGATTTGCGCCTCGGCGGCGTCGGAGAGCGTCTCGGGGTCCTCCTCGGCGCTGGGGCCGTCGGTCGCGAGAACGGTGAAGCGTTGGGGGAGGAGGTAGCGGCGGCCGCGATAGACGAAGACCTCGCCCGAGACGCGGAACGTGACGGTTTCCGGACGGGCGGCGACGAGGCGGATCATCTCCGCAGCCCGGCGGTTGGGCTGGAGCACCATCGGAGGAAGGGGCGCGGCGTCCTGCCCGGCGGGCGGGTCGAAGACCAGCGCCCACGCGCCCGCGTTGATCGGGGCGAGG
>CAYTSW010000090.1:0-11204 GCA_964440605.1 uncultured Phycisphaeraceae bacterium | reverse complement strand
GCCAAGCGTACACCGATCAACCCATCGGTGGGATCGAAACCGGCCCGTCCGGGCCCAGCGGGATGTCCAGCAGCATCCAGACCACCAGCACCACCGTCCACACCAGCCAGAACACCACCGTGTAAGGCACCATGAGCGAGATGATCGTCCCGAGCCCGGCGCTCGGCACGTACCGTCGCATGAACACGAGGATGACCACGAGGTAGGGCATAAGCGGCGCGATGATGTTCGACGACGAATCGCCCACGCGATACGCCGCCTGAACGAGCTCAGGGCTGATGCCGATCTGCATGAACATCGGGATGAAGACCGGGGCGAAGATCGCGAACTTCGCCGAGGCCGAGCCGATGAAGAGGTTCCCGATCATCACGATCACGATGAACATCGCCATCAGCACCGGCGCGGGCAGGTCGGCGGCGGCGAGGAAGTTGCCGCCAACGATCGCCAGCATCGTCCCGAGCTGCGTGTAGTTGAAGAACTCGATGAACTGCGCCGCGAAGAAGGCCAGCACGATGTACGGCCCCATGTCTGCCATCGTCCGCCCCATCAGGATCGCCACCCCCGCGTCCTTCTTCCTGGTGCCCGTCTCCTTTTCAAGCTGTTCTGTCACGATGCCGTAGACGATGCCGGGCACGAGGAAGAGGATGAACATGATCGGCACGATCACGGCGGTCCACACCGCCGGCTCGCCCGGCGGCGTGTGGAACGGCGCCCCGGGGACGAGGATTGCCGCGAACGTTAGCGCCAGGCAGATCAATACCGACACCGCCGACCAGCCGAGCCCCTTCTTTTCGAGCAAACCGATGCGCGTCGCGGCCTCGTCATCGGCATCGAGCGGCGCGGCTCCGCCGAGTTCTGCGGGCTTGCCCTCGAAGCGTGGCTCGATAATAAACGCCGTCACCGCCCAGCCGACGAGCGTCAGCAGCACGGTCGAGAAGATCATGAAGTAGTAGTTGCACAGCACGTTGACCGAGTACGTCGGGTCGATGATCTGCGCCCCCTCTTCCGACAAGCCCGCCAGCAGCGGGTCGAGCGACGTGGGGAACAGGTTCGCGCTGAACCCCGCCGAGACGCCCGCGAACACAGCCGCGAGCCCGACCAGCGGCGAGCGCCCGACCGCCTTGTACAGCGCCGCCGCCAGAGGCGGCAGGATGACGTACCCCGCGTCCGCCGCCATGGATGACAGCACGCCGACGAAGACCGTCGCGGGCGTCAGCAAGCGCGCCGGGGTGATGAGCATCAGCGACTTGAGCAGCGCTGCCATCAGCCCCGTCTTCTCGGCGACGCCGATGCCGAGCATCGCCACGAGCACGATCCCCAGCGGGTGGAACGCCGTGAAGTTGTCCACCATGTGCTCGAACATCCATCGAAAGCCTTCGCGCGACAGCAGGCTCACCGGCTTGACCACGCGCGTTTCCTGCACGCGGCGCAGCACCGCCTCGTCTATCTCCCGCTCCACCTCCTCCCCCGTTTCCGGGTCGATCTCCACCACCGTCTTCGTCACGCGATCGAACAGCGGCGACTCCACGGTCGCCGGCACCGGGTCGCCTTCCCCGTCCGTCACGAGCTTCGTGACGCGCCCCACCACCTCCGTCTCGTACCGCTCGACCGGCTCGCCCGTCCCCGTGTCGAGCACCGTCTCGAACTGGGGCACGTACACGGTCTGCTCGACCGACCAGTCCAGCTCCGTGCCCACCCAGGACAGCACGACGACCAGCAGGGCTCCGAGCAGGAACAACGCCGCCGGGTCCGGCAGGGCGTTGCCCACGCGCTCGATGAAGCCGAGGATGCCGGTCGGCTTCTCCCCGACCTGCTCGACGTTCTCTTCGTGCCCGGACTGCGTCGGATCGTGACTCATGGGCGGGATTGTCGCGACCGTGCCCATTTCTGCAAGCCCGTGCGGAGAACGCCCTTCGGGTTTGCCCACCCGTCCAGTACACTCGCGCCCGGTGCCCCGACGCGCTCCCCCGCCCAACCGAGGACCCCCGCATGCCCGAAGCCAAGTACGCCTCCACGCCGCCCGCGACCAAGGGCATGCCACCGGGAATCCCCTTCATCATCGGGAACGAGCTCGCCGAACGCTTCTCCTTCTACGGCATGAAGGCCATCCTTGTGGTCTTCATGACCCAGCACCTTGTCAACGCCGCCGGCGAGCCCGACTACATGGGCGATGAGCAGGCCAAGGGCGTCTACCACCTCTTTACCGCCGCGGCTTACTTCTTCCCCATCCTCGGCGCCCTGCTCTCGGACATCCTCTGGGGCAAGTACAAGACCATCCTCTTCATCTCCCTCATGTACTGCCTGGGCCACGGGATGCTCGCGCTCATGGACCTCGGGCCTGTCCTCGGAGAGACCACCGACGGCGCCGTCGGCTGGGACATGAAGCCCTTCCTCTACATTGGCCTTGCGCTCATCGCCATCGGCGCCGGCGGCATCAAGCCCTGCGTCTCCGCGCACGTCGGCGACCAGTTCGGGCCACAGAACAAGGGCCTGCTCACCCAGGTCTTCAACTGGTTCTACTTCTCCATCAACGTCGGCGCCGCCACCTCCACCCTGCTCACGCCCATCTTCCTCGACCAGTTCGGCCCTTGGCTCGCCTTCGGCGTCCCCGGCGTGCTCATGGCCATCGCCACCTTCGTCTTCTGGCTCGGGCGCAACCGCTTCGTCCACGTGCCCCCGGCCGGCTGGCAGGAGTTCAAGAAGGAAACCCTCAGCCCCGAGGGCCTGCGCGCCATGAAGAACCTCGCGCCGCTCTTCCTCATCTTCATCCCCGTTTTCTGGTCCATCTTCGACCAGACCGGCTCCGCCTGGGTCCTCCAGGCCCAGGAGATGAACCGGGAGTTCGCAGGCGTGCTGTGGCTCGAGTCACAGATTCAGGCCGCCAACCCCATCCTGATTCTGACGCTCATCCCGGTCTTCACGTACTTCGTCTACCCAACGGTCAACAAGTTCGTGAAGGTCACGCCGCTGCGCAAGATCGGCTTCGGACTCTTTCTCACGGCCGTCGCGTTCGCGTCGTCGGCGATCATCGAAATGGTCATCGAAGCGCGAGCGGCTGAGGCCACTGCGGCCCTGTGGACAGCGCTCAACGCCGCGGGTGTCGAGGGCTCCGGCTCGCTCCAAGCGGCGCTGAGGGCCGCGAACGCCGCCGGGTGGGAAGCCGAACGCGTTCAGCCCTTCCTCGCCGACATGCCCAACATCGGCTGGCAGTTCGGCTCCTACGTCCTGATCACGGCGGCCGAGATCCTCGTCTCCATCGTCTCGCTCGAGTTCGCCTACACACAGGCACCGAATAAGATGAAGAGCTTCATCATGGGCATCTACTTCCTCGGCGTCTCGCTCGGCAACCTCTTCACGTCCGGCGTGAACTTCGTCCTCGGCGCTCTCAGGGACGCCGACGGCAACACCCCGCTGCAAGGCTCCAACTACTACTGGGCCTTCACCGCCCTCGCGCTCGTCACCGCCATCGCGTTCATCTTCTACAGCCGCACGTACACGGGACACACATTCATCCAGGGCGACGAGGGCGAAGACCCCGAACTCGCCGCGGCTCAGGCCGAAGCGCAGGCCCCCGACGCTCGATGAGGCAGAGCCACGCTGCCATGCCGCGACTCTCTTCGCTGGTCTGTGCGCTGATCACGCTGATCGCCTCCGCTGCGCACGCGGGTCACACGCTCGACACCCTGACTGAGGGCGTTGCGGCGATCGCCACCGGCGGCAACCCCGCAACGATGGTCGTCTGTGGCGACGCGCAGCCGCTCGTAGCGGACCAACAGGGCCGGGTCTATGCCGCCGCGACAACGCTCGGCCTCGGGCGCGTTGTCGCGCTCGGGCACGGCGGCTATTTCACCGACACTCGAACCGACACGCCGCGCTTTCTCGCCCGATCCGTGACGTGGGCGGCGGGCGGAGTCGGCCGCCCGCTGCGCGTCGTCGGCCTCACCGAACCGATCGTCGAGGCTCTCGGCGACCTCGGCGTCGATGCCGAAACCGCGAGCGGTCGAAGCGGTCTCGACGGCGTCGATGTCGTCATCGCCTCGCCGCAGCAGTGGGCTTCCTGGGCTCGGCTCGACGAACTCGAGCGGTTCGTTCGGGGCGGGGGAGGGCTCGTCGTGGGCGAGTGCGCCTGGGGCCAGCTCCAGCTCGGCCGCGCCGATTCACTCGAAAACCTCGCCGCCAATCGCCTCCTCGCCGCCGCCGGCATCATGTTCACCCAAGACGCCGCCTCCCCCGTGCGTGATGGCGTCTACCCGGTCGATCTCAGCGCGGCTCGGCTCTCAAACGCCGAGCGCGCTCTGGAGGTGCTCTCCGGTGACCGCTCGGGCGACAGCGCTCTGGCAGCTCGCGTCGTCGCCGACGCCTTCGCCGTGGTCCCGCTCGACCACCCCATCATTGCGACGGCGACGACGCTGCGTGAGGCCCACGCCGAACAGATCGACGCCGCGTTCGGCGCGATGATCGAGCGCCCGCTTCGCGCGCAAGACGCACCGCTGGCGCGCGCGCTCATCGATCTCGACGCACGCTTCGCACGCGAGCTGCCCGCCGAGCAGATCACGACTCACTCCAGCGCCGCCGCCTTCCCGGGCCTCGTCCCGGCCGACGCAGACCGCTCGTCGCGTACGTTCGCGCTCGAAACCTCGATCCCCGGCTGGCGCAGCACCGGCCTGTGGGCTCCGCCGGGCGAACTGGTGACGGTCGAGATCGCGGGCATTGACGAGCGGTGGGGACTTGCAATCCAGATCGGCTGCTGGCTCGACCCGCAGTTGATGGATGAGCGTGTCCGCCTCCCCGCCGGCGTCCGCCGTTTCGACGTCCTTGTGCCCACGACCCGCGTCGCCTCGGCCATCGGCGGGCCGATCTACATCGATCTCCCCGCCGACCTCCCGCCGTCCGTCGCCGAACTACGCGTGACCATCACGGGCGCCGTCTCCATGCCGCGCTACCGGCTGGGCCACACCGACGAGCGTGCCTGGCGCGACGAGATCCGCCACGCTCCTGCGCCCTGGGCCGAGCTCGAATCCGACGAACTCGTCTTCACCCTCCCCTCCGAGGTCGTGCGCACGCTCGACGACCCGGCCGCGGTGATGGAGCACTGGAACGCCGTCCATCGCGCGATGGACTCCCTTCAACCGCGCTCGCCTAACCACTGGCCCGACCGTCAGTACCGCTTCGTCGCCGACGAGCGTCTGAGCTGGGGCTACATGTACTGCCCCGCCAACGCGCCGGTTGTCATCCCGACGAGCGCCGCCGACGAGATGGTCGACGCCGAGAACTTCGACAACGAGGGCCCCAACCGGCTCTGGGGCCACTACCACGAGATGGGCCACGCCCACCAGGACCCGCTCTGGACCTTCGCCGGCACGGGCGAGGTCACCGTCAACATCTTCACTGTCTACGCGCTGCACACGGTCAACGGCTATCCCCTCGACAGCGAAGTCATGCGCTCGTGCCCCGAGACCGCCCGCCGACGCTTTGCCGAGCACGACGCTAACGGCGCTCCGTTCGATGAGTGGAAGCGGGACCCCTTTCTCGCGCTGCAGACGTACGCGATGCTCTGGCACGAGTTCGGCTTCGAGGCCTTTGCGCGCACCTTTGCGCACTACCGCGGACGCGTCGATCAGCCACGTTCTGATGACGAGAGACGCGACGCCTTCGTCGTGCGCATGAGCCGTCTCGTCGAGCGCGACCTCACGCCCTACTTCCGCGCTTGGGGCGTGCCCGTCTCCGACCCGGCGGCCGCCGAGTCCGGCGTCGTGCCGGCGTGGATGCCTCTGGAAGCGCGATGAACGAGATCACCTGCACCACCTGCGGCTACAGCCTCCGGGGCCTCACCGTCGAGAGCCGATGCCCCGAGTGCGGCGCCCCAATCGCCGAGTCGCTCCGCAAACCCGGTCCGACTCAGACCTCCGGCAAGGCGATTGCCTCAATGGTCCTGGGCATCCTCTCCGTCGCCGGGTGCTTCGCCTACGGCATCCCCGGTCCGCTGCTCGGCCTCCCCGCGGTCATCCTCGGGTTCATGGCCAAGTCGGACGTCGCCAACGGCAAGGACTCGCCCGACTCCAACGGCTACGCGCTCACCGGCATCATCTGCGGCTTCATCGGCCTCATCCCGGGACTGATCATCATGGTCTTGTTCGGCCTCGCGGTCCTGCCCCGCCTCCCCTAAACCGCGCCGACTTCTTCCGACACTCGAAGCCCGCCCGCCTCGAACGCGTCGATCGCACGCCGCACGTTGTCCACCGTCTTCGCCAGCCGCACCGCTTCCTTGAATGGCTTGCACGGCCCCAGCCGCTTGCCGAACCACGACACGCGCCGGCGGATGTGTGTGAGCGCATAGTGCTCGTCGCGGTGCTCCAGCATCAAGTCGAAGTACCGCCGGATGCACGCGAGCTTCTCTTCCGGGGTCGGCTCCGGCCCCGCATCGCCCGTCGTCTGCAGCGACCACGCCCGCCGGAACAGCCACGGCGCGCTGAACGACCCGCGCCCGATCATCACCCCTGTGCACCCCGTCTCCCGCAGCATGCGCGCTGCGTCCTCCGGCTCGCGCACGTCGCCATTGCCGATCACCGGGATGTGCTCCACGGCTTCCACGACCGAACGGATCCCCGCCAGGTCCACCTCGCCCTTGAACTTCTCGTCCGTCGTCCGCCCGTGCACCGTGATCGCCGCCAGCCCGCGTTGCTCCAGCGCTCGCGCCAGCTCGGGCGCGACCACACAGTCGCGGTTCCAGCCCAGCCGCAGCTTCGCCGTCAGCGGCACGCGGCCTCGCGACGCCTTCTCCACCGCCAGCGCCACGCGGTCCACCAGGCCCAGCGTTCGCGGCACATCGCACAGCAGCTTCGATCCCCCGTCTTTCTTCGTCACCTTGTCGACAGGACACCCCATGTTGATGTCCACCACGTCCGCTCCGTGCTCCACCGCCCACACCGCCCCGTCCGCTAGGATGTCCCCATCCCCGCCGTAGAGCTGCATGCACACCGGCGCGTCCGCGTCGTCCGTCTGCGCGATGTCCAGCGAGCGCGCCGTTCCGCGCAACAGGCCCTGCGGCGAGAGCAGATCCGTGCACGCGAGCCCCACCCCGCCCTGCTCGCGGCAGGTGATCCGCCACGCGAGGTCGCAGTAGTTCGCGACCGGCGCGAGCAGCAGGTTGGTCTCGAGTTCGAGAGCGCCGATCGTTGGCGGCTTGCCGATCGCGCTCGCGGGGTGTGTCGCTTGGACGATCACCGCGCCCGCGTCACGATCGCGTCGTTGCCCAAACGGGTGCGCATGACTTCCGCCTCGCCGCGTGAGCCGAACGAGCCGATCTGCACGAGGTGCAGCGTCCGCCCGCGGTCCGACGTCCGCCGCACGACGACCGGCACACCGAGGCCCAGCGCATCGGCCCGCCGTGTCAGCGTCGCAGCCGCACGCTCGGCGTTGTCCGGATCCGAAAACGCCCCGACCTGCACCGTGTACCCGCTGAGCGACAGCCGATCGTTTGAGAGCGTGCGCACGTCGCCCCGGCCCGTTCCTCGCTCGGCGAGGCGGTAGTGCAGGCGCGCGGCTTCGGGCTGGCCGGACAGCGAGAAGGCCTCGCCCGCGTGGAAGCTCGCGCGCGCCGCCTGCTCGCTCTCGAGTTTGCCCGAGGCCCGCGACAGCCGCGCCGCGGCCTGGCGATACCGCCCGCGCTCCAGGTCGATCAGTCCCAGCGTCGCCTCAGCGCGCCCGGCGATCGCCCGATCGTCCGACCGCACCACCGGCGCCAGCCAGGCGATCGCCTCTTCGTCACGATCCAAGGCGTGAGCCGCGAGGCCGGCGGTGAGCGCAAACGTGTCGCGCGCGAGGCCCCGACTGAAGGGGTGTTGCGACGACGCCAGGCGCAACGCGTGTTCGTAGTGCCCGCGTTCGAACGCCGTGATCGAGGGCTCGACCGCCGTCACTTCGCGCTCGGGTGCCGGCCCGCCGTTCGACGCGCATCCAGACGCGCCTAACGCACCTGCGGCGATCGCCGCCAACACCAGCCGCACTCCACGTCCTGCTCGCCCCATGCGCTTCACTCCTTCGTGCTCGGTGGATAAGGGTACACCCGCTCGCCCCAGCGTGGCGATCGGCGCGGGCCCACTCCCCCGGTACCTTCTCACACCATGAGTCTCCATGGTGCCATCGTCGCTCGTCTGCTCCGACACCCCGCGCGCGTCGCCATGACCGACGATCGGCGCGCCTATCGCGGCTACGAGATCCTCGCGGCCGCCCTTCACGTCGCCAAAGCCATCGACGACCCGCCCGGCACGCCCACCCTCGGCATCCTTACCCCTACCAGCGGCGCGACCGGCATCTGCGCCCTCGCCGGCTGGATGCGCGGCAAGGCCGCCGTCCCCTTCAACTACCTCCTCGGCCCCAAGGAACTCGAGTACGTCGTCCACGACTCGGACGTCCACACCATCATCGCCTCACGCCAACTCGTCGAAGCCACCGGACACACGCCCGAGGCCTGGGGCAAGCGCGTCGTCTACCTCGAAGACCTGAGCTTCAAGGGCCTCCCGCGCCTCCGCCTTCCCGCCTCCGCCGAGGACGACGACCTCGCCGTTCTCCTTTACACCTCGGGCACCTCCGGCACGCCCAAGGGCGTCATGCTCACCCACGCCAACATCCGCGCCAACGTCCGCCAGTGCGTCGAAGGCGTCGGCTTCGACCACAACGAAATCATCTTCGGCGTCCTGCCGCAGTTCCATTCCTTCGGGTTCACTGTCCTGACGATGCTCCCGCTCATCTCCGGCGCCCGCGTCGTCTACTCGGCACGCTTCGTGCCTCAACGCGTCGTCCAGGCCATCCGCGAGCACAAGCCCACCTGCCTCGTCGCAATCCCTTCGATGTACAACGCGCTGACCAGAGTGAAGTCGGCACAGCCCGAGGACTTTGAGTCCATTAAGTACGTCGTCTCGGGAGGCGAGCCGTTGCCCGAAGCCGTCTACCAGGAGTTCAAGCGTCGCTTCCACGTCGACATCTGCGAGGGCTTCGGCCTCACCGAAACCGCCCCCGTCACCCACTGGTGCCTCCCGCACGAGTTCCGCCACGGCACCGTGGGCAAGCCGCTGCCCGGCGTGCGTCAGAAAATCATCGACCCCGAAACCGGCGACACCCTCCCTCGCAAGACCGACGGCGAGCTCCTCCTCGCCGGGCCCAATGTCATGAAGGGCTATTACAAACGGCCCGACGACACCGACGCCGCCTTCACCGACGGTCGCTGGTTCCGCACCGGCGACATGGCCCGCATCGACGACGACTTTCTCTCCATCACCGGTCGCATCAAGGACATGCTCATCGTCGGCGGCGAGAACGTCTTCCCCCGTGAGATCGAAGAAGTCATCAACGCCCACGACGCCGTCCACGCCTCCGCCGTCATCGGCTCGCCCGACCCCATCCGCGGCGAAGTGCCCGTCGCGTACGTCGAGATCAAGGAGGAGCACGACTTCGACGCCGCGTCCATCCGCGCCCACTGTCGCGAACACCTCGCCGGCTACAAGGTCCCGCGCGAGGTGCACGAGGTCGAAGAACTCCCCCGCGGTCCCACCGGCAAAATCCTCCGCCGCGAACTCCGCGAAAATCCACCGGCCTGAGAAGGTGACTGGCACAGCGAACGAAGCCACTGACCTCGGCTCTGCGGGGCCGGTGCTGTCACGTACGCCTGCCCCGCCGCCTTCAACTCCACCTGAAATCCTTGAAACACCACCCGCTCCCCACCTACCCTTCCACAACCCAAACCAAGGCCCCCATGGACCTCGCCCGCAAGCTCGCCATCCTCGCCGACGCCGCCAAGTACGACGCCTCGTGCGCCAGCTCCGGCTCCACGCGATCCAACCGGGGCAAGGGCCTCGGCGACACCGACGGCATCGGCATCTGCCACAGCTACACGCCCGACGGTCGCTGCGTCTCCCTTCTCAAGATCCTCCTCACCAACTGGTGCATCTACGACTGCCGTTTCTGCGTCAACCGCGTCACCAGCGACACGCCGCGCGCCCGCTTCACCGTCGACGAAGTCGTCTTCCTCACCATCGAGTTCTACAAGCGCAACTACATCGAAGGCCTCTTCCTCAGCTCTGGCATTATCCAGAACCCCGACTACACCATGGAGCAGCTCGCCGAGGTCGCCCGCCGACTGCGCGAGGACGAGCGCTTCTTCGGCTACGTCCACCTCAAAGCCGTCCCCGGCGCCTCGCCCGAACTCCTCGAGCGTGCCGGCCGCTACGCCGACCGCCTGTCCGCCAACGTCGAACTCCCCACCGACGACGACCTGCGCCGCTTCGCGCCCGAGAAGTCGATGCAGACCGTCGACCTCACCATGTCCGTCCTGCGCGACAAGCAGGCCGAAGCCAAAGCCGAGCGCAAGCAGTCGCGCCGCGCCCCGCGCTTCATGCCCGCCGGCCAGAGCACGCAGATGGTCGTCGGCGCTTCGCCCTCCTCCGACCGCCAAATCCTCGAACGCGCCGCGCTGCTCTACTCCACCCAGCGCCTCAAGCGCGTCTACTACTCCGCGTTCAGCCCCTTCCTCGGCGCTGACAGCGACCTCCCCGCCATGACGCCCCCCCTCGTCCGCGAACACCGCCTCTACCAAGCCGACTGGCTTGTCCGCTTCTACGGCTTTAACGCCACCGAACTCACCACGCCCGACCAGCCCGACCTCTCCCTCGAGCACGACCCCAAGCTCTCCTGGGCCCTGCGCCACCCCGAGTTCTTCCCCGTCGACGTCAACACCGCCCCGCGTGCGCATCTCCTGCGCGTGCCCGGCTTCGGCGTGCGCACCGTCAACCGCATCCTGCGATTGCGTCAACGCCGCAAGGTCGCCGCCGCCGACCTCGAACGCATGCGCGTCTCCTTAAAGAAGGCCGGCCTCTTCATCACCGCCCCGCGTCTCGAGATCAGGCGCACGACGCCCGAAGAAGCCGCCTTCCAGCTCCGCCCGACCGATCAACAACTGCGGCTGTTCACCGCGCGTACCGACGCCGCGGGCGCTGTGGTCATCCCATGATCGTCATCGACGTCGAGCAGGACTTCGACGCCTGGCGCGACCGCGCCCGTGGGCTCCTTGCCGCCCGCGTCGAGCCCGAGCGCATCCTCTGGCGCGACGCCACTGCCGGCGGCTCGCTCTTCCAGGACGCCGACCCGTTGCCTGAAGCGATCCACCCTCAGCCCGTCCGCCTTCCGAAGAAACTCGTCGACCGCGCCCG
>CAYTSW010000089.1:0-11293 GCA_964440605.1 uncultured Phycisphaeraceae bacterium | reverse complement strand
ACCCGGCTCTGCGGGTCATAGCTTTGGCATGCCCGGACGTTGAAGGCAGCCGGGCTCGCGCCCGGTGCTCGTTGCTTCCCGCAGGAAACTCGGGTGCCACTGACCGTGGCTCCGCAAGGTCAGTGCTCTCCAGCGCTAACTCACATCACGGTGTGGCTGTCCCGAGTCTGCCGATCGGCGCGCTTGTAGTTGTTCAGCGCATTGGAGCGGTCGGGGTCCATGTCGAGCTCAAACTTGAGCACGGTGTCACCCATCGTGATCGTCTCGCCGCCTTGAAGCGGGTGCTCCTCCTCGACGGGGCGACCGTTGACGGTCATGCCGTTGAGACTCTTGGCCGAGACGAGCACGTACCGGCCCGCGTCGCAGCGCAGCAACGCGTGCTTGCGGCTGACCTTGGGGTCGATCACCTGCACGTCGCGTGCGGGGTCGCGTCCGATCGAGAGGGTCCGGCTGCCGACGACGAACTGCTTCCCGGTCTGCTCGCCGGTCATGATGGTCAGGCTGGGCATGGGCGGTCTCCGAATGGGCGTCAATACACGATCGACGGCTCTGCTGCTTGCGCGGCTAACTTGTCCATCATGCCATACCGACGCGGATCGCGGAAGGGTGCTGTGCGGGGATGCGGGGAAGTCTGCGGGGGAATCACCGCTGCGTTCCCGATCAACGGTCCGAGCGGTAGGCTATTGCTGCCTCCCCTCGCCGCGCCATAGGAGATCCCGATGCGATGCACCCCGACCGCTGCCCTCGCCCTTCTCCTCATCGCCGGCGTCGGCATGAGCCAGTCCGGAGATGCCGCCATGAACGACGACGCCCCCGCTCGCTTCGCGCCCGAGTTCGACATGAACTCGGTCAACATGCAGGCCCAGATCGAGACCATGACACCGACCGATCGCCACGAGATGCTCGACTACTTCGTCGGCGACTGGGACGTCCAGATGCGCGTCTGGGGCGGGAACCCCGGCGGCCAGCCGCAGGAGTCCGAGGGCACCGCCTCGTTCGAGAAGATCCTCGGCGGGCGCTTCCTCGAAGGCCGCTCCACGGCCCCCGTCATGGGCCGCCCAATGGAGACACGGTCCCTCCTCGGCTTCGACATCCACAACAACCACTACGACCTCACCATGCTCAACAGCATGAGCACCGCCATCCTCTCCGCCGAGGGGCACGCGGCGATGGACGGCTCGTACATCCAGTTCTTCGGCGACATGGACGAGCCCGCGCTCGGCCTCCACGGGCGCATGGTCCGCTACGTCTGGCGTGTCAAAGACGCCAACCGCTTCACCATCGAGGTCTACGACCCCCACATCGCCGAGACAAATAACAAGGTCGTCGAAATCCGTCACCAGCGGCGCAATTAGGCGCAGTCGGTACGACAACGTGCCGCGAACACCGGGCACCACGCGGCCTAGCGCTGCACGGTGGCTCGGAAGCGCATCATGGGCACGACGAGCCGAAGACCGCGCCGAAGGCGCCGAAGTCGGCGCCGTCGATCACGCCGTCCTCGTTGAAGTCGGCCCGCGCGTCGTACACCGCGTCGCCGACGCTCGCGCCGAAGGCGGCGCCGAACACACCGAAGTCCGCGCCGTCGACCACGTTGTCGCCGGTGAAGTCGCCCACACACACCGTCGGCTCGCCGTCGATGGTGATGGGTCCGGCGTCGGCGACGCCGGTGTTTCCCTCGGCGTCGCGTGGCACGACCCGCACGATCGTCTCATCCGAAAAGAGATCGGGCGTCGTCCAGTTGAACGCGCCGGTGTCGGCGATCGCGGTCGCGATGGGCTGGAAGCTCGCGCCGTTGTCCGTCGAGAACAGCAGGTCGACCTCGACCACCCCCTCGTCGTCGTCGCTCGTCCAGACGATGCGGACGTTGTCGCCCGGCTCGTACACCTCGCCGGCCGCCGGCATGCGCACGGAAGCCACCGGGTCTTCGCCGCCCGAGTTTGCCGGTACGTGCTTGACGATGCAGTGCAGCACGCCCGCGGCCGAGACGATGTTCTCTGCGGGAATCGTCTGGATCGTCTTGCCGGGCAGGGCACTTTCCCACGCGCTCAGCGCCTGGCCGTTCAGGCTCCTGATCGAAGCGTTGGAATACACCGGCATCAGCACCAGGTCGTTCACGATGACCGCGTTGGTGTAGGTGTAGTGCGTGCCGCTGAGCGCGACCGCGGGCGCGCGAACCACCGTGTAGCCGAGGTTCTGCGCGTCGATCGCGAACTGGTCGCATACCGAGTCCTGCGTCGTTCCGGGCTGTGAGGGCCAATCGCTCACGATGATCGTGTTGTCGCTGACGGGGATCATCCACATGTCGATGTGCTGCGTCGCGTCGATGAACGATGGCAGCGCGTCGGTCAGCTCGGTCTCGAGGTTCTGGAAGTCGCGCCAGAGGTCGACGATCTGCGCCGCGCTCAGGCTCGGGTTCTCGTCCTGAATGAGTTCGGTCGCCCAGGCATCTTGGTCAGCCGCGAGGTGGAAGTTGCCGCCGCCGTGCACGAGCGGGATCTGGTACTGCTCGTAGCCGTTGGTGCTGGAGAAGTAATCGGGGAAGAGGTTGTCGGCGAAGCGCGGGCGGTTGTAGGTGTGATCGACGATCGCCCGCACGCCGCCCTCGTAGATGAACCGCGGCCCGTAGTCGCGCATCCAGATCGAATCGGTCTGCCGCACCACGAACTCGACGCGCGAGAGATCGGCCCCGCGCGAGTCGAGGAGCGAGGCCGTGCTCGAGCCCTCGGTCGACGAGTCGACCGCGATCCACACCTTCGCCCCCTGCGACTCGGGGCGTGTGGTGATCTGCACCGTCATGTTCGCGAGGATGTCCTTCCAGGACGTCGGGCCCTCCCACGCGATGATGATGCCCGCGCACGGGGCGTACTCGGGCGGGCAGACGACGGGCCCGGTCGGGGCACCGGCGACGCCGCGCTCGGCTCCCGTCGCGATGAGTGGCGTGCGCTCGACGTGCGCCCGTTCGTCGGCGGTCAGGCCTCGCGGCAGCGCGACGCCCTCGGGGGTCTGCGCCATCGCGGCCCCCGCGGTCGCGAGGATCAGGAGCGGTGCGATCTCGTACGTGCGCATGGAGTCACCTTTCGTCTGGCGGCCTGAGGGGACACCGATGCGGCGACCGCACTCTAGCGTGCGAGCGCCGCCGCGCGAACCTCCCGTCAGGCGCGCGGCGCGTCAGCCCGCGCAGTCGGTCCGGCCGAACTCCGCGCCGAAGGAGCCGAAGTCCGCGCCGTCGATCTGCCCATCGGCGTTGAAGTCGGCGGCGGCGTTGAAGTTGGCGTCGCCCGTGCTGGAGCCGAACGCGGCGCCGAAGACGCCGAAGTCAGCGCCGTCGACCTGCCCGTCGCCGTTGAAGTCGGCGGCGCACAGGACGGGCACCATGATCTCGCCCATCTCCATCTCGACGGGCTCGCTCTTGTTCCCGATCAGCGGGTCGGCCCAGGCGTCGTAGGCCACTTGGCCGGCGTTGTTCGTCACGTTCTGATCGCGCAGAAACTCGATGTATTCCTTGGTCGTCGTCTGGTGGTACAGACGCACCTCCGCACGCACCGCGCCGGGGGGCACGGTGTACGGCGTGTCGTCCCAGTGCTGCCCGTCGGCGTACGAGTACCCGATGGGCTCGGCCTGGACCGACTCGAAGTTCGCGTTGGTGAAGCCGCGCGGCGGGATGCGGTTGTCCTTGAACCACTTGTTGTTCACCGCGAAGTGGAATCCGATGCCGGACTGCACACCCGCGGAGTCGGCGACGTCCGGCGTCGTGCCCAGCTTGGCCTCGTACACCTTCGTGGTCGACTCGTCGAGCTCCGCCGTAGCAAAGTCGTACGCACCAGCCTCTTCGACGAGCTGGTCGCTCGCGTCGTAGAAGCGCACGTTCACCCACATACGCCGCCCCTCGACGTAGCCGGTGGGCAGCTTGTGACCCACCTGGTTGACGACGCGCACGGTGAGCACGCCCTCGTCGATCGAGAGTTCGAGATCGGCCGCCCGCTCGAGCATGCTCTTGGCCCGAGCGATCGACTGCTCGACGCGGTCGAACGTGAGCGTCGTGAAGTTCGGGTCGTTCAACGCGTGGATCGCGCGCATCACCCAGGTGTTCGCCCCGTTGAAGTCGTGCTGCTTGAGATCGTTGCGGCCCTCACCGAAGACGCAGCCCATACCCGTGGTCTGCGGCATGTGGCAGTCCTGGCAGGTGCTTACCTCGTGCAGCGTCCCGCCGAAGCGTCCGCCCATGTCGATCGGCCCGAGCGCGAAGTCGCTCATCAGCCATTCGGAATACGTGCGCTCGACGGGGAACATCGTGTACTTGTCGTCGCTGGGCGGCGGGGCGCCGAGCGTGTTGAGCGCGTACGTCCCATCGGGCTGGAGCGTGAAGGCCGGGTTGGACACCTCGTGGCAGTTCGCGCACATCGCCGACGTCCGGTGGTAGGGCGACTCTTCCCACGCGTGGATGAAGAAGTCTCCCAGGTTGTACGGCCCACGCCGGCGGTCTTCGGGATCGATCACCAGACTCGAGTTATGCGGGTTCACGACCGGGTTCGCGAGCGAAGCGAGGATCTGCTGGTCCACCGCGGGGCTCTCGCCCGGGACGAAGACCGGGTTGACCATACGGTGGCAGACGATGCACGCGACGCCGAAGCCGTCATCATGCGTCAGGGCCGATCCATCGGTCGGCACGCTCCGCCCGTTGAGCCACCCGAGCGGCGCGTGGCACCGCAGGCACAACTCGCCGACGTTCTCGGAGTCTTGCTCGGCGACCGCCAGAGCCGCGAAGAAGATCGGGTCGCGCCCCGCCTGGCCCATCATGCTCGCCACCCAACGGTGGTAGGGCTCCGTCTCCGGATTGTAATCCGAGTGGCACCCCGTGCAGGAACCCGGCGGTTCGAGAGCCGCGTTGAACTCGCCCGGCTGCGTGCCGGGGATGAAGAAGTCGTCGACCGTGGTTTGGACCTGTGCGGCGACCGGCGCGCACAGGACGAGCGCCGCAAGCGCCGCGAGCGCACCGCAGGCAGAGGGGAAAACACAGGGCTGCATAATGGATATCCCTCTTGCGCCCGACACATGGTAGTGGTCGGCGTCGGGCCTAGTCCGAAAAGGCTCGCCCGGACGCTCTCGCGTCCGGGCGGCGGTCATTCATATCGGCGAGCGTGCGCGCCCGCCGAAGGGCGATCGGGGATTAGCAGTCAGTGCTGCCGAACTGCGCGCCGAACTCGCCGAAGTCCGCACCATCGATGGTGCCGTCGGCATTGAAGTCGGCGTCCTCGTTGTACGCGGGCTGACCGATGCTCGAGCCGAACGCCGCGCCGAAGGTGCCGAAGTCGGCACCGTCGACCACGCCGTCGCCGTTGAAGTCGGCGGCGCAGGTGGTGTCGATGGGCTCGCTGGGCACCTGGCTGGTGCGGCAGATGTTGGCACCGGGGGTGCGGAAGTTGGTGATGCACACATCACCGGCTGCGGGAGCCGTGTCAGCGGTGAAGCTGAAGTTGAACATCATGCCCCAACGCAGCGGGTTGCTGTCGGTGGAGAACGTGACCGAGTTCGCACCGACCGCGATGTCCCAGGGCTGGTTGTCGATGGGCTGAGAGTTCGAGCCGCGGGCGTTGAAGCTCTCGTAGTGCGTCACGCCATACCACTCAGCGTCAGTGATCGTCACGCCGTCGGGGACGGGCACGGTGAACTCGCCGACCTGGCCGTCCATGTCGACGTTGTACAGGGCGTACTCGTAGCGCCAGGTGCCGTCGCCGTTGTCGAAGGTCTTGACCGACAGCAGCGAGCGGCCGTCGTCGCTGAAGCCCTTGGCCGGGCGCTCATCGATGGCCATGGTCACCAGATCGCCGCCCCACGATTCGATCGCGAAGCCGATCGTCGGCGAGACGCTGCTGGGCGAGGAGAAGTTCCAGCGGTCGTTGCTGTTGCCGGAGAAGTTCGAGAACCCGGTCACCGAGACGTTGCGGTACGACCCGTTGCTCATGGGCGTCGTGTCGTCGGCGGCGACGTAGTACCCCTCGGCAATGTACGACGCCCCAGGGTTCAGGGCCGGATCGAGGTCGTCGTCGTGCACGATCATCAGACGATCGATGCCCGAGCCCGACGATCCGTTCTGCTGGAGGAACCCGCCCTGGAAGTTGTAATCACCGGTCCAAGGGTCCACCTCATAGCGCGGGCCGAGGTAGGTGCGGCTGGCGTTGAGGCCGGCGCCGTAGGTGTCCGAGCAGTCGGGTTTGAGCTCGAAGCCGCCGGGGCCGGAGCAGAAGTTGTACTGCTCGCACTCGCTGGTGTTCGTCGCGAAGAAGCCGTGCTTGATCCAGGAGACGCCGATCTGCTGGATCACGCCGTCCTTGATGCGGAACAGGTTGTAGGCGATGAACGGGTGCTCGCTATCGGGGTTCGGGTACCAGTCCAGGTTTTCCGTGCCCGCGTTGTAGGAGGTGGTGGCGATGGACAGGCCGTTGAGTTGCCCCTCGCGGGCGAACTGGGACAGGTTGAACAGCAGGCACACCTGCACGTCGGGCGAGCCGAAGGTCTGGGGGCCGCCGGCCGAGGCGACGAGGCCAGTCGTGGTGAGACAAGCGCCCGCGGCCAGGGCAGTGGTGATCTTGAGCGATTTCCGCACAGCAATCCTCCCTAAAAGGATGTGTCGCCCCGCCGGCGACGATTCGGTGGATACGACACGACACGCAGTCGATCTGGTGGGTGCAGACGGTGCGACACCACCGCCTCTTCGTACGATAAGGGGACCTTCACGCCGAGGTTCCTGCACGCCGCGGACTGCCGGGAAAATTCGCCCCACACCCGGGATTCCCCGGCTCATTCCCCCTGTTTTTACATGGGCGAAGCATGCTTATCGACACCCTTTGAGCCGACGGATCCGGGCTACGGACCCCCGCGTACCCCCTAAGAACCGCCTACCAATCTACCGGGCGTCACGCGTGCCGCCCGCTCGTCCATCCCCATCTTCGGACACCCCGAGCAGGTTTCGGCCCCGCCCATGGCCCGCGACTCCGCGACCACCATGTCATCGCGCAACACCGTCTCGCTGCCCGTTCTCGACGCGCGCGAGTCCGGCCCGCGCGCGCGGCGATTGGGGCGATCGACCATGGGGTGGAAGCGCGCCGCGGTCCTCATCGCGGTCCACGTCCTCATCGCCGCTCACATCATCCAGTGGCAACTCACCGGCGATACGCTCAGCCCCGTCGAACCCTCCGAGACCATGACGTCGCTCCGCGACGGCGCCATCAACACCGGCGCCATCTTCTTCGGCGTCGCCATACTCAGCACCTTCCTCTTCGGGCGCTTCTTCTGCGGCTGGGGATGCCACGTCGTCGCGCTGCAGGACCTCTGCGCCGCCGGCATGAAACGCATCGGCATCCGCCCCAAACCCTTTCGCAGCCGACTCCTCGTCTACGCCCCCCTCGGGCTCGCGCTCTACCTCTTCGTCTGGCAGCCCTTCGGCCCGCGCTTGCTCGGCGGCGGCGGGCTCCATCCCGAACAGGGCTACTCCGTCGCCTTCGTCACGCAGGACTTCTGGGGCACCTTCCCGCCCGTGCACATCGCCATCCCCTTCCTCCTCATCTGCGGCTTCGCCACCGTCTACTTCCTTGGCGCCAAGGGCTTCTGCACTTACGGCTGCCCGTACGGCGGCTTCTTCGCCCCCGCCGACAAACTCTCACCCGGGCGCATTGTGGTCGACCACGACAAGTGCGAGTCCTGCGGCCACTGCACCGCCTCGTGCACTTCCAACGTCCGCGTCCACGAAGAGATCAAGCAGCACGGCATGGTCGTCGACCCGGGCTGCATGAAGTGCATGGACTGCGTCAGCGTCTGCCCCAACGACGCCCTCTCCTTCAAGTTCGCCAAGCCGCTCGCGTTCGGCGGCGGCAACCCGCACCCCGACTTCGCCGACGCCGACCCTGATGACTCCAAACGCGCGCCCAAGCCCAAGTCCCAGCGCCGGTACGACCTCGCGATGGGCGAAGAGATCGGCGTCGCGCTGCTCTTCCTCTTCGCGCTCGTCGCCGTCTTCCGCGCCTACGGGCCCAACCTCTTTCCGCTGCTCTTCGCCGCCGGCGTCGCGGGATGCGTCGCCTTCCTCGGCTGGAAGCTCTACGAGACTTGCCGCAAGCCCAACGTGCGCCTGGGCAAGCTCCAGATGAGGCTCAAGGGCCGCATGCGCCCGTGGGGCGTGGTCGCGGCTTCCGCCATCGCCCTGCTCCTGCTCGCCACCGTCCACTCGGCATGGGTCAACTGGCACCGCTGGCGCGGTGACGCGGCGTTCGTTCGCCTCCAGACCTCGCTCAACACGCCGCTCGGCCCGTTCGTCGAACTCGATCAGAGCGATCCCGAACACGTCGAACTGGCCCGACGCGCGCTGCACCACTTCGACGAAGTGCGGCCCATCAACGAAGGCGGCCTCGGGCTCTTCTACAACGAGATGGCCGCGGGACGCGCCGCCGTCCTCGTCGCGATGCTCGGCTCACCCGCCGAGGCCGCCGACCGGCTCGGGGGCATCATCAACCGCGTGCGCCCGACCGACGAACTCGTCTCGACACGCGCCCGCCTGCTCGCCGAGGCGGGTCGGCCCGACGAGGCGCTCGCCTTCGTCACGCCCTACGTCGACGATCGCCCGCGTTTCTGGCAGAGCCGCGAGGTGTACGCGTCGCTCATGGTCCCCGCGGGCCGCGCCGCCGACGCCGTCGCGTCCTCCGAAGACGCGCTCGAGCGCATGAAGGTCAACTGGAAGACGCTCGAAGCGCGCGCGCAGACCAACGCCATCCTCGGGCGTCTCTACGGCGTGCTCAACGACCACGAGAACAAGCGCGTCGCCTTCGAGAACGCCGTCGAGCTCAAGCCCGACGACGCCTCGCTGCGCGAGCAGCTCGCCGCCGCCCTCTTTCGCATCGGCGAGCAGGCGCGCGGCCTCGGTGAAATGGAGCGCGCCGTCGAGCTCGACGCCTCCAACACCCGGCGCTGGTTCCAGCTCGCCGACCTCTACTTCGGCAAGCGCGACGACGATGGGCTCCGCCGCGCCCTGCTCGGCGCGCTCGACAGCGCTCCTGTCCCCGACCCGCAAGCCGACGACCTGGCGCGACGCATGGCCGCCGCCTCCCGCTCCGGCCCCACGCTCGAAGCGGTCAACCAGAAGATCGCCGAGCGCAACAGCGACGAGCCGAAGCGCGACTGATCAGCCGTTGCAGTCGGTCCGTCCGAACTCGGCGCCAAAGGCCCCGAAGTCCGCGCCGTCGACCTGCCCGTCGTCGTTGAAGTCGCCTCGGCACGCGCTGGCGGGGTCGGGCCCGCCGCCAAGCTCGATCGACCAACCCTCGAACGACCCCTGGACGAACGAGTCGGCGTCCACGATGCGCAGCACCCACACGCCTTGCGCATCGGTCCCGACGAACACGTCGTCCAGGCTGCTCGGCTGGTTGTTGGCGCGGATCGGTCGGTACGTCCCCTCGGGCAGATCCTCGGTGCCGGTGAAGTTCGCCGCGGCCGCCCACAGGTCGTCGCCGTCGTCCGCGAAGCGGTAGGTGCCGTTGAAGTCGGCGTCCTCGCCGTTGCGCAGGTTGTTCAGCAGCGTGACGGGCACACTCGTGAAGCCGGGCTTGGAGAGGTAGATCTCCAAATCGCCCGAATAGTTGTGCGCCAGGCCGTCGATGCGCACCGCGATCGACGAAACAGTGAACGACTCGTCGATCGTGATCGGGGAGACGAAGCCCACCGGGTCCGTGTTGTCGGGGATCGTCCCGCCGAAGCCCGCGCCGTAGGCGTACACCGGGTCGGACGACGTATCACCGGCGAGCGCGAGCGAGCCCGCCAGGACGCACGCGGAACAAACAATGAACGAACGGGTGCGCGAGGCGGAACGGGCCATGGTGGGTCCTGTGGGTTGAATGCTGGAACCTCAAACGGGCTGAAACTACAGCCGCCGCGGGGCGGCCAGCAAAATCCGCAGATGTCACTCCGGGCGAGGCGTTACTGGACCGCGCCCGCCGCGCCGCGACACGGGTGGCTGCCGTCCAACGGCTGGCGCAGATCGAACGACGCGCGACCGACGCCCGCGCGCTCATTGACGTGCGACGACAGCGCCTGCGGGATCATGTTCAGCAGGTTGCTACTCGCGCAGCCGATCGGGTCCTGCGCCGTGCGGATGAAGTGCTCGGTGAAGATCGCCGTCACCACGCCCGACTCCAGCGCCCGGTCGTTGTACGCCATGTTCGCGAACAGCGGATCGATGGTCGTGGTGTCGATGCCCATCGGTCCCGGGTCGAACAGCGTCACCGGCGGCGGCAGCGAGCCGCCGGCGTTGACGTTCGTCAGGCCGATGCCGAACTCGGGCCCGAGGTCACGGATGGAGAGCACGCGCGGCGTCGAGTTGCCGAGCCCCTGGGTGAAGTCGATCTCGACGAGCTGCGTGGTCACCACGTTGTTGGTGTTCTCTTCCTGCGTCGCGACGAACAGGCTGTTGTCCACGAACGCCAGCCCGCCCAGGAAGAAGTCGCCGCCCGAAGAGCCTCCTCCGGACATGCCGCCGCCGCTGAACCCTTCGTCGTCGAGGAACCGGCTGACGTCGACCGTGGGGTCAATCACGGCGCCCTCGGCCAGCGCGAAGGCGCCGGTGCCGCCGAACGCCCCGTCGACGATGAGCTGGTTGCGCGGATCGAACTCGATGGCGACGATGTCCCCGGCAAAGAGACCGGTCGACGGCGTGAACTCGTTGTCGAGCGCACCGATCACGAACAGCGTGCCGCGCTCGCTGCTCGAGGCGAGGCCGTCGGCCAGCTCCACGCCGAAGCTCGCGACGGGAGTGATCTCGCCCGTCGACGCGTTGAGCCGGGTGACCCCCCAGGGAGAATCCGTCGGGCCGGGCTGCGCCGTCTCGAAGCCCGAGGCGTACAGCTCGTCTCCCAGCGTCGCGAGCCCGTTGAAGAGCACCCGCCCGTCGCCATCGGAGAACTGAGCGATCTCCTGAAACGTCGGGGTCGGGCCACCGGCCGTGCGGTCGATCACCGCGCGGTACAGCCGGTGGTTCGGGATACCGAGCCCCGAGCCCGGCTCGCTCGCGCTGACGGAAGCCACGAGCAGCAGAAACTCCGACTCGTTCTCGGACAGGAAACGCTCCGCAAGGCCCACGGACGAGCTGAGGAACTGCGGCAACGCCGCGTCGATCGGGTCCAGCCCCACCGGCGTCGGCTCCAGATCGATCCGTAGCAATCGCTCCTCCGCCGTCAGACGCGTCAGCACCAGGTCGCCCACGTTCGGAGGAGCGATTGCTACGGATCGATCTGGAGCCGACGCCGGTGGG
>CAYTSW010000088.1:0-11357 GCA_964440605.1 uncultured Phycisphaeraceae bacterium | reverse complement strand
TCGAGCCGCGGCTCGACGCCCTGCCGACCGGATTCGAGCCGACGATCGACGGCGCCGAGAGGTTCCTTTCGCAGGTCATCGCCGGCGCGGCAAACCGCTGCTGCGCGTTCAAGGCCAACCTCGCCTTCTTCGAGTCGCTCGGCTCCGCGGGTTGGGCGCTGCTCGAGCGCGTGCGCGAACTCGTCCCGCGCGATCGGCTCTTCATCGCCGACGCCAAGCGCGGCGACATCGGCACAACCGCCGAGCACTACGCGCGAGCGGTGTTCGACCATCTCGATGCCCATGCCGCCACGGTCAACCCCTTGATGGGCCGCGACGCCGTCGAGCCCTTCCGCGCGCACGCTCATCGACTGACATACCTGCTGGCGCTGACGTCCAACCCCGGCGCGGCTGACTTCTTGCTCGCCGGCGGCTCGGAGCACGACCTCGAAGGCAGTCTCGCGATGCGCATCGCCAAAGCCGCGCGGCATTGGGACACGAGTCGCAACCTCGGACTCGTCGTCGGCGCGACGCGTGCGCAGGCACTCGAGCAGATGGGCACGGTCGCGGATGACCTGCCGCTGCTCGTCCCCGGTGTCGGCGCCCAAGGGGCGGATGTGGGCGATGTCATTCGAGCCGTGGGGGGGGCGATGCATCAGAAGGCCCCGGTGATCATCCACGTCACTCGGTCCGTCATGCCCGGCGCAGATGACGCCGGCGACGTCGCGGCAACCGTCGCCCGCAAGCTCGACGGGCTCAACACGCAGATCGCCGCGGCGGCGGAGGGCTTGCCCACATGACGTCCAACACGAACCAAGCCGAGCGGTTCGCCAAGCGGACGCACGCGATGCTCGAAGAGTCCGGGGCGTTGCGCACGGGCCACTTCCTGCTCAGCTCGGGCCTGCACTCGGAGTGCTATTGCCAGTGCGCCAAGCTCTTCGAGGAGCCGGACCACGCCGAGGAGGCCGCGTACATGATGGCGGAGTTGCTCGTCGACATCCAGGCCGACGTTGTCCTCGCCCCGGCATTGGGTGGCGTGGTGTGGGGCTTTGCGCTGGCCGACGCGATGTGCCTGCGTTCGATCTTCGCCGAGCGTGGCGTCGATCGCGCTTTCACCCTCCGCCGCGGCTTCCAACTGAACAGAGACGAGCGCGTGCTGCTCGCCGAAGACGTCGTCACCACCGGCGGCTCGGTGATGGAGCTGGTCCCGCTCGTCGAGCGGGCCGGTGCGCAGGCCGTCGGCATCGCCGCGATCGTCGATCGCAGCGGCGGCTCGTTCGCGCCGGAGGCCCCCTTCTTCGCGTTGACGCAGTTGTCGTTCGAGACCTTCGAGCCGAGCGACTGCCCGATGTGCGCCGCGGGCTCGGTCGCCGAGAAGCCGGGCAGCCGACCCGGGCGGGAGGAGCTTTCATGAGCACGACCCCCACGCGCGAAGCGACGCCGCGCACGCATGGCCCCTCGGCGCTCGGCTCGATGATGACCGGTCCCGTCGAGGTCTCGACCGCCGCCCACGCGACCGATGGCGTGACCATGAAGCCGGCGAGCATCGAGCTCGAAGACGGCACGGTTCTTGAAGGCATGAGCTTCGGGCACGACGAGCCGGTCGCCGGCGAGGTCGTCTTCAACACCGGCATGGTCGGCTACACCGAGACCCTCACCGACCCGAGCTACGCCGGGCAGATCCTCGTCGCGACGTACCCGCTCGTCGGCAACTACGGCGTGCCGCGCGACGCGCGCTCCTTCGGCCTCAGCACGCGCTACGAGTCCACGCGCATCCAGGTCGCCGGCCTCGTCGTCGCGGACTATTCACCGAGCTACAGCCACTGGGACGCCGCCCGCTCCCTGGGCGATTGGCTGCGCTCCGAAAAGATCCCGGCCATCACCGGGATCGACACGCGCTCGCTCACGCAGCACCTGCGCGAGCGCGGCTCCATGCTCGGGCGCATCCGCATCGAGAGCCGCTCCGCAGAATATCGCGACCCGAATGCCGAGAACCTCGTCCGCCGGGTGAGCATCACCGAGCCGCAGCTCTTCGAGGGCCAGCGCGAGCTGCGCATCGTGCTGATCGACACCGGCGCGAAGTCCAATATCGTGCACTGCCTGCTCAACCGCGACGTCGGCGTCCTGCGCGTGCCGTGGGACTACCCGCTCGCCGACGATCGCTTCGACGGCGTCATGCTCTCCAACGGCCCGGGCGACCCCGCGATGGCCGAGAAGACCGTGGAACAAGTCCGTTGGGCCATCGATCGGGGCAAGCCGCTCTTCGGCATCTGCCTCGGCAACCAGCTCCTCGCCCGCGCCATCGGCGCCGAGACGTACAAGCTCAAGTACGGGCACCGCGGCCAGAACCAGCCCGTCATCGAGTGCGGCACGAATCGCTGCTTCGTCACCAGCCAGAACCACGGCTTCGCCGTCGACACCGCCTCGCTGCCCAGCGACTGGCGCCCCTGGTTCGAGAACCTCAACGACCGCACCAACGAGGGCCTGCGCCACGCGTGGGCGCCCTTCCGAAGCGTGCAGTTCCACCCCGAAGCCGCGCCGGGACCGGTCGACACGGCGTTCCTGTTCGACGACTTCGTGCGCATGGTCGCGCACCATCGCCAGCAATGAGGAGACGCGATGCTCGCGCGCGAAACGCCCAACACCGTGCTCATCCTCGGCTCCTCGGCCCTCAAGATCGGCCAGGCCGGCGAGTTCGACTACTCGGGCTCCCAGGCCATCAAGGCCCTCAAGGACGAGGGCGTCCGCACCGTCCTGATCAACCCCAACATCGCGACCATCCAGACCTCCGAGCACCTCGCCGATGAGGTCTACTTCCTCCCCATCACCCCCGCCTTCGTCGAGCAGGTCATCGAGAAGGAACACCCCGACGGCATCATGCTCGCCTTCGGTGGCCAGACCGCGCTCAACTGCGGCATGGAGCTCGACGAGTCGGGCGTGCTCGCCAAGCACGGCGTGCGGGTGCTCGGCACGCCCGTCGACGTCATCCGCGACACCGAAGACCGCGAACGATTCATCGCCCGCCTCGACGAGTGCCAGGCGCTCTATCCCGCGAGCAAGGCCGCGACCACCCTCGAGCAGGCGCTCGACATCGCCAACACCCTCGGCTATCCGATCATGGCCCGCGTCGGCTTCGCGCTGGGCGGGCTCGGCTCGGGCGTCTGCCAAACGCCCGAAGAGCTGGAGGAACTCGTCGGCAAGGCGCTCGCGCACGCCCCGCAGGTGCTCATTGAGGAGTATCTGCGCGGTTGGAAGGAAATCGAGTACGAGGTCGTCCGCGACCGGCACGACAACTGCCTGACCATTTGCAACATGGAGAACTTCGACCCGCTGGGCATCCACACCGGCGAGTCCATCGTCGTCTGCCCCAGCCAGACCCTCTCCAACCGCGAGTACCACATGCTCCGCGAGGTCGCGATCCGCGTGATCCGGCACCTCGGCGTCGTCGGCGAGTGCAACATCCAGTTCGCCCTCGACCCCGAACGCGAGAGCTACCGCATTATCGAAGTCAACGCGCGCCTCTCGCGCTCTTCGGCGCTCGCCTCCAAGGCGACGGGCTACCCCCTCGCCGCCGTTGCCGCCAAGCTCGCGCTGGGCCACGGCCTGCACGAGCTGCCCAACGCGATCACAGGCGTCACCAGCGCCTTCTTCGAGCCCGCCCTCGACTACTGCGTCGTCAAGGCCCCGCGCTGGGACCTCAAGAAGTTCCGAGGCGTCAGCCGACGCCTCGGCTCGGGCATGAAGTCCGTCGGCGAGGTCATGTCCATCGGGCGCACCTTCGAAGAAGCCATCCAGAAGGCCCTGCGCATGCTCGACACCGGCCGCCACGGCCTGGTCGCCAACGAGCCCTACACCCCTGAAGACCTCGACCGCGAACTCGCCGAGCCCACCGAGGAGCGCATCTTCACCATCGTCGAAGCGCTCGAGCATGGCTACACCGTCCAGCGCGTTCACGAACTCACGCACGTCGACGAGTGGTTCCTCGAGAAGATCGCCGGCGTCGTGCGCATCGCCGAGCAACTGCGCTCAAGCAAGCAAGGCGAACCGATAGACGCCCATCTGCTGCGGGAGGCCAAACGCCGCGGCTTCTCCGACAAACAGGTCGTCCGCCTCACCGGACACAGTGAGGACGCGGTGCGCGAGCGTCGCCAGGCCGCCGGCATCAAGCCCGTCCTGCGCCAGATCGACACGCTCGCCGCCGAGTACCCCGCGCAGACAAACTACCTCTACCTCACCTACAACGGCGAGCGCGATGACGTCGACCTCCCGCTCGAGAACGCCGTCCTCCTGCTCGGCTCGGGCGCCTACCGCATCGGCTGCTCCGTCGAGTTCGACTGGTGCTGCGTCACCGCGGGCCTCACGCTCCGCAAGCTGGGCTACCAGACGGTCATGCTCAACTACAACCCCGAGACGGTCAGCACCGACTACGACGAGTTCCACCAACTCGTCTTCGACGAGATCAGCTTCGAGTCCGTCCGCGAGCTGCACGACAAGCTGCGTCCCAAGGGCGTCGTCGTCTCGATGGGCGGGCAGATCGCCAACAACCTCGCTATCAAGCTCCACCACGCCGGCATCAACGTGCTCGGCACCTCGCCAGAAGACATCGACCGCGCCGAGAACCGCCACAAGTTTTCCAGCCTGCTCGACGAGCTGGGCATCGACCAGCCCGAGTGGATCGAGGCGCGATCGCTCGAGGAGGCCGTCGCGTTCGCGCAGAGCGTGGGCTACCCGGTGCTCGTGCGCCCGTCGTACGTGCTCAGCGGTGCCGCGATGGCGGTCGCGACGAGCGACGACGAGCTGCGCACCTACCTCCAGCGCGCCGCCCGCGTCTCGCCCGAATACCCCACGGTGATCAGCAACTACCTCGAGAACGCCAAGGAGATCGAGTACGACGCCGTGGCCCAGGACGGCGAGGTCATCGTTTACGCCATCTCCGAACACGTCGAGAACGCCGGCGTCCACTCGGGCGACGCCACGCTCGTCTTCCCGCCCCAGCGCACGTATCAGGAGACCATCCGCCAGGTGCGCCTCATCGCACGGCGCATCGCCAAAAAGCTGCGCACCAATGGGCCGATCAACTTCCAGTTCATCGCCAAGGACAACGCGGTGAAGGTCATCGAATGCAACCTCCGCGCGTCGCGCTCGTTTCCCTTCGTCTCCAAGGTCATCAAGCAGAACTTCATCGAGATCGCGACCAGGGTCATCGCCGGCCAGCGCGTCAAGAAGCCCGACAGCTCCGTCTTCGAGCTCAACCACGTCGGCGTCAAGGCGCCGCAGTTCAGCTTCGGCCGACTCGACGGCGCCGACCCCACCCTCGGCGTCGAGATGGCCTCCACCGGCGAGGTCGGCTGCCTGGGCGACGACTTCGACGAGGCCTTCCTCAAGAGTCTCGAATCCGTCGGGTATCGCTTCCCCCTGCGCGCCGTCATGCTCTCGCTCGGGCCCATCGAGGCCAAGGCCGAGATGCTCCCCGTCGTGCGCAAGCTCGGCGCCACCGGTGTCCGCCTCGCCGCGACCGAAGGCACCGCGATCTTCTTCGCCGAGAACGGCGTGGAGTGCGAGTTCGCCGCCTGGCCTTTAGGCGACGAGAAGCCCAACGCCGTCGACCTCCTGCGCTCGCGCGACTTCGACCTCGTAATCAACATCCCGTCGAACAACCGCGTGGACGAGCTGACCAACGGCTACATGATCCGCCGCGCCGCCGTCGACTACAACGTCCCGCTGATCACCAACCGCCAAGCCGCCCAACGCCTCATCGAAGCCGTCATCCGCACCAAGCCGGGCGACATCAAGGCACGCAGTTGGAACGAGTACGCAGCGCTCGGCAGTTGATGCGTCGGGTGCCACTGACCTGGCTCTGCCGGTCAGTGCCCCAGCATCCGCCCGACACACTGACCTCCCAAAGCCGAGGTCAGTGGCAACCGATCACGGCACCTAACGACTTCGGCTCACACCGTCGCCGAATGCTCGGGAAACCGCTCCACCCCCGCCCGCTCCAGCAGCGTCTCGATCACTCCCGCCCGGCGCACCGCGGCGTCGAGCCCCGCGTCATCCGCGCCGAGCTCGACCAGACTCTCAAACGCCTCGAACTGGAGCGTGAACTTGTCGCCTCCGTCTTCGGTCACCAGCGGGTCGAGCTCCTCGCCGTCGGGCGTCGTCAGCGCGATCTCGACGCGGTCCGCCGGTGGCGCCCAGGGCCAGCCCGTGCGAGCCGTCGCCCATTCGCCCTCGAGCGTCACGTGCACCCCTCGAAAGTCCACGATCGAGCACTCGGCGGCGAACGGCACGCCCGAGCCGAGCCTCCCGCTCCATTTCATGTCGACATTCACCCCATGCGTCTCGCCCGGCTGAGGATCGGCGAGGCGGGCCTCGACGTGCTCGATGCTCGGCGTCTGTTGATCGATCGCCTCGAGCAAACTGACGCAGTAGCACCCGAGGTCCATCAGCGCGCCGCCGTGCATCGCGTGGCTGAGCCGCGTCGCGAGGATGCGTTCGTCCTTCTGCACGACGCTGAACGCGCACCGCACGCGCTTCAGCGGCCCGATGACCGACTCCGCATCGTGCGCGAGCTTCATGAGCTGCACCATGTGCGGATGCCAGCGGTACATGAATCCCTCGTCCGCGACGCGCTCGTTCTGCCGCGACGCCGCGCCGACACGCTCCGCCCCCGCCCTCGTCGCGCTCAGCGGCTTCTCGCACAGCACGTGCTTGCCCGCGTCCATCGCGCGGACGGACCACGGCACGTGCAGGTGGTTCGGCAGCGTGACGTACACCGCGTCGACGTCCTCGCGCTCGAGCACGCCGTCGTAGCCGGTGGTGAACAGGTCGTCGCGGTCGAGCCGACGCGCAAAATCGGTGGCACGATCAACCGACCGCGAACCGACCGCCACCACCGTCGAGCCCCGCGAGGCCTCGATCAACGGCACGACCTTCTCGGCGATCAGACCCGTGCCCAGCACGCCCCAGCGCAGCGGTCGAGCGCCTTGGTGCGCGTCGGCGGTCACCGCGCTCAGCGCTTCGTCGCCATCGAGAGCTTGGCCTGGGCCCGATGACGCTGGTGCGTGATCGCGTCCATCTGCTTGCCGTCCGGCGCAGTGCGGGCGTTGGCCTCGGCCAGCTCGGCGCGGGCCTCCTCGACGGTGATCTTCTCGGCGGCGATGGCGCTCTTGGCGAGGATCTTCACCGTGCCGCCCAGGTTCTGAAGGAAACCGCCGTCGATGAACCAGCGCTTGGTTTCGCCCGAGGCGAGGTCGACCCGCAGTTCGCCCGTGCCGAGCTTGGCGACGATGGGGGCGCGATTGGCCTGGAAGCCGGCTTGGCCGTCCCAGAGCGGGGCGTCGACGTATGTCGCGCCCTCGTCAAGGACGCGGGCTTCGGGTGTGATCAGCGTGCAGCGGATGGCGTTGTCGGGCACAGCGGGGGTCCTCCTTCGTGGGCGGGGATGATAGCGGGGGGAGTCGCCGAAGCAGCACACACCGACGCTCGGGACGCACGCACGGATTCCGGGCGGTCAACAAGCGGTCAGCGGGAGGCCCGGGCCGCCTCGATGATCCGTTCAGCGGTGCGGACGGCAGCGAAGCCGGCCTGAGCGTCGATCGGCGGGCGCTCGCCCGTGCGGACGCAGTGCAGGAAGGCGCTGATCTCCTGCTCGAGCTGGTCGACGCCCTCGAGCTCCAGGGGCTCGATGGCGACGAGGTCGGAGTAGTCCAGGTCGGAAAGGTCGGCACCGGTGCGCAGGGCCTCGCGGATCTCGTCCATCTGCACCTGGTTCGCCGTCTTACGCACCAGCACCCCCGTCTTGCGGGCGTAGTCGATCGAGACGTACGCCTGCTCCCCAATGATCCGCGTCTTGCGCTCGGTCTTGAACGCGAGCCGGCTCGCGGTGATGTTCGCGACGCACGTGCCTTCGGGCCGGTTGAAGACGAGCCGCGCGTTGCAGACGTCCTCGTGCTCGGTCAGCACCGGCACCGCCGACGCCTCGACGCGGTCGGGCTCGCGCCCGCCCATCAGCCACAGCACCACGTCGAGGTCGTGGATCATCATGTCCATGACGACCGAGACGTCCACCGAGCGGAAGGTCATCGGGCTGACCCGGTGCACCTCGACGAACCGCGGCAAGAACGTGCGCACGTCGCCCGCGGGGGAGCGGTCGTCGCCCGACGCGGCCGCACGCTGCAAGGCGAGCACCGCCGGGTTGAACCGCTCGATGTGGCCCACCATCAGCACCGCCCCGGTGCGCTCGGCCAGGTCGGCGATCGCGCGCGCCTCGGCGCCGTCGTTCGCCAGAGGCTTCTCGATCAGGCAGGCGATCCCCGCTTCCAGCAGCGGCGTCGCGCACGCGAGGTGGTACGTCGTGGGCACCGCGACCGACACCGCGTCGATGTCCAGATCGAGCAGCGCCCGCTCGCTGGCGAACGCCTCACACCCGAGCGAGTCGGCGAGCGTCTCCCGACGGTCTTCGCTCTCGTCCACCACGGCGACGAGTTCGACGTTGTCGAGCTTCGCGTACTTGCGCGCATGATGCTGGCCCATCCGCCCGACTCCTACGACCGCGCAGCGGAGGGTGCGGGGTGGGGCTTCGGCCTTTGGCTCAGCGGCTTGGGCGGGTTGCGTGGTCACGGAGCCGTCCTCCAGGCGGGCGATGGATGCTCGCGAGCGAGCGTCTCGTGGGGCGTCAAGCCCCGGAGCAATGTGTAGCAGAGCAGAAGCGCCCGGATGACGCCACCCAACGGTTAGCGGGTGCCTACTTCGGTGGACACCCTGTCACCCGAAGGCGGCAGGCTCCCGGTCGGGCGCACGCGAGAACAGGGAGAGCGAGAGGGTCAGTCGTCGTCCTCGAGATCGTAAGGCGTTGCGTCGTCTGACTTTGTGATCTCGCGCTGGTGATGCCGGCCCGGGCGGGGGCCGTCGGGCACCTCGAGCTCGCCCTCGCGGAACTGCTGACGCGACCACTCCTCGTGCGTGGCTTCGATCGACGCCAGCAGGTGCGGGTCCGGCTGGTCGTGGATCGGCTCGAGGTGTGTGCCATCGATGCGTGCGGCTTCGGCTTCCCGGCGGGCGCGCTCGGCCATCCGCGCGTCGCGGTCCGCGGCGTGACGCGAGTTGCGCTTCGCCCACAAGGCGCTGTTGTACAACTGGATCAACAGGAAGAACATCCACGCCACGCATATCAGCAGGCCCGGGATGCCCAAGAACAGAATGAAAAAGCCCAGCGGCAGTTGCAGCGGCGTGTAGAAGAACGACACCAGCAGCCCGAACGCACCGATGCCGATGCCCACGCTCATGAACTGCATCGTGCTCTGGTCGTCCGAAGCCCAGTTCGCGATGTTGGAGAGATAGACGCACAGCGGCACAAAGCCCGCGATGACCACCATGATGCTGACAAACGTCAGCCAGTCCACGATCGCCGACTGCGTGAGGAAGGCCGTGAGCGCCAAACCGCTCGCCAGCACCGCGAAGGACTGCGTGCCGCGCACGACGAGCCGGAGGTTGGACCACTCGGCCCGACCGTGCTCGCGCCGGTCGATCTCGGGCGTGGGCGGACGCCGACGCGTCGCGAGCATCGTCCCGGCAACCCACAGCCCGGACCCGGCGACCGAGACGATCATCGTCTCGAGACTCCCGAACAGCCTCCCGATGATCAGCCCGAACGTCCCGGCGAGCCCTCCGGCGATCATCATCAGCAAGCCGACGAGGAAGAGCCCGATCCAGGCGTCGGGCGCATCGCCAAGGAAGTCGACTTTCTTGAGCCGCGGCAGGGCGATGCCACGCCCGCACTCGGGGCACTGGCCCCCCACGCGCAGGCCGCGAAGGTTGTAGCCGCACCCCTGGCAGGACCGGTTCTCGGTGATGACGTCGCCGCCCGCTGAGGACGGCATGCCCGTGTACGCGCCGCTCATTCTGTCACTGTAGGAGTCGAGACACCCATCGGGTTCACCCGGGCTGCATCGGGGCGGTCAGCAGTTCTTGAGCAGAGCGTCCTTGCGGCGCTCGCCCTCGATGGTGATGGGGTACGACCCGCTGAAACAGGCGTGGCAGTAGCGCGAGCTGGGAACCTCCGGCGTGCCGACGACCTCGAGCAGACCCTCCAGAGAGAGGAACGCCAGCGAGTCCACGCCGAGCAACTGCGCGATGTCATCGACCGAGCGGTTGTGGGCGACGAGCTGGTCCCGATCCGGAAAGTCGACCCCGAAGAAGCACGGGTGCTTGATGGGGGGGCACGAGATGCGCAGGTGGATCTCGCGCGCGCCCGCAGCGCGGAGTTGGTCCATCTTCAGACGCGTGGTCGTGCCGCGAACGATCGAGTCGTCCACGACGATCACCCGCTGGCCGGAAACGATGTCCGAGACGATGTTCAGCTTCGCGCGCACCGCGGCGGCGCGCTCGTCGCCCGTTGGCTTGATGAACGTGCGCCCGACATACCGGTTCGGGATGATGGCTTCGCGGTAGGGAATGTGCGAGGCGCGGGCGTACCCCGTCGCCGCCGAACGGCCCGAGTCGGGCATGGGGGCCACGAGGTCCGCGTCAACGGGCGACTCGGCGGCCAACCGCTCGCCGAAACGCTCCCGAACCGTCTGCACAGTCGAGCCGAACACCTTCGACGCGGGCGAGGCGAAGTAGACGTGCTCGAAGACGCAGTGGGCGGTCGGGCGATCGGCGGGCGCGAAGCGGCGCGTCTCCAACCCGCGCTCGGACAGCGTGACGATCTCGCCCGGCTCCACCTCGCGGATAGTGGTCGCCCCGATAGCGTCGAGCGACACGGTTTCGCTGGCGGCGACGTACACGCCCGACGGGAACCGGCCCACAACCAGCGGGCGCCACCCGAACGGATCACGCGCAAGCTCGACGCGGTCGTTGAACAGAAACGCCAGGGAAAACGCGCCCTCCAGCCGCGACAGGGCGTCGGCGAGGGGGTCGGCCTGCTCGCTGGCGGCTAGGAGTTGGAGCACGACTTCGGTGTCCGAGGACGAGAAAAATGCGCGGCCGTGCGACTCGAGCTCTCCTCGGAGCAACCTCGCGTTGGTGATGTTGCCGTTGTGAGCTATGGCGACCGGCCCGCCGGCGAAGTGTCCGATAAACGGCTGAATGTTGTCGGCGGCGGAGAGGCCCGTCGTCGAGTAGCGGTTGTGCCCGATCGCCCCGACCTGGTCGGCGTTCGCCAGGGCGAGCCGATCGAGCTCGTCGAGCGTCTCGGCGTCAAAGACCGCGGACACCAGCCCCATCCCGCCCCGACGGTGCAGCGTCGTCCGGTCGGTGACCGCGATGCCGGCCGATTCCTGCCCGCGGTGCTGGAGGGTAAACAGCCCCAGATAAGCTTGGCGGGCGGGGTGCTGATCGCCCCAGATGGCGAAGACGCCGCAGTGCTCGCGGGGGTGGTC
>CAYTSW010000087.1:0-11391 GCA_964440605.1 uncultured Phycisphaeraceae bacterium | reverse complement strand
ATGACGACACACTATCGGGCTCGCGGGAAAGGCGAGCGTTGTGATGGCCCTAGTGGCCGGGGTGACGATTTGGTGGGCGGGTGATCCGCCGAGCGGCTCGCAACCGGTTCGGGAGTCGGCTCGAAGATTCTTCTGCCGCAAGAATGAGGGTCTTTTCGTCCGATGTCGCATGCCAACGCCGGGGAACAGACGGGTATGCTGGCCCATGCCTCGCGGGTCGTGCGCCCGTGGACCGCGGCGTCGGGGAGCGGCATGACTCATCATCGGCCGAAACTACTGCTGCTTCGTGGGCCCCATGTGGACGCCGATGCGGTCGCGCCGACGCTCGATGACCATTTCGAGGTTGTCGAAGTCAGCCCCGATCAGGCGATGGGAACGATCGACTCGTGCCAAGCGGTGCTCGCCGAGGCGGGCGACTTCGTCGCGCTCGAGCGCGATCTGGTGGGTCGGCAATCGTCGGTGCTGCTCAACGCGATCTCCGAGGGCGTGGGGCTGAGCGATCGGCTGGGGCGCGTGCTCTGGGCGAACGACCGCTTTCGTTCGCTCGAGCGGCACGTCCTCGATCGGATCGGCGAGGTCTGCCGGCACGCGTTCGACGCCTTCGAACAGGTGCTGGAGCGAGGCGACGGCGAGGCGGGCGAGCCCGACCTGCGGGCGAAGAAGTATCGCGTGTCGAGCCGGCGCGACCGGGCGTTCTTTCAGGTGAGCGTCTCGCCCGTGCTGTCATCGAGCGATTCGGGCGGGGCGAACGATCACGGTTCGCCGACGATGCGGGTGGCGCAGGTGGCGGCGGTGGTGCGCGACGTCTCGGGCAAGGTGCGCATGGAGCGTCGTCTGGACGCCATCGAGCGCGCCGGCAATGAGCTGGCGCACATCGACCCCGAGGTGGTGCGGAGCATGCACGCGCAGGAGCGTCTGCGCGAGGTGGAGCAGCGCGTGCGCCAGCACATGCGCGAGCTGCTGCACTTCGATCACTTCGCCATCCGCATGCTCGACTCGAGCTCGGGGCTGCTGCCCGTTGTGATGGCCCAGGGGATGCCCGATGAGGCGCAGGAGATCGAGCTGCGTGCCGAGCAGTCAGGCCAGGGGATCACGGGTTGGGTGGCGTCGACGGGGCGGAGCTACGTCTGCGAGGACTGCGAGGTCGATCCGCTCTACGTGCGCGGCATCGACAACCCGGGCAGTTCGCTGACCGTGCCGCTGCGGGCGTTCGACCGCAAGGTGGGGGTGCTGAATATCGAGTCGCACGACAAGCACGCGTTCTCGCGTACGGACCGCCAGTTCGTCGAGATCTTCGCGGGGTATCTGGCGCGGGCGTTGCACACGCTGAACCTGCTCGTGGTCGAGCGGGCGTCGACCAGCGAGTCGGCGAGCGGCGTGATGAGCGGCGAGATCTCCGGGCCGCTGAACGACCTATGCGCCGAGGTGGCGATCTTGCGCGACGAGGCGGACGGGGACGATCGCTTCAACAGCCATCTCGATCGGATCATGCGCGACGTGGACTCGATCCGCCGACGCGTGCGGAACGTGGCCCGCGGGCCCAACACGCTGCTGGGCGTGGACGAGGTGCTGGAAGAGGGACGGATCGACCCCAGCCTTGCGGGCAAGCGGGTGCTCGTGGTGGACAACGAGGACGAGATCCGCGAGATCACGCGCGGCGTATTGTCGGCGGTGGGGTGCCGCGTGGTGACGTGCGACGACGGCATCACCGCCATCCGGCTGATGGAGTCCTGGCGGGCGGGCAACGCCGCGGTCGAGCCGTTCGACCTCGTGCTCTCGGACATCGGGCTGGGCGACGCCTCGGGGTATGACGTGTTCGCGGCGGCGCGGCGGGCGAGCGACACGGTGCCGGTGATCCTCGTCACCGGCTTCGGCTACGACCCGCACCACTCGATCGTCCGCGCCAGCCAGGAGGGCCTCCAGGCGGTGCTCTTCAAGCCCTTCCAGGCGGCGAAGCTGCTGGACGAGGTGCGCCAGGCCGTCTCGGGTCACGACGAGTCGGACGTCGACGAACCGGGCGAGGACGACGAAGACAACGGCTGACGCGCATGTGCCCGTATGCGGCGGAATGGGCGTAGTCGCTTGGCGATGGAGAGGGTGGGCGGTGCGTAGAATCTCGTCTGCCGCGGTGCGTTCGTCGCATCATGTCGCGGTCCCTGGAGACGCGTATGCCGCCCTTTGAACCTCGCCAGCCGCCTTCTTCGCAGCAGGCTCGCCGTGAGCCGCCAGCGGAGCCCGGCTTCGTACTGCACCCGAACGAAGTGCTGACGGATGTGGACGGTGACGGGCCGGTCGACATCACGAAGTATCCGGGTCGGCTCATCGCGATCGAAGGGACGGACGGCGTCGGTCGATCGACCCACGGATCGCTGTTGCGGGAGTGGTTGGAGATGCGGGGGCACGGCGTGATGTACACGGCGCTCAAGTCGAGCCGCCTCGCGGGATCGGGCCTCGCCCGGGCGCAGGAGGGGCACACGTTAGGTCGGACGACGATGGACCTGTTCTACGCGACGGACTTCGCCGACCGCTTGGAGCGTGAGATCCTCCCGGCGCTGAAAGCCGGGTTCATCGTCCTGACCGATCGGTACACGTACGCGACGATGGCGCGGTCGATCGTGCGTGGGGCCGACAGGGATTGGATCGAAGATGTGTACCGCTTTGCGCCCGAGCCGCACGCGGTGTTCTATCTCGACGTGAGCGTGGAACACCTCACGCCGCGAGTGCTGGAGAAGGGCGGGTTCGATTACTGGGAGTCGGGGATGGACTTCCAGGAGGAGTCCGACGTGTTCACGTCGTTCGTGCGTTATCAGGCCCGGTTGCTGAGGGTGTTTTCCGACCTGGCGCGTGAGCACGACTTTCAGATGGTGGACGCCAACCAACCGGTCGCCGAGGTGTTTCGCACGCTGCGTGAAGGCGTGGAGTCGGTGATCGAGCACATGGACGGCGTGCCAGCCGCGGCGGGGCGGAGTTGATGTCCAAGTCCGCTTTGGGCATCGAGTCGATCGACCGTGAGACGCCTGTCGCCGATGCGGCGCGGGCGTTGCTGGCCGAGCGTCTGGGCAAGTTCGCCAAGCACGTGGGCAAGGCGCAGGCGGAGCCGGGCGAGGAGCGGCGCGTGCATAAGCTGCGCACGTCGGCCCGACGCGCCGAGGCGACGCTCAAGGCGTTCGGCGACGTGCTGCCCGCCAAGACGCGCCGCAAGGCGCGCAAGCGCATCAAGGAGATCCGGCGTGCGGCGGGGGTCGCCCGCGACGCCGACGTCCACGCCGAGCTCTTCGAGAACAGGCTGACGCGCGTGCACGACCTCGATCGGGCCGCGGCGATCGGCGTGCTGATGGGTCGCATCGCCGCCCAGCGCGAGCGCGCGACCGCCATGCTCATCGAACGCCTGGAAGGCGCCTGCGGCTGGGCCGAGGCGCTCGCGGCCAAACTTCCCAAGGCGGTGGGCGAGTCCAACGGCGCGTCGAAGGCGGGCAAGCAGCCGCTGGGCGATTTCGCGCAGTGTTCGGTGCAGGTGATCGCGACCGCCTTCCTCGAAGCGGGCGAGGAAGACCTCAGCCAAGCCGAGCTTCTGCACGAGCTGCGCATCGCCGGCAAACGCTTGCGGTACGCCCTCGAGACGCTGAGCCCGGGTTTGAACCGCGAGCATGCACGGGAGGCGACGGCGCGCCTGTCGGACTTTCAGGAGCGCCTGGGCCACGTCAATGACCTGTACGAACAGGCGAATCGCATCGCGGCGGTGCGTGAAGCGACGACGCAGAAGCGGCTCGTGCACGGGCTGTTCGAGCTGCTCGAAGACGTAGAGGAGGAGCTGGAGCGGGAGCACGCCGCGGTGCTGCGGTGGTGGTGGGACCATGGCCCGGCGCGTCGGGCGGTGCGGTCGCTGCTGGCCCACCCGGAGGAGGCGGCTGACGACGGGGCGGGTTCGATGGACAATGGTCGGGAGTCGGCGCCCGCGGGATCGGGCGCGCACGCCGAGGGCGACGCCGCGTGAGGAGCGCCGTGGATCGCGGAACCGAGGGCTTGCCGGAGACCGCACCGCTCGAGGTCGAGGTGCGCGCCGACCGGATGGCGGCGATCGACGTGGGCAGCAACAGCATCCGCCTCGTCGTCGCGCAGGTGCTCGACGACGGATACCGCCTGCTGGACGACGAGAAGGTGATCACGCGGCTCGGGCGGGGTCTTGCGCAGACCGGCCGGCTCGACGCGGAGTCGGTCGAGGCCTCGGTGATGGCGATCAAGCGGCTCAAGGCGATCGCCGAGGGCTACGGCGTGTCGCGCCTGCGGGCGGTGGCGACCTCGGCGGTGCGCGAGGCGGTCAACAGCGAGGGCTTCATCGCCGCGCTGCGCCAGCACACGGGGATCGAGCTCGAGGTGATCTCGGCCGAGGAGGAAGCACGCCTGGCGTTCCGCAGCGTGCTGGGCAACTTCGACATCGCCGACCAGACCGTCGGCATCGCGGACATCGGAGGCGGGTCGACGGAGATCGTCGTCTGCACGAACGCGGTCATCGAGCAGGTGCACACGCTCAAGCTGGGCGCGGTGCGTCTCACGGAGCGGTTCGCCATCGCAGACGACACCAGCGAGGCGACGTACAAGTCGCTGCGCGCGTACGTGCGCGAGACGCTCAAGAACGAGGTGCCGAGGCCGGCGGCTTCCCCCGCCGTGCTCTTCGGGACGGGCGGGACGTTCACGACGCTGGCGACGACGTCGATGGCGGCGTCGGGCGCCGAGGCGCCCGCGGGCGAGATGCTGCCCTACTCCGTACGCGGTCACGAGCTGCACCGCCACGACGTGCGGCACATGCTCGACCGCCTGCGCGACATGCCTCGGTCCGAGCGCGCGCGCGTGCCCGGGCTGTCGCCCGACCGCGCCGACATCATCGTCGCGGGCATCACGATCGCCGAGCGGCTGATGAAGCGCTTGGGGGTCAACCGCCTGCGCGTGCACGACGGGGGCATCCGCGACGGGCTCATGCTGCGGATGATCGACGACCTGCGATCGGGCGAGGCGCCGGCGAAGCCGCCCGAAACGGGCAAGCTGCGCTCGGCGGTCTGGTTCGGGGAAAAGTGCCAGTGGGAGCGTCCGCACGCCGAGCAGGTGGCGCGTCTGGCGCTGGCGATCTTCGACCGGCTCGAGGGGGCGATCGGCTCGTACCGGGTGGGCATGTTCACGCCCCTGAATCGCGAGCTGCTCCACGCCGCGGCGCTGCTGCACGACGTCGGCTACATCATCAACTACGCCAAGCACCACAAGCACAGCTACCATTTGATCGTGCACTCGGGGATGCGCGGGTTCAGCCAGCGCGAGCTGGAGATCGTCGCGAACGTGGCGCGGTACCACCGGCGTTCGACGCCGAAGCTCAAGCACAACGCCTTCGCCAAGCTCGCGCGCGCCGACCGCGACGCGGTGTGCGCGCTGGGAGCCATCCTGCGCGTGGCCGACGGGCTCGACCGCACGCACACGCAGCGTGTGCGCAACGTGGAGGTGGAGGTGCGGTCGCGCAAGGCGCGCTTCGCCGTGAACGCTCAGTCCGAGCCCTCCGTCGACCTCTGGGGGGCGCAGCGCAAAGCGGATCTCTTCGCCGACTTCTTCGACCTCGAGCCCGAGTTCGTCTGGGCCGACGCACAACAGGAGCTGACCCCGTGACCCAACCGACCTACGAGCCGTATTCGTCCTACGACGAGCTGCCCGGCAAGCTGTTCATCGTGGAAGGGATCGACGGCAGCGGCAAGAGCACGCAGCTCGATTTGCTGCACAAGTGGCTCGCAAGCCGGGGCTACCTCGTGTACTTCAGCGAGTGGAACTCCTCGCCGCTCGTGCGTGACACGACCAAGCACGGCAAGGCCGGCCGTCTGCTGAGCCCGATGACGTTTTCGCTGATCCACGCCGCGGATTTCGCTGATCGCCTGGAGCGCGACATCCTCCCGCCGCTGAAGGCCGGCGCGGTGGTGCTGGCGGACCGGTACATCTACACGGCCTTTGCGCGCGACGCGGCGCGGCGCGTCAACCCCGACTACGTACGGCGGATCTATCGCTTCGCGCCGAGGCCGACCGCGGCGTTCTACTTCCGCGTCCCGCTCGACGAGGCCTTACGCCGGATCCTCGCCGGGCGTCCCGAGCTCAAGTACTACGAGGCCGGGATGGACCTGGGCATCAGCCCCGACCCGTACAAGAGCTTCGAGGTCTTCCAGAGCCGCATCCTCGACGAGTATGAGAAGATGACCGACGAGTTCGGCCTGAGCGTGATCGACGCGACGCTGCCCATCGCCGAGCAGCAGGAGCGGATGCGAGGGATGGTCGAGCCGCACCTGTCCGACGCGCTGCGCACGCCCGTGCACCCGCACGCCGAAGTGCTTCAGCGCGAGGGGCTGTCGGGCCGGTACCTGCCGCACCGGCCGCGCGGGGCGCGCGCCGGTGTGTGAGGGGCGGCGTTTACCCGACGGCGTGGGGTTCTGGTGATGACGAGCGTGTGGGGACGGCGCGGTGCTGCTCGGCCTGGCGCATGAGCGCGGGGACGTCGATGATGAGGTGAACGTCGCCGTCCTTGCCGATGGTCGCGCCGCTGAAGGGGCCTTCGTCGACGTAGTCGTCCTTGAGGCGCTCGATGACGACCTCGCGCTGCCCGACGATGCGGTCGACCGCGAGGGCGGCGAGGTCGTCACCGATCGTCACGACGACCGCGAACGCGGCGTCGCCCGCGGCGTCTTCGCCCAGCGCTCGACGCAGGTCGAGCAGCGGCATGACGTCGTCGCGCAGGCGGATCGTGTCGCGGCCCGCGACCTCGTAACGCGAGAGCCCGGCGGTCTTGACGATCTCGCGGATGGTCTGGAGGGGGACGGCGTACGTGTGCGCCCCCACGCCGACCATCATGCCGGGGATCACCGAGGAAGTAAGCGGGACGGTGATTTCGATGAGCATCCCGCTGGCTCGATGGGCGTCGAGCGAGATGAAGGCGCCGATCGGCGCAAGCGTCGCGGCGAGCCCGACGAGCGGGCTCTCGCTGGCCTCGTCCTGGAGCATCATGTCGAAGAGGGCGAGGTCGGTGCGAGCTTGGAGCGCGTCTTCGGTCTCGACGCCGCTGGCCGCGAGCAGGTGGATCGCCTGATCGCGGTCGAAGCCGCGCCCGTCGTGCTCCACGGAGATGACCATGTGAGCGCCCTGGTTCTGGGCGGCGAGGACGACGTTCCCGGTCTCGGTCTTCCGGGCGGCGGCGCGGTCGGCAGGCGTTTCGATGGCGGGGCAGACGTAGCCGCGGAGGATCTGGTTGAGCGGCTCGACGAGTTGTTCGAGGACCGCGCGGTCGACGGGCGCTTCGACGCCGCGCAGATGGACGTCGATCTGCTTGTCGGCGAGTCGCGCCACATCGCGGATCACGCGCGGGTAGCGCTCGAACAAGCGTTCGACGGGCTGGGTGCGCATGTCCATGACGCTGCTCTGGAGCTCGCCCGTGAGGCGATTGAGCTCGTCGGCGGTCGCGGCGAGGTCGCCCGCAGCCTCGTCGCCCTCGCGGTCGCGGAAGGCGCGGCTGAGGCTGACGACGCGGTTCTTGCTCAGCACCAACTGGCGCGCCACGTCCAGCAGGCTCTCGATGCGCTCCTGCGGGATGCGCACCATCGGGCCCGACGGCTTCTTCGTCTGGCTCTGGGCGTCTTCGCCGGGCGCCTGTTCATCGCCCGTGCGAGACGCCCCCACCGGTGCGCCGCCGCTGAGGGAGGCGAGGTACTCCGCCGGCGGCTCGAAGGGCGCGCCGCCGGTCTCGGGCGGCGTCTCGATGCCTTCGACGACCTTGTCGAGCTCGAGGACCCGATCGGTGTCCCCGAGGTGCCAGTGGGCGATGGCGGGGTCGAGCGGCTCGTTGCGCAGGAGCTGCCGGACGCGATCGCCGAGGGTGCCCAGCGGCCAGAAAGTTTCCATGCCGACTTCGAGCGCGCCCGCGTGCTGATCGATGAGCGTGCAGATTGCACGCATGCGCACGAACAGCTCAGGGAGCAGCTCACTCGAGCAGTCCGCGAGACCGCCACCGATCTCGTCGAGCAGTTCCACGAGCGTGCGCAAGGACTTGAACTCGAAGAAGTCCGAAGTCTTGTGCATCTCCTGGGCGATCTGCGCGATCTGCTCGCCGCACTCGCCGCGGGCGTAGGCGTCGGTGGCTTCGGCAAGGATGGGCTCGATCTTCTCGGCGGCGGAACGCAGGTCCGAGACCATGAACTGAAGCAGCTCGGCCTTCTCGGGAGGAAGCGTCAGCGGCCGTGTACCCCACTCGTCGTCCGACGCCTCCTCGCCCATCATCGCCATCATGTCTTCGAGCGAGAGCATGGTCGGGCCCTGGGAGGCCGCGTCGTCCGCGGCATCGTCGGGCGTGTCGGCGGATGACGCTTCAGGCACTTCGACGGCGTGTTCCTCCGACGCGTGCGCGCCTTCGGGGTCGACGGCGGACTGCTCGATCGGGTGCTCCGATGGCTCGGCCGCGTCGAGGACCGTGTCCCCCGGCGTGTCCGGGGCCTCGGGCGCATCCTCATCGTCCGTCTCCACAACGTCTTGTCCGTCGGAAGCCGGCATCTCCGTGGCGCTGGCCGCGAGCGGGTCCGCCGCGAAGTCTGCGCTCGAGTCGTCCGAAGGCTGCTCGATTGGCGGCGCAGCGGGTTCTTCGCTCAGGCTCTTGAGGGCGGCGTCGCCCGCGACGTCGACCTCAGGCTCCGTTGCATCGGGGATGAGCGTGTCCGGGCAGTCCGCTTCGGCGTCGGACTCATCGATCGGAGCGCCGACCTCTTCGGGCGGCGGCGCCGGGTGCTGATCGTCCGACAGGTGCTCAGAATCTGGCTCGGCAGCGAGAGCGTCATCGTCGAGGGACTGTGCGTCGCACGACTCGCCCGCCTCGGTCGCTTCGTCGACGGCGTCACCTGACCTCGTCGCGTCGGTGTCGTGCAACGGGTCGGGGCACTCGGCGTCGACCGGTGCCGCGGCTGCTGAGGCCATCTGATCGTCGAGGCCCGGATCTTCTTCGACCGCTTCAGCCTCCGACGATGCCACCACAGTCATGGCGTCGGCCGAGCCGCTCTCTGCTTCCGGCGCCGTGGCCTCCATGTCGATGCCCGCCTCAGGCGCGGGGTGATCGATCGCGTCGGTGTCGGCGAGGGCCTCGAGCTCGGCGGCGAGTGACTCCAGCGACATCGTGTCGGGCGTCGCTTGCTGCGGATCTTCGGTGCCCGACTCATACTCCTCTTTGATCACTCGGAACTGCTCGGCGTGCGCTTCGGGATCGCTCAGCGTCGGGTCAGCGTCGTCGAAGGCCTCGTCGATGGCGTCGATGTTGCCGGCCAACGTCTCGAGCTCACGCGTGAGATCATTCAGCGATAGTGAGGAGTCCGGCTTGGCATCGTCGGTCGCGACGCCCTGCGGATCTCCGGTTGTCGGGTATTCGTCGCCCATGTCGGGCAGGTCGCTCGCGAGCGTGTGCTCGGCCTCCCACGGATCCGGGGCGGGTGCGACGTCATCCGGCGGATTCGGCTGGCCTTGGGCATCGCCAGTCTCGGCAGGGGTGTTTGACTCTCCTGCGTCTTTGCTCACGCCGGCTTCGGTGTCGATGAGGGACTCGTCGGTCGCTTCGGTCGTGTCGCCCGGGTCGCCCGCGGCTTTGTTGTCCACCCCGAGGCCCGCGAGGATGTCCTGCGGGGCGGACCGCGGCGGCGTGTGAGTGAAGATCTCGCGCAGGTACGTCGTGGCGCCCACGATCGCGTCGAGGTCCGATTCTTCGAGGGAAGCGGCGGCCTGCGCGAGTGCATCGAGGCGAGCCGCGGCCGCCTCGATGATGCGCAGCGTGTTGTCGCCATTGGCCCCGACGTCGCCGAGGCTCCGCACATGCGTCTGCGCGTCGTTGAGGGCGCGCGCACGGGCGTCGGTGGCTGCGCTCTCCAGTGCGTCGAGGAGAGCGCGTTCGGCGCGGTCGATCGACACGCTCGGATCGTGGTCCGGGTCGCGCGCCGGCTGGGGGGGCTTCGGCGTATCCACGCTCGGCCTCTCTTTAGGAGTCAGTCGACAGGATCAACGCGTGCGCCGGAGGCGGAACCGCCCAGCGGCGCTTCGTCTATGTCGGACATCGAGTGCGGGGCGTTGACCGTCCCGTCGTGAATTCCCGTTGCCTCGAACCGGTGCCCCCGGCGCGTGTGACTCCGATTCGGGTGTTGGATTTGTGACGGCACGAATGATCGTCTTTCCACGCATCAGCGCATGTGTTGACCGAAGGTGCCTTGGGTGGAAGGCCGATGGACGGGGCGGTCCGTGCGACGCACACGGCAGATGCGTCGGCGGGAAGCACCTGCACGTCGTGCTGTGCGCCACTTACCAGGGAAAGGATTCAGCAATGGCCAAGGTTCAGAAGTCCACCGATTCGTCCAGCCTCGCCGAAGTCGTCGACCGCATCCTCGACAAGGGCATCGTGGTCGACGCGTTCGCCCGCGTCTCGCTCGTCGGCATCGACATCCTCTCGATCGAAGCCCGCGTCGTGATCGCTTCGGTCGAGACCTACCTGAAGTACGCCGAGGCGATCGGCCTGACCTCGTCGGCCGCCACCCCCGCCTGATCGGGCGAGGTCACCGTCGCACGGGATCCGACGCGGGCGCTCGCTTGATGCGGGCGTCCGCGTCTTTTCGTGCGCGGTCTGCGCACGCCGACGCAAGTCGCGAACCGGGACGTCCGATCACGCAATGAGCAACGGTCCGCGTGTCGTGCGGGCCGTCACTCTCGGACCCACAACGAGCGGGGCCGCGCATGAGCACGGATATGAACACGCCTCCGGAGATCGCGCGCAGCGTCGCGCAGCTCAAGCACGACGTGGAGTCGACGCTGGGACAGGTGCGCGGAGATCTGCGCACGATGCGTGACGACGCCGCCCAGGACCGCGCGCTCTTTCTGTGCGAGGTGCGGACATGGATCGAGGGCCTCAAGCTCGACGTCGCCAGCGGCGCCGAGCACCGCCAGGAGCAGCGCCAGACGACGGCCAGACGTGTCGCCGAGATTCGCGATCAGGCGCGCTCGATGATGGGCCGCTACCGCGACGAGCGCATCAATCACGAACGCGTCGACGCGGAGCAGCGGCTGGCGTATCTCGCGCGGCTGCGGGGCGAGGTCGACACGCTGCTGAGCAACGCCCGCTCGACGCGGGCTCAGTGGGGGGCGAGAACGCCCTCGACCGACACGAGCCACGGGATGGGCCACGGGCCGACTGTTCCTCCGCCCGCGCAGCCGGGTCAGCCGCCGACCGAGGCCGCGCCTGGGCGGGCCGAGCGCGAAGCGGCTCTGACGGCCGCCGAGCGCTACAACGCGATCAACGTCACGCCCGCACCCGAGCCATCGGGCGACGGCGCGAGTGTGGAGGAGCCGGTCGAGCGC
>CAYTSW010000086.1:0-11617 GCA_964440605.1 uncultured Phycisphaeraceae bacterium | reverse complement strand
GCCTCACCGGTGAGGCGCTGCCGGTCGAAGTCCAGGACGGAGCGCAGGTCTACGCCGGCACAACCAACCTCACGGGCACCATCGACGTGCGCGTGACGCAACTGGGCAAGGACACGACAATCGGCAAGGTCGCGGCCCTCATCGAAGAGGCCGAGACCGCCCGTTCGCCACGCCAGCTCATCATCGAGCAGGTCGCACGCTTCTTCGTGCCCGTCGCGATCGTGACGGCCCTGCTGGTGTGGTGGATCACCAACGACGCCGAGGCGGCGATCACCGTGCTCGTGGTGTGCGCCCCCAGCGCGCTGCTGATCTCGAGCCCGACCGCGATGATGGCCTCCTTCGCCGCCGCCGCTCGCCTGGGCATCATGATCAAGCAGACCAACTACCTCGAGGCTGCTGCCGACGTCGACACCCTCGTGCTCGACAAGACGGGCACGATCACGACGGGCCGCTTCGCCGTCGCCCGCCTCGCCCCCGCCGAGGGCGTCGATGGGGCGACCCTGCTCCGAGCCGCGGCCCAGGCCGAGCAGCACTCCAACCACCCGCTCGCCCGCTCGATCATGGACACCGCCCGCCAGGCACGGGTCGCGCTCGAAGAGAGCGGCTCGGGCGAGGAAGTGCACGGCCAGGGCGTGAGAGCCACCTCGACCAGCGGGGATATCCTCGCCGGACGCGCGACGTGGATCCGCGAGCACCTCGGCGACGCCTCGGCGATGGAAGCGGTCGAAGCCAAGATCGAAGGCATGTCGGGCGTGCACGTGATCGAGGGCGGGCGCTACCTCGGCGCCGTCGGGCTCGAAGACAAGCTGCGTTACAACTCCAAGGCGGTCGTCGACCGCGTGCGCGACCTGGGCCTGCGCTCGGTGCGCGTCTTTACGGGCGACCGCTTCGCGGTCGCCAAGCGCGTTGCGATCACCGTGGGTGCCGACGAGGTCGAGGCCGAGTGCCTGCCCGAAGAGAAGCACGAGCTCATCCGCCAACTCACCGCCAAGGGCCGCACCGTCATGATGGTCGGCGACGGCATCAACGACGGCCCCTCGCTCGCCGCCGCCGACGTCGGCGTCGCCATGGGCCTGGCGGGCTCGGACATCGCGACCAACTCCGCCGGCGTCGCCCTGATGACCGACGACGTGGGCCGCATCCCCTTCCTCATCGAGCTCTCGCGCAAGACCAAGGGCGTGATCACGCAGAACATCGCGGCTTCGATCGCCGTCGCCATCCTCGGCCTCGTGCTCGCGGCGACGGGCAACTTCACGCTCATCTTCGCCGCCCTCTACCACTTCGTGGGCGACATCTTCGTGCTCGCCAACTCCTTCCGTCTCGTGCGCTTCGGCGAGGACTTCGCGACCGCCGAGCAGGCGCCCGGCGCAATGACCGATGACACCTCCCCGTCATCGAGCAGCCCGCGCCGCAGCGCCGTGCTCCAGCCGGCCTGATCGCAACGCACACCCCCCGCTCGCAACCATCCGCGGGGCCGGACCGGGAAGATCGTCGCGCGCCGGGCACGGCATCGAACCTGAAGCATCGCTCACGCAAGGCCTCTAGAGTCGCGGCATGATCGCCTGGATCGCCGTCGGCCTGGCCACGCTTGTCATCTTCTTCGCGGGCCCGCGGCTGGCGCGTTCGGCCGAGCACTTCGCCAATCGGCTCAATATCCAGCACGCCATCGGCGGCGCGGTCTTCCTCGGGATGATGACCTCCCTCGCCGGCACGGTCGTCTCCGTCAGCGCCGCGGCGAGGGGTGACGCCGAGCTCGCGCTGAGCAACGGACTGGGCGGCATCGCGGCGCAGACCGTCTTCCTGGCGTTCGCCGACTTCTTCCACCGACGCGCCAACCTCGAGCACGACTCGACGAGCGTCGCCAACCTCTTCCAGATCGGCCTGCTGCTCGCGCTGCTCAGCGCGGTGATGATGGCCTTCGTCGGGCCGGACTTCACGTTCTGGCACCTGCACCCGGTGTCGCTGATCCTGCCGGCGACGTGGATCATCGGCACGATCATCGCGAACAAGACGGGCGAGCGCGGGCCGTGGGTGGCGCGCGGACGTTCGCGCCCCGAGCAGGAGCCGCCCGCGAGCGAAGAAATCAGCGACGCCAGCAACGACGACCCGGAATGGTCGGGCCAGGGCGACAACGACGAGCCGGAGCAGCCGTCCGATGACAAGGAACAGCACCAGAGCGTCTGGACGCTCGGCCTGAAGCTGCTGCTGTTCGGCGCACTCACGGCGGGCGCAGGCTACACGCTCTCCAAGTTCGCGCCGCAGCTCACCGAGCAACTCGGCGTCACCGACTCGGCGATCGGCTTCATCCTGACCGCAACCGCGACGTCGCTGCCCGAACTCGTCACGACCATCACCGCCGTGCGGCGCGGGGCCCTGACGCTCGCGGTCGGCAACATCGTGGGCGGCAACGCCTTCGACACGCTCTTCTGCTCCATCTCCGACCTCGCCTACACCGATGGCTCGATCTATCACGCCGTCGGCCGCGCCGAGCCCTTCATCACGACGCTCGGCATGCTTCTGACCGCCCTGCTGCTCATGGGCCTCATCGGGCGCGAACGCCACGGCATCGCGGGCGTCGGCGCCGAAAGCCTGCTGATCATCGGCGTCTACGCCTTGGGCGTCGCGAGCGTGGTGATGATGTGAGGGGGAAGAAGCGACGGAGAGGCAAGGCAGAGAGACAACGTGTTCGTGCGCCGGCGCGTGTACGGGTGCCCGCGTACTGCGTAGCAGAACGCGGCCTTTGGACGCCGCCATGCCACATTCACCGGCTTCTGCTGCGCGGGAGCCGGGCACCCGCGCAAGCGCAGCGCGCTAGATGATCTCTACTTTTGGCGCCGTCCGCGCCGCCGCGTCGTCCACGTCGAAGTAGTCCTGCTTCGTGAACCCGGTGATGCCCGCGACCAGCTTCGAGGGGAACTGCTGCACGAGTTCGTTGATCTCGCGCACGTTGCCATTGTAGAACCGACGCGTGGCGGCGATGCGGTCCTCCGTGTTGGCCAGCTCGTTCTGGAGTTCGACGAAGAGCCGATCGGCTTTGAGATCGGGGTAGCCTTCGACGACCGCGAAGAGCGTGCGCAAGCCCGCGGCCAGCGCGTCCTCGTCGCCTGATTGCGACGCGGGCGAACCGTGATTCACCATCGCCCGGTTGCGCAGCTCGACGACGCGTTCGAGCGTCTCCCGCTCGTGGTCGGCGTACCCCTTGGCGGTCTCGACAAGGTTCGGGATCAGGTCGTACCGACGCTGGAGCTCCACCTGCACGCCCGACCACGAGTCACGCATGTGCGCACGCAGCGAGACCAGCCGGTTGTAGATCACCAGCGCGTACAGCAGCGGTAGCAGGACGATGGTTCCAACGATGATCGCGATGACAGCGGCGGGGTTCATGACAACCCGGTCGTCTCCTCGTCCGTCGTGATGCCTGTCCTGAACGACGAATCGCCCTCGAGCTCGGCGAGCATGTGGTCGGGCCATCGGTCGATGAAGGCCTCGGCCCAGGTGAGCATCGCCTCGAACTCTTCGGGCTTCCACCGCCAGCCGCGTCGCACGAACAGCACACCGCGCTCCATCGTGATCCAGGGCGCGTCGCGCTCGCGCTCGTTCCACCACTCGATCATGCGCGGGTGAAAGAGGTCGTACGCGAAGCGGCGGTCCTCGCACGTCACGTGGTACGCCTTGGAGAACTGCCGGTCTTCGAAGTCGATGTCGTCGAAGCCGATCGCGGCTCCGATCTTGTCGAAGAAGTTCTCGCCGCGCACGGTTAGCGCCGGCAGGCCGCGGTAGGGCGACTCGACGATGAGGTAGCTCCACCGATGATGATGCACCTTGCGCCGTCCCTTGCTGTCCCGGCTCTCGGTCTTGTAAGTGAAGTCGCCGGTGATGACGCCGTGAGCGCGGCGGTTGATCGTCAGCGAGCCGCGAGACGTGTTGAGGATGCGGCGATCGAAGCCGAAGGACGACTGTTTGACCAGCGGCTCGGGGATCGCGTCGCTGCGGGGCTGATCGAAGCGCAAGCCGCGGCCTTTGGCCCAGGCTCGGATGGCGTCGATGCGTTGCTGCTCGAGCTTCTTCGAGTGAATCGCGAGCAAGACGACCAGCGCCAGCACCACGACGATCCCGGCGACGACGAGCGTGACCTGAAGGGTCTCCATGCCTCCAAAGTACCAGCCGTTTCAAGCCTGTCACGTCGGGTTCCACGGGCCCCGGGACATTGAAAGCGATTCATGCGCCCCGCCCGCATTGACGCGCGGGGGGGCGGGCTCCATAGCGTGCGCGGAATCACCAGACCGCACACGCACAGGAGGCACACCCATGGCCGACCAACGTTTGACCGATAAACGCGTAGCCGTGCTCGCGACGCACGGCTTCGAGCAGTCCGAACTCACCGAGCCCGTCCGCGCCCTCCGCGAAGAAGGCGCAACAGTGGATGTCATCGCGCCAGAAGAGGGCGAGATCCGCGGCTGGGATCACACCGACTGGGGTCAAAGCGTCCCCGTCGACCGCACGATCGCCGAAGCCAGCGGACGCGTTGACGAGTACGACGCCCTTGTCCTGCCCGGCGGCGTCCTCAACCCTGACAAGCTGCGCATGCGCCAGGACGCCACCACCTTCGTCCGCGCCTTCTTCAAGGCGGGCAAGCCCGTCGCCGCCATCTGCCACGGTGCACAAACGCTGATCGATTGCGGCGTCCTGGAAGGCCGCGAGTTGACGAGCTACCCCTCGATCAAGAACGACCTGAAGAACGCCGGCGCCCGCTGGGTGGACAGGGAAGTCGTGGTGGACGCCGGGCTGGTGACGTCGCGCACGCCCGACGACCTTCAGGCTTTCAACGCCAAGGTCATCGAGGAGATCCGCGAGGGTGCGCACGCCGCCAACAAGACGGCTTGACCAGCGCCGTACACGAAGGAGGGGAGAGTGAGTCGGAGTGAGAGAGACGGGGCTGGGCGGGCAGCGGCGGGCCAAGTCCCTTGCAATCGCCACAAACGACAAGCGGCTGCGCACATGCGCAGCCGCTTATTCATCGGTCGCCCGTATTGTGGAGGCGGGGCTTACTCCTCGTCGGCGCGGAGGAGGTAGAAGCGACCGCGCAGGCCTTCGTCGGTGACGCGCATATCGCCGACCATGTCGCCGTAGATGTCGCGGATCGTGTCGAAGGCGGGGAAGGTCTCGAGGGGCTTGAACTGCTCGCGCATCGACTCGCGCATCTGGTTCTTGAACTCCTCATCGTCGAAGTCGCCGAACATCGTCTGCACCTGCTGGTCGATGATGGCGTCGATGTTGTCCTGCTGCCACTCGAGGTAGTCGATGGTCTCGGAGAGGCTCGTCCAGGTGAAGGAGAGGCCCGAGTCACCCAGCGCACGCATGGAGTCTTTGAAGCCCTCCTCATCGACGAGGCCGGGGGTCTTGCCGGCCTGCTCGGCCTGACGCAGGGCGTTCTCGACCGCGGCGTCGGGGCCGATGAAGACGTTCCCGAAGCCGATGCCCACGGAGAAGCTCGCGGGGCCGAGCATGCCCGGCTGGCTGGAGAAGATCTGATTGCCGTTGAAGTCGCGACCCTGCAGGCCGAACTGCGGGCCCATGGCGCTGAGCTGGTTGGTCAGCGTCTGCGTGTCCGTCGCTTCGATGGCGAAGAGGAACTCCGTGCTCGTCGCCGAGTACGGGCGGGTGTAGGACGAGACGACGTACACCTTCGAGCCCATCGAGCCGAAGATCGGGCCGATCATGTTGCTGCCCATCTGGAGCTGCGGGCCGAGCTGCTGCGCGAACTGCGCGGGCAGGTTGTTCACGACGCGCTGGAGCGTGGGCAGGAGCTCATCGAACTTGAACTGGTACATCGCGACCGAAGCGACATCGGGCCCGACGAACGCTGGCGGCGCGAAGGGCGCCGGCTCGGCGTTGATCAGCGACATCATCCCGCGCAACGCCGGGACGTTCACGAGCGAGTCGAAGGACACCGCTCCGTTGTCGGCGTCGAACGTGATCCCCAAGCTGCCGCCGCGGACCTCGCTCGCGCCCGTCGCGTCGAGGATCGTCATCAGCGGCGGCGCGGCCTGAAAGCCGGCGGCGGCTTCGTCTTCACGCGTCTGCACCGTGTCGGCGAGTTGGTACATCGGGTCCGTGTTGAAGACGACGTAGGCGTGGTGGTTGTCGCCCTGGGGCATCAGGCGTGTGAAGCTCGCGTTGCCCGCGAGCGAGTCGAACCCGTCGCCGTCGAGACGCGCCATGGCGTTCTCGATGGCCTTCAAGTCGGTGCTCACCATCAGCGCGCTGCCCACGCGGGCGTAGTAGTACGCCTCGTAGTCGAGAGACTCGTCGGCGGGCTGGTCGAACTCGTCCCAGTCTCCCCACTCGTCGTCCATCCCATCGCCCGCGTCGTCCTCATCCGTCTCGAGGGGCTCGATCGTCCAGATCGTGCCGCCCGCGAAGTCGTCCTCTTCCCAACGCAGGGCGTCCTCGTCCTCGCCATTCTCCAGCGCCTTGACGATGACGTCGTGCACCGAATCGGCGTTCTCACCGAAGTCGGCGGCCATGAGGCTGCGCAGGAACATTTGCGGAGCGTCCTCGTCCTCCATGCCGTCGATCAGCCACACCGCCAAGCCCGCCATGCCAGTGGGCGGGGCGATGTCTTCGATGTCGGCGTCGATCGTTCGCATGAAGTCGTCGAGATCGTCGGTGAACTCGGCCATCTGATCTTCGAACCACTGGCGGAGTTCGGGATCGTTCCAGAGCCGATCGGTGCCCGAACGCTGGAAGGCCTCGTTGGCGCGCTCGAAGTCGTCCACGCCCACAAGAACGCTCGTCTTCGCCGGCGCGAGGTCGGCGATGGTGAGGTCTTGGGCGAGCGCCGGGGCGGCGCCGAGGGTCAAGGAGAGCCCGCAGGCCGCGATGATCGAAGTGGCGAGCGTATTGGTGCGCATGAGCATGGTGTTCCTGTGGTCAAGGTCGGGGCCCGATCGCGGGCCGCGGGATTGGTTGGGGGGGTGTATTCCTTCTCCGGAAAGTCGGCGACGCCCTTGCGTGGACGTCCGCGAGCGATCAACCTTCCGCGGTGTCGTCGTCGAGCGCCGAGGGCTTCTCGAAGTTCCGGCGTGCGGGTGGCTCCTGATAGTTGTACCCGGAGTTCGGGTTCTCCTTGTCGTAGGCGAACGCCGAGCGGTTGCGGATGAAGTCACGCACATACCGCCCCGGGATTGCGAAGCCGATGCCGTCGGCCATCATGCTGGGCACGCCCATGTTCGTGCACCCGACGACTTCGCCCTTGAGGTTGAACAGCGGGCCGCCCGAGTTGCCAGGGTTGATCTCCGCCGTCGTCTGCACGTACGCCAGGCCCTCGAAGTTGCGGTTGGTCGTTGCGACCACGCCCGAAGAGAGCGTCCGCTCAAGGCCCAGCGGGTTGCCGATGGCGAAGACCTCTTCGCCGATCTGGAGGTCGTCGCCGCCCTCGATCGGGACGATGGGAAACTCCTCGCCGTCGGGGTGCGTGAGCTTGACGAGCGCGAGGTCGATGTGGTTGTTCACCGCGATGATCTCGACGTCGTCGATCGTCACGCGGTTGAACTGGCCCTCGACGTCGGAGTTGAGGAAGACGGTCGCCTTGAGGGCCGTCTCGCCCTGGATGACGTGGGCGTTGGTGATCGCAAAGCCGTCCTTGTGGACGATGAAGCCCGAGCCGAGGCCCGAGGGCGTGGAGACTTTGATCACCGCGGCGCCGATCTGTTTGGCCAGCTCGCGCGGGTTGGACTCGGGCAGGTTCTGCGACGTCGAGTAGAGGTCGCCTTCCTGAAGCGTGGCGTCGAAGTCGCCCGACTCGGCACGCAGCACCGAAGCGACACCGGTCCGCGGCACGACGAGCACGTCGAAGCCCATGTCGATCCAGATCTTCTCGCTCGTCTCCTTCAGGATCGGCGCCTGCACGCTGCGGCCGTCCTTGAAGGTGATGGTGTCGACGTTGGGCGCTTCCTGGGCCGCCACAGTCGAGGCCGCGGCGACGAACAGGCTGGCGGCGAGGGCAATCGGCGTCGTCTTCATCGTTCGGGCACTCCTGTCAGCACACGCGCCAGCGGCGCGGGGGTTCGCGGGTCGGGATGGCGCAGAGGCGCCACTTAGAGGACCCAATCGCCTGCCACGCACCGCGTTCCGTCCGGTACGATCGGCACGCGTGGCGACCGGGCCGGGGATGATACTGCCCCCGGGACGCGCGGCTGCGGTGTCCGCCCGCCTCTCGGGACGACCGTTATCATCGATTACGACGAATCCAAGGAGACGCTTACCCATGCCTGACGCCTTCCGAACCAGCTCTGCGCTCGTGGGGCTCGCCGTGGCGGCGACCGCCGCGACCGCTCAGGTCGATCTCGCGGGCTACTTCGGCTTCGAGGAACCCCGTATCGTCGTTGTCGATGATCGTATGGGCCCCTCTGCCGCCGCCGACATCAACAACGACGGGCTCAACGACCTCGTCGTCGTCAACAACTCCAAATCCCGCATCGAGGTCTACCTCCAGCGCTCCGCGCCGCGTACGCAGCAGGAGATGCAGCGCGACTTTAAGGTCAACCGCCTGCCCCCCAACCCCTGGTTCGACCGAGAAGAGGTCTCGGTCGCCCACCGCATCAGCGGCTTCCGCCTCCACGACGTCGATGACGACGGGATGCTCGACATCCTCTACGCCGGCCAGCCCGCCGAGCTCGTCGTCATGCGCCAAACCTCGCCCGCCTCGTTCGAGCAGATGAGCAAGCGCCGCGTGCGCGGGCTCTCGGCCCGTCAGAACGGCATCGCCATCGCCGACGTCATGGGCTCACGCGACCCCGAGCTCCTCGCCGCTGTCAACGGCAAGATCCACGTCTTCGGCCTGACCGACAAGGGCATCGTCGGCGAGCCCACCCCGCTCGGCTCCTCGGGCGAAATCGTCGCCTTCTTCGTCGAGGACTACAACGGCGACGGGCTCAACGACGTTCTCGGCGTCATCCCCGAGGACGACGCCCCCCTCCGACTCTGGATGCAGAGCGGCAACGCGGGCCGCACCAAGAGCGGCCTGCTCGGGCCCGAGATGCGCTTCGAGATGCCCACGCTCATCGAAGTCCAGCCCATCCGCTTCCCCGACCGCAAGGCCGCGTCCATCGGCGTCATCGAACGCGCCAGCCGCCGCATCGTCCTCTACGACATCACCTCCGAACGCGTCGGGGAAGTGAGCCTCACCGACGCCGCCAGCGTCGAACGCGACGCCACCGCCGAGGTCTTCGCCTTCCGCGGCGACGACTCCGACCGCTCGGTCGACATCGCCGACCTCGACGGCGACGGCCTCCAGGACCTGCTCGTCACCGACGCCGACGCCAACGCCATCGTCATCTACCGCCAGTCGAAGAACGTTGGCTTCGGCGAGCGCGAGACCTTCTCCGCCTTCAAGGAGCCCAAGACCGTCGTCGCCGGCCAGTGGGACGACGACGCCGCCCTCGAGGTGTTCGTGCTCTCCGAAGAAGAGAAGGCCATCGGCGTCAGCCAGTGGGACCCGCGCGACGAGCGCCTGAGCTTCCCCCAGCCCATCGCCATCAAGACCGCCGGCGCCTCGCCCGTCGCCATGGGTTACGGCGAGTTCAACGGCGCCCCCGCCGTTCTCACCGTCGTCCGCGATCGACGCGACCACACCCTCGAGATCCACCGCCCCGACGGCGAGGTGATGACCATCGAGCTCGAAGACGTCAACCGCCCCCCGCAGTCCATGCTCGTGGGCGACTTCGACGGCGACGGCATGTCCGACGCCCTGCTCTTCACCCCCTCCGAACCCATGGTCATGGTCCGCTCGACCCAGGGCGACGAAGGCGTCGAGCTCGCGGTGCTCACCGATGAGTCCATGCCCCAGTACGGCCTCGTCCAGGCCGCCGGACCCCTCAACACCGGCGTCCTCGACGTCGACGACGACGGCGTGCCCGAGCTGCTCATCGCCGACGAAAACTTCGTCCGCGCCACCGCCTTCGACGCCACCAGCGGCTGGCGCGTCGTCGAGCAGATCACCATGCCCGACCCCGCCACCAGCCTCACCGGCCTCGGAACGCTCGTGATCGACGGCGAGCCCGTCATCGTCGCCTCCGACCGCTCCAGCCGCGAACTCGTCCTCATGTCGAAGGTCCGGGGCGAGGGCTGGGCCGTCGTCGACCGCCTCCGACTCACCGGCATGCAGCCCACCGGCATCGAAGCCGGCGCCTTCGCCGGCACCGACGAGCCCACCGTGCTCTGCCTCGCCGACGACGCCTTCGCCATGGTCCCACTCGCCGGCGAACGCGTCGCCCTCGAAGAGTTCGCCGCCTACCGCTCCGACGAGGAAGACCGCTTCGAGCACGAGATGGAAGTCGGCGACGTCAACGGCGACGGCTACATCGACATCATCGTCCTCGACGCCCGCGAGCAGATGTGCCAGATCTTCACCCTCAGCGCCAGCCGCAAGCTCTACTACGCCCTCGAGTTCAAGGTCTTCGAGAGCCGCATTTTCTCCGGTGGCGACGCCCGCCAGTTCGAGCCCAGCGCCGCGATCATCGAAGACATCACCGGCGACGGCGCGACCGACCTCATCCTCGAGGTCCACGACCGCTACATCCTCTACCCCCAGGCGACCCGCTGAGGCGAGCAGACATCACGCGAACACACCAGCGCCCGCTCCGCAACGAGCGGGTGTTTTTCGTTACCACCGTTCCACGTTTCAGGGGTTGTCTTGCAACGCGTGCGCCCCGGCGTTGAAGTCGAACGCGCACGCCGAGGCCGGGCACGAGTCGGGTATGCCGGCGTTGTTCTCGTCCAGCGACGGACGTAGGTTGCTCGCCGGGATGATTACCTTCGTGCCGCCCGGCACGGTCCATCGCAGCTCGGCCACCGCCGTGCCGCCCTCCTGAAAGTGCTCGAAGACGATCGGCACCGCGCTGTTCGCCGGCAGGCTGATCGTCCCGGTCTCGCCGAGCGTCTCGGAGCCGGCGAAATCGAGCGCGAGGCCCTGATACGCGATCGGCGACGCGGGCGTCGGCGACTGAGCGGAGGCAAGGGGCGCGAGCACCAACGCCGCTCGACGCACGGGGAGAGGACCCTGACTCGCCCGTCATCCCAGGCGAGGACCGATGATTTCCTGCAGCGTCCCATGAAATCGGGCTCGCAGCAGCATCAGACTATCGGAGACGGGCGTACATCCACATCCTGCGGCACGCTACCACGAGGCGGAAGTCACTGAAAGCAAAGAACTTGCAGATTGATCGAGCTAGATCGCGCCGCTTCATCGACACCGATCATCCCAGGCGTACCCGTGTGGAGGCGGAGCATTGTGTGACCCTATCACACACCTATCATTGGCTTGCATATAGGTAATAAAACCGTTTACTTTACCCAAATACACGGGATTTCGACCCCGAATCCGTGCAGCCAGCGAAAGTCCGTATAGATTGAAGTAGCCGCAGGGAGGAAACACGCGCGACGGTGTTCCTGTGCCCGTCGCACATGTAGTTGGAGTTCTGATTGAGGCGCCACGCGCTGCCGCGGCTCCGCGCACGGTCGTCCTCGAAACACCAGAAAGAGTGAGAGACATGAAGAAGACCACCACCCTCGTCGTGGGCGCGCTCCTCGCGTCCGCCGGTACCGCCTTCGCCCA
>CAYTSW010000085.1:0-11696 GCA_964440605.1 uncultured Phycisphaeraceae bacterium | reverse complement strand
GACTCGGGGCGTTCACGGCCTCGATCGCCCGGGGGCACGAACTCGGGCTGGTCGGGGAGCGCCTCCACGAGCGAACGCTCCGTGAAGGGGCGGCGCTCGACGCGCTGATGGACCGCGCCAACGACGCACGCTTTCGCTACTTCGGGCTGCGCACGGTCTACGACCGCTACCTCTTGCGCCACCCGGAGACGCGCGAAGTGATCGAGGGGCCGCAGCACTTCTTCCTGCGGGTCGCGAGCGCGCTCACCGAGTCTCTCGAAGAGACCGAGGCGCTCTACCAGGCCTTGGCCACCCTCTCCTACCTTCCCAGCTCTCCCACCCTCTTCAACGCCGGGACCCGGCATGAGCAGCTCTCGAGCTGCTTCCTGCTGGACTCCCCATCGGACACCCTCGAGGCGATCTACGACCGCTACCGCGACGTGGCCATGCTCTCGAAGTTCTCCGGTGGCATCGGGATGGCGTTCCACCGCGTTCGCTCGCGGGGCTCGCTCATCCGGAGCACCAACGGCCAGTCGAACGGCATCGTGCCATGGCTCAAGACACTCGACAGCTCGGTTGCTGCGGTCAACCAGGGCGGCAAGCGCAAGGGCGCGTGCTGCGTCTACCTCGAGCCGTGGCACGCGGACATCGAGGCCTTTCTCGAGCTGCGTGACAACACTGGCGACGAAGCTCAGCGTACCCACAACCTCAACCTGGCCAACTGGATCCCCGATCTCTTCATGCGCCGGGTCGAGCAGGACGCGAGCTGGTCGCTCTTCGACCCGGCCGATGTGCCGGAGCTCCCGGACCGCTACGGCGAGGCGTTCGATGCGGCGTACGTGGCGGCCGAGGAGCGCGGGCTCGCGCGCAAGGTCCTGCCGGCGCGGGAGCTGTACCGACGGATGATGCGGACGCTCGCCCAGACCGGGAACGGCTGGATGACCTTCAAGGACCGCGCGAACGCGACCTGCAACCAGACGGCGAAGGCCGGGCGCGTGGTGCACCTCTCCAACCTGTGCACCGAGATCCTCGAGGTGAGCACCGAGCGCGAGACGGCGGTGTGCAACCTCGGATCGATCAACCTCGCGGCGCACCTGGATGGCGATGACGTGGACGTCGAGCGCCTTCGGCGCACGGTTCGCATCGCCATTCGACAGCTCGATCGGGTCATCGACCTGAACCTCTACCCCATCGAGGGCACGGCGCGCTCCAACGAGCGCTGGCGGCCCGTCGGGCTCGGGATCATGGGGCTGCAGGACGTGTTCTTCCGACTCGGTCTGCCTTTCGACGACCCGCGTGCGATCGAGCTCTCGGCCACGATCCAGGAAGAGCTCTACCTGACGGCGCTCGAAGAAAGCGTCGAGCTGGCCAAGGTGCACGGAGCCCACGGGGCGTTTGCCGAGACGCGAGCGGCCGAGGGCTTGCTCCAGCCGGAGCTCTGGGGCGTGCCAGCGCGTGACAGCGCCCGCTACGACGCGGTCCGCGAGGCGGTCATGGAGCATGGGTTGCGGAACTCGCTGCTCATCGCGATCGCGCCCACCGCGACGATCGCGTCGATCGCCGGCTGCTACGAATGCATCGAGCCGCAGGTCTCGAACCTTTTCAAGCGCGAGACTCTCAGCGGGGAGTTCCTGCTGCTCAACCGCTACCTCGTCGCCGAGCTCCGGCGGCGTGGCATGTGGACGCCGGGGATCCGTCAACGGCTCTTCGAGGCGGAGGGGTCCATCCAGGACCTCGTCGAGCTGCCGGAAGAGGTTCGGCACCTCTATCGGACCGTCTGGGAGCTGAAGCAGAAGGCGCTCATCGACCACGCCGCGGCCCGCGGTCCGTTCATCGATCAGAGCCAGTCACTGAACCTCTTCATGGAGAGCCCCGAGGTCGGCGTGCTCTCGTCGATGTACATGTACGCCTTCAAGCGCGGGCTGAAGACGACTTACTACCTACGGTCCCGACCGGCGACGGGGATCGCGAAGACGGCCGCCGACTCCGGTACGGAAGAGGAAGGCGCCGCGGCCGCGGCCGCGCTCCGCTGCTCGCTCGAGAACCCCGAAATTTGCGAGGCCTGCCAATGAGCCGCGTGACCGAACGATCGCGTCCGGTGGGGCGGCGGGGGAAGCTCCTCGACCCGGGGCTCGAGCTGACCCTGCGTCCGATGGCCTACCCCCAGTTCTACGAGATGTACCGAAACGCCGTCCGCAACACCTGGACGGTAGAGGAGGTGGACTTCTCGACCGACCTCTCGGACCTCTACACGAAGATGAGCCCGGGGGACCGCCACCTCGTCGAGCGGCTGGTCGCGTTCTTCGCGACCGGGGACTCGATCGTGTCGAACAACCTGGTGCTCAATCTCTACCGACACCTCAACGCCCCCGAGGCGCGGATGTACCTCTCGCGGCAGCTGTACGAGGAGGCGCTGCACGTGCAGTTCTACCTGACGCTGCTCGACACCTACATGCCTTCCCCCGACCAGCGGGCCGAGGCCTTTGCGGCTGTGGAGCACATTCCCTCGGTGCAACGGAAGGCAGAGTTCTGCGCGAAGTGGATGGACAGTATCGCCGAGCTCGACTCGCTCGAGAGCGACGAACAGCGACGCGGCTTCCTGCTGAACCTCATCTGCTTCGCCGCCTGCATCGAGGGGCTCTTCTTCTTCGCGGCCTTCGCCTACGTGTACTTCCTCCGCTCCCGAGGATTGCTGCATGGATTGGCGGCGGGCACCAACTGGGTGTTTCGCGACGAGAGCGCCCACATGGCGTTTGCGTTCGAAGCCGTGCGGACGATCCGCGCCGAGCAGCCACACCTCTTCGACGCGGAGCTCGAGGCCTCGGTCATCGAGATGATGGAAGAGGCGATCGCCTGCGAGATTCAGTTCGGCGAGGATCTGCTGAGCGAGGGCGTCATCGGTCTCTCGATCGAGGACATTCGCGAGTACCTCGAGCACTGCGCCGACCAGCGCTTGACGAAGCTCGGCATGAGGCCGCGCTGGGGCGCCAAGAACCCCTTTCCCTTTATGGCTCTTCAGGACGTGCAGGAGGTCGCTAACTTCTTCGAGCGGCGCGTCTCGGCCTACCAAACGGGCATCACCGGCGACGTCACCTTCGACGCCGACTTCTGAGTTCTGCGTCCGCCCGCGTCACGGTCGCGGGCGGACGCGGGCTCCCAGTTCGGATGTCCTGTCCGCCCGGCGACTTCCGGATGAGCGACCACGTCGGCGAGGACCCGGTGGTGATCCTCTTCCGGGCGACCTGGTGCCAGCCCCGTCGGCAGGAGCTCCCGGGCTACCAGTCGCTGTACGAGCGCTATCGCGGCGACGGCCTGAAGATCGTCGCGATCAGCATGGACAGCCAGGCGACGTTGATGCGCGCCGGGCCCGCCGCGCGCCGCCTCGGGCTGACCTATGACATGGTGACCGACGTCGACACGCGCGTGACGAGCCCGCTCAACCCGCGCCGCGCCGTTCAGCGTCTGGGCCGACCGCCACGGCCGCATCGTCCGCGAGCGTGAGGGCTTCAGCCCGGCCGAGCAGAGCGCGGTCGCCCAAGGCGTCGCGCGGCTCGTCGGCGACTGAGGCGCTCCCCGGTGGGTGCGTCAGCGCGGGGCAGGCACGCACCCTCGCGCGACCAGGATCTCGGCCTCCCGAGTGAGCCGATCGATCAGCGCTTCGAGGGTCGGATCGCGCCGCCGACGAGCGCCCAGAGCGCGGCGGCGACCTCGCGGCCGTTCATCGCCGCGCCCCCGTGCTCGACGAGCGCCTCGGCGATCGTGGGCGGCGCCGCGTCCCCGTACGGGGTGAGCCACGGGGCGAGCGCGTCATCGAGCGCCCCCTCGCAGCGAGCCCACAGCGCGGGTGACCGCGCGGCGGCTCCGGCCAGCCAGGCGTAGAGGCTCGACGGCCAGAGGGGGACGTCCGCGATAATTGGGCCCAGGCACCTCGCGACGGCGCCGCAGTCGAGCGCGACGATCGCCACGAGTCGAGACCCAGCGATGGACTGCCATTGCCGTGCTCTCGAGTGACCTCGGACGTCGCGTCGCTCTGTCGCCATCTCGCGCAGCGCCACGCAGCGCGAGAGATCGGCGATTCGGTGCCTCGATTCGACGAGCAGACGGTCTCTCGGGGTGCCGTCTCGACGATTCGTCGACAGGAGAATTGTTTCGCAGGTGGAGCGTCACGCAGCCCAGCGAATTCCTTGACGATGCCCGCTCGGGCGACGAAGCACTCCGAACTTCAGCGGACCTCGGGACATCTGCCCAGCCCTGACGCACCCGCGGTGCAGCGGCGACGCGTGAGTGACACTCTCATCGTCCTCGGGATCGTGGCCGCCGCCGCGAAGCTGCTCGTGCTGGGGTGGGTAGTTCTTCAGCGGAGACGGCGGCCCCGCCAACGGTTCGTCGAAAACATGGTAGGTAGACGAAGTGGTCCGATGGGTGAGCAGGCCGGCTTGCACAGCCTGTTCATGCGGCGTACCCTCTCCCGCAACTTCCTCCTCTCGCCTCGGAGAGGCCCGAGCGGCGCTCGGCGGATCTTCGTCTCGACCGCGCAACGTTCACCTCGGATATGGCGATAGAAAGCCCGGACCTCGCATGAAGAACGTGCCGTCACCCGACCAGGCCCTCGACCCCGAACTTGCTCGTGGCCTCGTCTACATCCACGAGAAGCTGGGGACTCGCGTCCTCGCCGACCAGCAGCTGAGCCGCCACGTGTACGCGCTGACCGAGCTCCTCGTTGGCTCCGGTCTCGTGTCCCTCGCGGAGCTCGAGGAGCGAAAGAAGAGCCTCGAGACCCGGCCGATGAGCAAGAAGGGGCGGACCGCGTGGAAGGGCGCGGAGGTCCTCGAGGACGCGCGCGACAAGTACGCGGTCGCTCCGGCGATCATCGACTGCGACGCGCGCATCATGGTCTGCAAGGCCGCCTGCTGCCGGCTGTCGTTCTTCCTGACGCGCCAGGATCTCGAAGAGAACCGAATCCGTTGGGACGTGGGCCGGCCGTTCCACATCGCGCGCCGCGACGACGGGTACTGCACTCACTGTGACGCGGAGACCGGAGGGTGCGCGGTGCACGAACATCGGCCGATCGTCTGTCGCGGCTACGACTGCCGCGACGACGAGCGGATCTGGAAGGACTTCGCGAGCATGACGCCGAGCGACGAGGTCGCGGCGCTACCGCGCCTCGCCGGTGTCGCGCCGCCGTCGGGACCTCCAGCGACAGAGACGAGCTCCGGGAACGGTGCGCGGAGCCGATCGACCAAGCGACGCGAAAGGAAGCGATGAGCCATGGCCGGAGACGACAAGGGAAAGAAGAAGGGCGACAAGAGTGGCGACGGAGTCGTCTCGGGGATCTCCGACATCGGAGGCGCGGTTGGCGACTTGATGGAGATGTTCGCCGACGACGAAGAGGAGGACGGTGAGGGCGAAGCTGACCACGGCGACGAGGAAGAGGAAGGGGAGCCGCCGGACGCGCAAGAACACCTGAAGCACGGCATCGGGGCGATGGAGAAGTCCCAGAAGATGGCCCAGAACAGCCAGAAGCTGGGCAAGGCCGTCAAGGACGGGAAGGGCGCCAGCGCCGCGACCGGGCTCATCTCCGACGGGCTCGGTCAGGACGCCAAGAACCTCGAGATGCTCGGCAAGCTCACCAACGACGAGGGCATCAAGGACGCGGCCAAGGCGGTCGGCGAGGCTGGGAAGGTCGTCGGGGTCGTTTCGAAGCTCTACAGCGGCGTGGAGAAGTTCGCGGGCTCCCTGAAGTCGAGCTCGGACAAGGCCAAGGCCAAGGCGGAGGCGCAGACCCGTCGCGTTGTCTACGAGGTCCGCTGCGAGGAGGTGGCGGGCGACTGGCGCGTCTCGCGTTTCGACCTCACCGAGGAGCTGAACCGACCGTACGAGTGCGTGCTCAAGGTCACGACCGAGGATCGCGACGCCGATCCGGCGGAGTTCCTCGGGCGTGACATCCAGATCGAGCTCGAGCGCGGCGAGCACCTTCGCGAGGTGTGCGGGCTCGTGCGCCGTGTCGTCGTGGAGGAGGCGGTGTTGGACCACCACCAGGTGTGCACGCTCCACGTCGTCCCCGCGCTGTGGCTGCTCGGCCAGGAGCGGGACACGCAGTTCTTCCCGGACAAGACGGTCAGGGAGATCCTTCAGGAAGTGCTCGAGCTGGCGCTCGGGCCGTACCGTCGCGAGATCGAGTTCGAGCTCGAGGCGACGTACGTGAAGCGCGAGCACTGCGTGCAGTACCGCGAGTCGTACCTCGACTTCGTCCATCGCCTCTGTGAGGAGGAGGGCATCGGATACTACTTCGAGGCGCAGGACGGCAGAGAGAAGCTCGTCTTCTTCGACACCACCCGAGGCGTCGAGGCCGCCCCGACCATGGACGATGGACCCGTCGCGTTCGACGCGTCGGCGCGCGTCGTCCACTCCCGCGAGCCCATCAGCGACTTCCATCCCGCGGACCGGCTCGGCGCCACGGCGTACAGCGTCCGAGACCACGACTGGACGAAGCTCGACCCGAGGGTCGACGCGACACGGGACGGCGAGGACGTACGAGGCCGCTCACGACAGGTGTACGACCACGGCATCGCCGCGCACGTCAGCCTTACGGACTACCGCGAGCCCAGCTACGAAGGGAACGACGTCGGTCACCATGCGCGGGTTCGCCACGAGCTGCTGATCCGCGACCGGCGACGCGGGCAAGGTGCGGGGCGGGTCATCGGCTTCGCCCCCGGCCGAACGTTCGAGCTGACCGGCCACCCGACGCTCGGGGCGGATGGCGAGTACCTGCTGACCAAGGTCGTGCACTCGAGTCGGGTGGAGGCGCCGGACGGTGGAGAGCACGCCTACGAGGACGGAGACAACTACCAGAACCGCTTCGAGTGCCAGCCGAAGGACGTGGTGTGGCGGCCGGACCGGATCACGCGCAAGCCGCGTATCTACGGCGCGCAGACGGCGCGCGTCTCTGGACCCCAGGGCGACGAGATCTACACGGACGTCCACGGGCGCATCAAGGTGGCCTTCCCGTGGAACCGCTCGGGCGGCCTGGGCGAGTCCACCAGCTGCTGGATCCGGGTCTCCCAAGTCTGGGCCGGCTCGAACTACCCGGGCTTCGTCTTCCTCCCGCGCATCGGGATGGAGGTAATTGTCACCTTCATCGACGGCGACCCGGACCGGCCGCTCGTGACCGGCTGCGTCTACAACCGTGAGAACCCCACGCCCGAGCAGCTCGCGGCGGAGAAGACCAAGAGCATCATCCGTACGCGCAGCACGCCCAACGGCGAGGGTTACAACGAGCTGTCGTTCGAGGACGCCGCGGGGAATGAGGAGGTGCACCTGCGCGCCGAGCGGAACCTGCGGGAGCTCGTGCAGCACGACCACACCACGAACGTGCACGCCAACCAGTCGAACCGAGTCGGCGGCACGCAGGAGATCCACGTCGAGGGCGCGCATCGCCACGTTCACGTCGACCAAGTGGAGCGCTACGAAGTCGACGGTAACCGGCACCTCACCGTCGGCGGTGGCGGCGGCATGCACGAGGTCATCGTCCACGGTCCACAGTCGGTCCAGGTCGATTCCGGCGAGATATACACGGTTGACGGCCATCGACGCGTGACGGTCGGACAGGGGAACGAGGAGGCGATCACCGGAGGCTCGAGGGTGACCGTGGCCGGTGGCGTCACTCAGACGATCCAGAACGGCGGCTGGAGGATGACGACGACCGGGAACGTCAGCCACAACGTCACGGGCGGGATGATCGTCGAGCTCACCGACAGCGTCACGATCAGCGCGGGCGCGGGCGTGAGCGTCACGGGCGCCACCGGCGTCGACGTCCACGGCTCCGTGATCAACGCGGAGGCGACGACCGGCGTGAAGATCAAGGGCCCGAGCAAGATCGCGCTGACCTCCGAGACCGCGATCCACCTCTTGGTCGGCGGCTCGGAGATCAGGATCTCGCGTAGCAAGATCGAGATCAACAGCCCGACCGTGGAGATCAACGGCACGACCGAGGCGAAGGTCGACGGCGGGCAGGTGAAGCTCAAGTGCTGAGCGCGATACGAAGGAGTCTCTGATGGGTATCCCCACTCCGGTCATTCGCGCGCTCGACATCATGACCGTCATCACGCCGACGCCGCACCGCTACTTCGGCTCGGCGACGGGCTTCGCGGCCGAGCCCATGGGCCTGGCGATCGAGACGCCGTTCTGCCCCATGTACTGGTTCGGCGGCCTCCCGACCGGCAGCCACAAGATCGCGTTCAACGTGAAGAACCACAACCTGCCGGTGGTCCAGACGAAGCACGACCTCGGGCCGCTGCTCCCGCACCTCGAGATCGTCCCGGCGCCGGACGACGTGCTCACGATCGTGCACATCCTGAAGTCGAAGTGCGTGGTGCACTTCCAGAACGGCGAGGTACAGGCGCAGGGCGCGCCGCTCGGATCGATGTTCCCGTTCATCATGAACGCGCTCGCGTGCAGCGACATCGCGAGCATCCCGGCGGGGATGTCCTTCACCTCGATGGTGAACGGCTCGTGGCACGAGACGAGCTGGACCGACTTCATCGCCGGGTGGACCGAGCTACTGATAACCGTGGCGATCGAGTTTATCGCCTTCCGCAAAACGCAGCGCGGGCCTGCGCCGACCAGCATCGCGGCCGCGCGCATCGAGCCGTTCATGCCCGACCTGAAGGGCGACCTGATCTCCGCGGGCACCAGCCTCGCTTCCAGCATCGGCGGCGCCGTGGTGCGCTGGGTCGGGCGCGAATACTTCGGATACCAGGGTCCGATTACGGTCGGCGTCTCGGGTGGCCCGGGCTCGCTCGGCAGCGTGGGCGCGCAGTGCACGAGCAACGCCGACGGCTCCTGGTCGGTGCAGGGCACCGCGGCGCGCCCGGTGGACGCCAGGGAGTGGGGCGCGCAGTACGGTGAAGACGCGCAGGGCAACCGGTCCTTTCAGACGAGCAACCGCAGCCTGACCACCACGACCCAGAGCACGGTGACCGAGTCGCGCGGCGCGGACGGCTCTTCGCAGTGGATTGGCGAGTCCAGCGAGACGAGCGCGTTCGACGGCTCCACGACGACGACGCAGTCCGCGTCGCCGACCGACTACGACACGGCGGCGCAGGACGCCGGCTTCGACGTGCTCGGGTGGCTCTGAGGTCGCGCGGTGGAGCTGATCAACTCCACCGGGCTCGTCGCCGAGCTCGTCGCGGGCCTCGCGCCGGAGGTGGGGAGCGACGCGAAGCTCGCGGCGCTGACCGCCAAGGCGACGTTCACCGTCGAGCCGTCCGGGGAGGTGCGCATCGACGAGCAGGCGCCGTATCCGCTGTACCCCGGTGACGAGGGGACGCCGCTCGGGGTGCTCCCGACGGATCTCCCCACCCGCCGCACGTCCGCGTTCGAGGTGACGATGCTCGGCGCGGCATACGCCCCGAAGGCGAAGCCGATCGACGAGGGCATCATCAGCGTGACCGTCGGCGACGTCACCAACGGCATCCTCGTCACGGGCGATCGCCGCTGGGTCGAGGGCCCCGATGGCCCGGTCCTCTCTCCGCCGGCCACGTTCACGCGGATGCCGCTCACGTGGGAGCGCGCCTTCGGTGGGACGGCCGAGGTCTGGCTCGACGCGAACTCCACCGTCGAGGTCATGCACGCCGTGAATCCGCGCGGCCGCGGCTTCGATCCGACCGAGGACCTCAACCGCATGGGCGACCGCATGTACGTCGCGCCCGGCTTCCCGCGGACCACCTACGAGCGGCTCGCGCCGAACCTCGAAGATCCCGAGCGGCCGATCACCGCCTCGACCGACACGCCGCATCCCTTGTGCTTCGCGCCGACGACCCAGGACACCGGCCTGAGGATGCACCGGCTCGCAGAGGCGTACCGGGCTCGGCTCGAGGCCGACGAGCCGGTCGAGATCGATCCGAACCTCGCCGCGCTCCGCGCCCACCCGCGCTGGGTATTCCAGCGCGCGCCCCTCGGGGAGGTCGTGACTATCCGCGGCTGTCACCCGGAGGGGACGATCGAGTTCCGCCTCCCGAGCGCCGTCCCTCAGATGGACTTCGTCCTCGGCGAGCGCACGGGCACGCGCGAGCTGGTCCCCCAGCTGCTGATGCTGCTCCCGGAGGAGCGCCGCTTCTACGTGGTCTACCGCACCTTCTTTTTGATGGCGCCGGACGAGGGCGAGGAGCGCTCCGCCCGGCTTCGGTTCGAGTGAGGCGAGCACCCGATGGCTGACGGCGGAGAACAGCGGCCGGTCCGCGAAACCTACGACGCCACGGTGCGCGTCGCGGTGGGGGACCAGACGATCAAGCCCTTCGCGATCGTCAAGGAGACCTTCCGCTTCGATCCGGGCCGCCCGCTGACGCTCACCGCTGCGCGGCCGCTGCGCGGGGACCTCAACGACGGCGAGGAGACCCCGACCGGGTTCGCGCCGGGGAGCGACTTCTGGCCGGGGAAGGACGCCACCGACGTCATCGTCGAGGGCTCGGTGTGGGCGGAGCCCGGCCGTGAGGTGCGGAGCGCGGGCGCCGAGATCCGGGTCGGCGACCGCAAGAAACGAGTGACCGCGATCGGCCCGAGGGTGGTCGAGTGGCGCCACGGTCGGGTCCAGCTCTCCGAGCCGGAGCCGTTCGAGTCGATCGAGCTAAAGGTCCAGAACGCCTACGGCGGAGTCGATCTTCGCGCGCCCGTCAGCCATGAGTCGACCATGCAGGCGCTGATGGCGCTCTCGCTCGACCACCCGGGCAGCTACCCGCGCAACCCGCACGGGCTCGGCTACGTGGTGATGCCCGGCGAGCCGGAGGGCCAGACGGTGAGGCTGCCGCTCCTCGAGGATCCGCGGCGCCGGCTCACCGCCGACGACCTCGTCGTGGGCGATCCGCGTCGCTGGTACCACCAGCCGCTCCCGTGGTTCCTCGGCTGGGCGAGCCCGGCGCAATTCCCCCGCCACGTCTTCGCTCACGCCGACGCGTGGCACGGCGTCCCGGACGCCGTCGAGATCGAGGAGGTGCAGCGCGGCTTCCTCCGGCCGGAGTGGCGCGAGCACCTGACGGTCGACGCCTTCGACCCGCATCCCGCCTTTTACCAGGAGGCGAGCCACGGCCTGGTCTTCGCGTCGCTGCCGTCGGGCACACCGATCACGCTGTTCGGGATGCACCCCGAACACCGAGAGCTGGTCCTCGAGGTCCCGCGGGCGCCGTCCGTCGAGCTCGAGGTGGCGGGCAAGCGCGAGGCGATCCGACCTCACCTCCTGCACCTCGTGATCGCCCCCGACGACCTCGAGGTCACCGCGACGTGGGTCGCGCGCTGGGAGGCGGACGCCCCGCGCTTCATCCCGGAGGTCCACGCGGAGATCCCCGTCCAGGTGCGCGTCAACGGGGACGCCCCGGTCCCGTGCATCGCGCCACCGACGATCCGAGAGCAGCTCAAGCAGGCGCGTCAGAAAGACGCGATCCCCGACCTGACGGGCACCCGAGCGGGAGCGTCTTTCGAGCTCACGCACGGGCTGCTCGCTCCGTCGACGCCGCAGCGCCACCGCGACGCGCAGCTCGACGACGCGGGCGCGCCGCGCCTCGGCTACATGGACATCGCCACCGGGCGGGTCCGCGCGTCGTACACGGACTTCGCGATCGACTCGGCCTCGATGGCGGTCACCCGCGACTACCGCTCGTCGATGGCGTGGCGCCCGAGCGCGCTCGGCTTCGGTTGGAACCACGGGTTCGAGCGCGCGGTCTGGG
>CAYTSW010000084.1:6982-11802 GCA_964440605.1 uncultured Phycisphaeraceae bacterium | reverse complement strand
CCGTCAACCCCTGCCTCCCCGAGGGGGGCACGGAGACGGTCGGGTTTGAGATCGGGCTCGAGGCTTCGATCACGACCACGCTCGGGATCAGTCAGCCGTACGCGGCGCGAGCTGATATTAACTTCCTTGAAGAGGTCCTGCCCGCCGGCTCCTCATCGAGCAGCCTCATTCCAACGGACGCGGTTGTGCGGATATTTTCTGCGAGCGGGCGGCAGCTTCGTTTCTTCAATAATCCGACCGGACCCTCTGGGCCATTCACGAGCCCGTTCGCGTCAGCCGCACAGGCGCGTGATATGTGGGATGGAACGCTGCGTGTCGAAATCGAGGACCCGGACGGGGGCGTGTACGCCTACAGCATCATCGCATCCTTCGATTTTCCTTTCGCACAGTTGCCCAGCATCACATCGCCGGACCTTGTCGACGGGGCCCGGATCGGTGACTCGTTCAATTACTTTGTAAATGGTGGCAACGTGAGCTACCCCGGCTCGGCCTCAAACGTGCTGGGCAGGCTATTGACGCCCGGCTTCCTGTTTGTTTCCGATGACCTCCTGCCCCCGTCGTCTTCTACATGGACTCCAGTTGTAGAAGGTGAGGCGAACGAGAGTTTTTATCGCGCGAGTCTTCGCACGACGGGTGAATCCATCGACGCTTCGTCTTGGACGATCATAGATATTGTGCCCGACTGCGAGGGGTCGCCGCCACTGACCGTCACCGCCACCACCGTGGAGTACCGGGCTGCCACGCCATTCGCAGATCTCCTTCCGCCGCTGCCCGGGTTCTGCCCCGCCGACTTCAACGGCGACTTCGTCGTCGACGGATCGGACTTCGGCGTCTTCGGCGCCGCCTTCGGCTCATCGGCCGGCGATGCGGAGTACGACGAGCGGGCGGACTTCAACGATGACGGCGTCATTGACGGCGCCGACTTTGGCGCGTTTGGCGCACAGTTCGGAAACGGCGCGGCCGAGTGCGCGCCGTGAGATCGTGCGAGGGATCGGGTGAACTTGGCGACGAGCCCGGTGATTGTGTGGGGTGTTGCGTCGTCGCGCACCGCATGCTGTTCTCTTGGTGACAGATGTGCGGCTTCCACCGCTCGCCAGCGTCGTACGCTGGCGAGCGGCCGGGTGCCGCCTTCCCGGAGAGCGAGAAGATGATGCGCGGATTGCGAATCGGTTGTTGGACGGCTGCTGTCTCTTTGGCGGGAGCGGCTTCGTTCGTCGCCGCGGCTGAGGCGGGCGAGCGTGGGGCGTCGCCTGTGGCCTATCAGATGTCGATTGAGTCGTTTCTTTCTCGGGGCGATGTGAAGGGCGTGTTGACGCCGTTCTTTTGTTTCCCCACCATCGACGTGACGGAGCAGGCCGGCAGCGCCGACCCGTTCGTCGGGACCGATGCGTTCGTCACGCTTGCCAGCCCCAACAACCTCTCGAGAGAGTTCGAGAACAACCCGTCGGGGGCGATCACGTCGGGCTCGTTTCGCACGACGCAGCAGGACCTGCTTGACGAGATCAACGGCGTGTGGCGGGTGACGATCGAGGAGGTGGGCGGCGCGGTGTGGCAATACGAGGTGCCGATCGCGTTGGTGCTGCCCGTCGCGGAGCTGCGGCGGGTGGCGAGCGACTCGGTCGTGCAGGGCGCTGAGTTCGCGCCGCCCTTCGGTGGGCGGGTGGAGGCGGAGGACGCGGTCTATCCCGGTCCGAACGCGGGTCTCGAGTTCCTGATGCGCACGTCGACCGGGGGATTCATCGAGCGGCAGTTATTGCCGGGCCCGATGGCGTCGTGGACGCCCATGAACGGGATTCCCATGGGAGACGACGAGGTGCAGATCGACATCTCGACGCGTCAGGAGGCGACGGAGACGGACTCTTGATCGGCGGCACCTCTTTTGGCGCTCGAGCCCGGCGCTCCGGTGCTGGAGGTGACGTGTGTCAGCGGACGCTACACGGCGTTTCTGCGGGCACGCCTCGTTCGGCCCACTTCGCCGATGACGCTTTGCTCCGCGGACTTCAACGGCGACTTCGTCGTCGACGGCGCGGACTCCGGGATCTTCGGAGCGGCCTTCGGGTCTACCGTTGGCGATGCCGAGTACGACGACCGGGCGGACTTTGACGGCAACGGCGTGGTGGACGGCGCGGACTTCGGCGTGTTTGGCGCGCAGTTCGGCAGCGACGCTGACGCGTGCAAGACGTGATGCGAGACCGCGGGTGTGGCGAGGGGCTGTAGCGATGGCCATGGGGATCTCGCTGGTGCTCGGCGCGCTGACGGGCTGCGCGGGCACGCGGGCGGCCTCGTTTCAGAATCCATCGTTCCGGCTCTCCGAGCAGCGGGCGGTTCAGGAGTTGGCGGCGATGGAGGCGCACTCGCGGCCTCTGGAGCGGCCCGTGATCGTGCTCGGGGGCTATGGCGACATGGGGAACTGGGCGGCGCGTGCGGCGTCGACCTTGCGGAAGACGACGACGACGCCGGAGCGTGTGTCGTCGATCGCGTTCTTCTTCACGCCGGACTTTGAGACGGCGCGCCGTCGCGTGCATGGGCACGTCGAGTCGATGCATGCCGCGATCGGGCAGCGGCACGACGAGTTGGAGGTTGATCTGGTCGGGGTGTCGATGGGCGGGCTCATCGCGCGGTACGCCGCGGCGACGGTGGACGGACACCCGGGGCTCACGGTCCGGCGGATGTACACGATCGGCACGCCGCACCGCGGGACGCCGGCGGCGGAGTTCTGGTCGCCCGACGCGAAGGTGCGCGCGATGCGGCCGGGGTCGGACCTGCTGCGGCTTCTGGACGCGGATCTGGAGGAGGCGTCATACGAGTTGGTGTGTTACGTGCGACTCCGGGATGGCATTGTGGGCGAGGTCAACGCGTCGCCCGAGGGTGTGACGCCCTGGTGGTTGCCGACCCCGGGGATGGAGTTCGCTCATATGAACGCGCAGAGCGACCCGCGGATCCTGGCGGACATCGCGCGGCGGCTGCGCGGGGAGCGGCCCTACACCCGCGAGCCGGCGACGCCCCTGCCCGAGGAGGTGCTGGAGTGAGGCGTGTGAAATGCGCGGCTGCGGAAGAGGAACGAGGCGATCGATGACGCCGCAAACCGTCGAAGCACATGTCGAGGTGAGTGTGGAATCGGGGCGTGAGCCGGCGGCGGGCGTTGCGATGTCGATGGCGGAGGGCCGCGAGCACTTCCAGGCGCTGCACGCGAGTAGGCGGACGCTGACGCGGCCGGTGGTGTGCGTGGCTGGATGGCGTGCGTGGCCGGTGCTGGCGTGGCAGCTCGCGCGGGCGATCGAGCGGACGACGAGCTCGCCGCAACTGGTGCTGCCCGTGTCGCACACGCGGTGCGGGACGATGGCGTGCGCGGCGGGCCGCATGGTGCGGGCGGTGCGGGAGAACTTCGGCGAGGGTGCGCCGGGGGAAACGGCAGAGGTGGACGTCGTCGCGGTGTCGATGGGTGGGCTCGCGGCGCGTCTGGCGGCGATGGAGCGTCCCGGCGAGATGCGCCTGGCGGTCAAGCGGCTGTTCACGCTGGCGACGCCGCACCGCGGGGCGAAGCTAACGCGGATCGCAACGCCGGACCAGGCGTCGCGCGACATGACGCCGGGGTCGGACTTCCTGAGCATGCTGGACGCGGGCTTGAGCGCGGCGTCGTACGAGCTGGTGTGTTACGCGCGCTTGAACGACTGGTGGGTGGGCGCGACGCGCACGGCGCCGGAGGGCCACACGCCGATCTGGGTGGAGCCGCCGCGGTGGACGTTGAGCCACCTGTTGGTGTCGCGCGACCCTCGGATACTGGCGGACGTGGGGACGCGGCTGCGCGGCGAGGGTCCGTTGCTGCGGGGAGCCGGTCCGCCGCCGCGGGATTGACCCAAGAGCATGGACCGCGGGACTATCGGACATCCCGATGGTGTCGTGTTTGGCCGCAGGCTCATGCGGCTTCGCACGCGGGCGCGGTTATGCTGAGAGTGCACGGGGCTGGGGACGGGCGTTGCACAGAGAACGCTTAACCCTTTGGAGAGATGGGAGTCTCATGATGACGAACGGGCTGCGAAGAGACGGTGTCGCCGCGCTTGTATCGGTGGCGTCGGCTTCGATGACGGGCGTGGTGTTGGCGGGTGAGCCGCCGATCGTGCGGACGCTGGACGCGTTGCAGGACAACACGCTGTACGAGTTCGAGGACGGGATCGCGAGCAACGGTGCGGGCGATCACTTCTTCGCGGGGAACACGATCCAGACGGACACGAGCATCCGGAAGCGGCGCGGGCTGATCCAGTTCGACTTCTCGAGCCTCCCGGACGGCGCGGTGATCACCGACGTGTCGCTGACGCTGCACATGTCGCGGACGATCGCGGGGACGCGCCCGGTGACGATGCACCGCGCGTCGCAGGCGTGGGGCGAAGCGGGTTCGGACGCGCCGGGTCAGGAGGGCGGGGGTGCGCCCGCCCAGACGGGCGACGCGACGTGGACGGACGCGATCCTCGGCACGTCGCAGTGGGAGACGCCGGGCGGTGACTTCGTCGCGATGCCTTCTGCCAGCGCGATGGTCGGCGGCGTCGGGTTCTACACCTGGAGCGGAGCCGGGCTCGTCGCGGACGTGCAGGCGTTCGTCGACGGAACGTCGGACAACTTCGGCTGGCTGCTGCTCGGCGACGAGGAGAACGCGCCGACGGCCAAGCGCTTCGACTCGCGCGAGAACCCCAACGAAGCGTTCCGGCCCGTCCTCGAGGTGTCGTTCATCCCGGCGCCCGGCGCGGCGGGGATGCTGGCGGTGGCGGGTCTGATGCTCAACCGCCGTCGTCGCTGACGCCCGATTCACAGGAGATCCCGATTCA
>CAYTSW010000084.1:0-6882 GCA_964440605.1 uncultured Phycisphaeraceae bacterium | reverse complement strand
CCCGATTCACAGGAGATCCCGATTCATAGCAGATAATAAGGCCGCCGGCGTTTGCGCTGGTGGCCTTTCTTCTGCGCTGGTAGGAGATGCGCGTATGGCGAGCGGCTCCGAGCGTGTCGGTGGGTTGGAGGTGCTGCTGGCGACGCGACGGTCGCTGGTGGTGGACAAGCCCGCAGGCGTGCCGAGCGAGATGACGCGCGACGTGGAGGGCAGGAGCGTGCTCGAGCGTGTACGACGCGATGGGTACACCGAGGCGCGGCTGCCTCATCGGCTGGACGCGATCACCGGCGGCGTGCTGGTGATCGCGCCGGACCGCGAGGGGGCGGCGTTCCACAGCCGGCGCGTGCGTGACGGGGCGTGGACGAAGCTGTACGTGGCGCGTGTGCGCCGCCTCGGCTCGCTCGTGGAAGTGCGCGCCGCGCTGCTGGGCAGGCAGTTGGTGCATCTGAAGCGCGTCGGTCGCAGCGCGGAGGTGGTGCTCGCGGGCGGCAAGCGGGCCGAGCTGGAGGTGCTCGCGGTCGAGGAAGCCGGCGATGGCTCGCTGGATCAGGCCGATGTGCTGGTGCGGCTGCTGACCGGGCGGTACCACCAGATCCGCGCGACGCTGGCTCATTTGGGGCACCCGCTGGCGGGTGACGGCCTGTACGGCGGGGGCGCGGGACGGCCTCTGCTCACGCATGCGGCGCTGCGCTTGGAGGCCGACGATGACGTTGGGCCCGTGTGGGTGCGCTCGCGGCAGTTCGACAGCGTCGCGCCTGCGGTGGTGGATGCGATGGCGGGCTTTATTGACCGATCGTGATGACGACGGGTTCAGCGCGGTCGTGGTCGATGGTGATGGAGCGCGTGTCGGGGTCGATGGCGGTGATGCGCCAGCCGTCTGCGAGCGGATGGCCGGTGCTGACGAGGTCGCCGTCGATGAAGGCGAGCGCGTCGCCGTGTCGCCCTCGCATGATGGAGGAGAGGTCGAGTTGTGGGGGGATGATCTCGTTAGGGCTGGCGGGTGCGGAGGTTTCGGTGGGCATGGGCGTAACGGCGACGTCACCGGGGAGGATGCTGGGCGAAACGACGGAAGCGAGTTGGCCGCTCAGGCGATCGCGCGTTTCGATCGCGTCGCGATGGGTGTCGGTGATCTCGAGGGTTGGGCCGGCGGTGGGCGCGGCGGCGGCGGGCGCGGCCGCGGTGGGTGCGGCGTGAGAAAGCTGTGGGCCGCGACCGAGGCCGATGGCGAGCGCGAACAGGAGGACGGCAGGGGATGCCCCGGCGACGCCGACGATGAGGAAGAAGTCGCGTGGGGTGCGGTCGCCCCGGCGTACGCCCCGGTTCAGCAGCGTGGTGAGCCGGTGGATCATGGGCCGTCGCCCTCTTCGGGTTCGGGTTGCGCGGAGGCGGCGGCGAGCTCGTCCACGTCGAGCGCGAGCTGCTCCATGGACAGGTTGAAGGCGATGCGGTCGACGCCGGGGGTGAGTTCGGGTCGGAGTTCGAAGGAGTCGAGCCGCCAGAGGCCCTCGCGTGACTCGATCTCCTGGATGAACGCGAGCGTGTCGGTAAACGTGCCTTCCCCCCGGACGGCGATGCGCACGCCAGCGAGGTTGAGGTCGCGCTGGCCCGCGTCGGTCGTGGCCTGGAACGATCGCTCGACACGCGTGGGCTCGACCGCGTCGATCTCCACCCCCGCCCGCGCGGCGGCCTGCTGGACGAAGACGTTCAGCGCCGCGGGCGTGGCGAGCGACTGCGTCGCGCGGAAGCCGCCGAGGCGCACGTTGAGTTCGACCCGCCGCGCTCGGAGCGCGGCGAGGCGCTCGGGCGTGGGGTTCGTGGAGGCGAGCCGGACGCGGAACTGCTCGGCCTCGGCGCGGGCGCGATCGGCTTGGTTTGCCGCGGGCCCGAGGACGAGCATGACGCCGCCGAAGACCAACGAGGCGACGATCGCAATGTGCGAGCCCAGCGAGCGTCGGTCACCGATCATGGTTGCACCTCCGCAATCACCGTCGGGCACAGCATGGCGCGCAGCGTCAGGCTGACGGAGAAACTACGCGTCTCGGACCCCGCGACGACGACGCGGCGTGTCGAGCCGAGCTCGGCGGCCTCGATGAGGGGCGACGCTTCGAGCCGCGCGAGGAAGTCGTTGACCGCACGCGCCGGGTCGGCCGCGTTGGCCGGGGGAGCGGCGTCGGGTGACTCGCTCGAGTCGGCTGAGGACGGGAGAACCGCGGCCTCGAACTCGAGCTCGTGCGACTCGTCGATCGAAGCGGCGCGGATGCTGGTGATGAGAACGGAGTCGGCGGCGTGTTGGGCGAGGTGGGCAAGCGTGGCGGTCCACGCGGGCTTGACGCCGCAGGCGTCCATCGCGGCGCGTTCCGCGGCGCCGAGCACGCTGAGCTCGCGCACGATCGCCTCCCGCTCGGCATCGATCTGTTCGAGCAGCGCCGCACGCTGCTGCAGTCCGGCGAGTTGATCCCGAGCCCCGTCGGCTTGCGCGCGGCTGGCGAAGAAGCTCGCCACCCCAACAACGCAGGCGACGGCGAGCCCGGCGTACGCCGCGGTGAGCGCGCGGCGTTGATGACGACGGTGCGCCGCGGCACGCGACGGGAGCGCGAGCTTCGGGAGCGCTCGGCAGTCGAGGGCCGTGTCGATGTCGCAGGCAAGATCGTCCCAGCTCGTGTGGCACGCGTTGAGGTTGGCCTGGCGTGCGAGCAGCGCGGCCAGGCGCGGCGTTTCGGCACCGCGGCCCGAGACGTGGAGCGAAGCGTCCGCGGCGTGTGCGCCGAGTCCGAAGCGCACGGACTGGCGCAGCTCCACGATCCCGCGCTGGAGGACGGGTTGCAGCACGGGCAGCACGTCTCGGCCCGTCAGCCCGCTTCCAAAATCGAGGTGGTCCTCCGGCTCCGGTATGCCGTGCTCGCAGAGCACGGCGCGGGCCTGCGCGGGCGGCAGAACGACGTCTTCTGCGCCGGCGCGGGGGAGCGGCGACGTGAGCGCGTCAACGAGGGCGCCGAGCGTAAAGGAGCTGGGGCGGATGATCGTGACGCGGCCCAAAGCGGAGGCGACGAGCGTCGAGACGTGCTCGCCCACACGCAGGTCGATGCGGGGGTCTTCGGACGGATCAGCGAGGCGGCGCTCGACCGCTCGCGCGATCGCCACACCCTCGGCGGGGACGAGCCGCAGACCGCCGGAGGCGCCGAGCCCCGCGCGAGCCAGCCAACCCTCCATCGCGCTGCTGGCCGCCTCCGTTTCAGCAACCGCCAGTGTGTGGGACTGCGCTTCAGACGACTCGGCGGCATCGCGGCCGAGAAGCACCACCGCGTAAGGCGATTCGTCGAGCGGGTCGGGGAACTGGTCGGCGAGAGCGAGTTCCGCGGCGTCGAGCGCGAGATCGCCCGCGGCGGGAGAAGACAGCACGGTCGCGGTTGACGTGGGGCTGTTGTAGACGAGGGTGACGGGGCATCGGCGCAGGCTCATCGCGCCCCCGAGTTCCTCGACCAGCGCTGCGAGCGGTTCGTCGAACGGCGCGAGCTCGTTATCCCAGGCGCGCGCCCACTCCTCGCGATCGAGCGGGACCGCCCCCCGCTTCGTGACGAGCCTGCCGCGGACCACGACCCCCTGCAACGCGTCGTCACAGAGGTGCAGGATCAGGGAGAGACCGCGCCGCGGTGTTGGGATGCGCGTCGTGAGGGGTGTCATCCGTCGTCCTTCATCGGCTTGGATCGCGCGTATCTTGCCCCGCATACCGGAGTCGGGGGATCAGTCAAGAACAAACGTGTGGGAGCGGAAGGCGCCCCCGCTTCGGGCGGTGAGCGTGACGGTGTAGGGTCGGGCGCTGCCGTCGACCTCGATGAGGACGGTGCTGCCGTCGGTGAGGGCAACGGGGTCGGCGGGCGGTGAACGGCCGTTGATGAGTTCGGCGGCGGCGATGTGGAGCCCGCTGGCGATGGCGGCTTCGGTGCGGGTCGCGGCGACGCGGTCGGCCGAACGCAGCGCGTCGTCCGCCGTCGCGGTGACGCTGTGGATCACGGCGAGGTGAGCCGCCGCGAGGATGAGCACGATCGCGGCAACGCTGATGCCGCGGCGGCCACGACGGAAGTTGGGCAGGCGGGTGATCATGAGCCGCCCCCCTGCGGTTGCGGGCGCGGCAGGCTGCCTTCGTAGGGCTCGTGGTAGAGGGAGCCCTGGCGGAGCGTGACGCGGCGGCCGAAGGCGGCGCCGAACGCGGTGAGGTGTTCGATGACGACCTCGGCGTGCGGGGCAAGAACGGTGCCGCGCCACTCGGCGAAGGCGAGCGTCACGCGGTCGGCTTCGGGCGCGACCCAAAGAACGCGTCGCGCGTCGACGCCGATGAGCTCGACGCGGCCGTTGCGGAACTCGGCGTTGGACCCGTCGATGCGGACGACCACCGATGCAGTCTGCGGCCCTTCGATGCGCAGCGTGTGGAGCGTGCGCAGCACGGAAGCGTCGAACGCGAAGACGTTGACGCCGGAGCCCGTGGCTTGCAGCGTGAGGCCGCCCGCGTCGGGTTCGGCGGTGATCGCCTCGGCGGCGTCGACGCGTTGAGCGGCGAGTTCGAGGGTGTCCGTGAGGACGTCGAGATCGACGGGCAGCTCCTCGCCGACGATGATCTGGCCCTGCGGGACGGAGTGTCCGTGCAGGTGGCTGGTGGTGCCGGTGCGGACGTCGCCGTTGAGGACCTGCGAGGAGTCGAGGGTGAGGGCGGCGCCGATGAGCATGGTGTCCTGCGGCAGCGCGACACCGCCGAGCCCGCCGCCGACAGTGGACTGGCGGATGTTGGCGTTACGCCCGGCGACGACGCGGCTGCGCGGCTGGGCGCCTTCGACGAAGACGTCGTCCGACGCAAAGATGACGTAGTTGGAGGCCTCGGCGAAGGTGCCGCCCTCCTCGGGTGAGGCGAGGACCATGACGTCGTCGAGGTAGATGTACTCGTCGCCGCCCGTGACGCCGGCGCGGACGAGGACTTCGAGCGCGTTGCCGGTGATGCCCGAGTATTGGATGGTTTCGCCAGTCGGGTCGCCCGTGACGCGCGCGAGGTGTCGCTCGTTGCCGTCGACGACGGCGTAGATGTCGTAGTAGTCGAAGAAGCGCGAGGTCGACTCGTGGTTGAGCGTGCCCGAGCCGCGCATGCGGATGCGGATGGCGGCGGCCGAGCCGGCGATGTTGATGGGTTCGGATCGCCAGTCGACGGAGGCCTGGAAGGGTCGCATGCGGCTGAAGCGGTAGGCGCCGCTGTGCACGCCGTGGCGCGCGTTGCGTGTGCGGGAGTCGTCTGTGGTCCAGGCGGTGTCGCCGTCGTCGCTTCGGTCGCCATTAGAGAGGTCTTCGAAGGTCTCGTGCCAGGCGATGGAACTCGGGGGCGGTGTGAAAGCGCGTCGCGAAGCGAGGTAGACCGAGCTGGAGACGGTGAGCCCGCGCGCCGTAATCTCGAGGCCGATGCGGGCGACCGCCTGCGGGAAAAGGCCGGAGTCGAGACCGATGGGTTGGCCGGCGTCGTCCGCGTAGGAGACCCGAGCGTCGGTCACGCCGGTGATCAGGTCGGCCTCGGGGAGGTCGGGGCGGTCGAGGGTGACGCGGTCGCTCCGGCGGCGGAGTTCGGTGCCGTCGGAGAGTCGGAGCCAATGATGGCCGCCGTCGGCGAGCGTGACGCCTTCCTGCGCGAGCGCGTTGCGCAGCACAAGGGCGGCCTGGTCGATCGCGTGGGTCGCGTCGTCGATGGCGGCGCGTTGGTCGCGCGCAACGGTGAACTGTCGGCTCGTCTGCGTGAGCACGCCCGCGATGACGGGCGCGATGACCGCGAGGATGATGATGACCGCGATCATCTCGATGAGCGAGGCGCCGCGATGTCGATGTCGCGGCGTGGTCACGAGCAGATCTCCGCGAGCATCACAGGGACGCGCAACTCGGCGTCGCCCGTGCGCGGGTCGGGCCATCGGACGATGACGGTGACGACGCGGTACAGGTCGGCGTCGGGGTCGCCCGAACGCCGGCCCTCGGCGTCGGTGAAGTCGGCGATCTCGAGCGTCCACGTCAGGCCGGCGTCTTCGTAGGGCTCGGAGAGCTGAGCGATGCGGTCGCGCAAGCCGGTGTTGTTCTCTTCGAGATAGGTGGTGGGTGTGTCGAGGGCGGCGAGCCCGAGGCCGCGGGTGGCGCCGGCGATGTCCGCGTTGAGTTGATCGATGACGAGGCTCGCGAGCAGCGCCGCACGCGTGCGCTGCGCGGCGGCAACGCGCGCGCTCGTCGCGTCGGCCATCATCATCACGCCGACGGGCACCGCGATCGCGAGCACCACGATCGCGACAACGCCCTCGATGAGCGTGAAGGCCCGGCTGCGTCTCATCGCTGGATCGCTCCGGTGGTGGGCAGGACGCGGATGGTGAACGTCTGTCCCGCGCCCTCGATGGTGATGCTCGCGGACTCGGTGAGGTAACGCTCGAACACGCCGGAGTCGGTCCGCAGGTGGGGCGGGCCGTCGGGCGCGAACCAGAGGGTGTCGGCGTCGCCCTCCGTGAGGTCGATCGCGCTGACGTCAACGCCGGGGTAGCGGCTGATGATGGCGAGCGGTTCGGCGAAGGGCGCCGGCGCGTCGCCCTCGGCCGGGAGCCAGAGGCGCTCGACGAGGCTCGAACGGAGGTCGAAGCGCAGGGCGGTGGGCCGGCCGGTGCGCAGAGCGCGGGCGCGGGCGTCGGCGGCGAGGCGGGCGACGTCGTCGGTCAGAGCCGCGGCTCGTGACTCGTCCAGCCGCCCGATCACAGGGATCGCGGTGGCGGCGATGATCGCGCCGACGACCATGACGGCGATGAGCTCGACGAGGGTGAACGCGTGGCGCACCGGTGCGCCGCGCGCGGGATGGGTGAGGCAGGAACGGATCACAGCTCG
>CAYTSW010000083.1:10247-12067 GCA_964440605.1 uncultured Phycisphaeraceae bacterium | reverse complement strand
AAGTCCCGCGCCCGCAACGCGCTCACGCGCAGCACGATCGGCAGCACGCTGCCCACCGTCAGCACCACCAGCATCGCCCACCCGAGCGCGATCGGGCCCGCCGGCGGGCGCAGGTCGAGCTTCAGCCCGGCGAGCAGCTCGTTCATGCGCAGACCCGCCCAGCTCCCCTGGATGCCCAGCAGTGTGCCGAGGATGCACGCGGTCAGTGCGACCATCAGCACCTCGGCGATGAGCAGGCGCGCGAGCACGCCGCGGCTCGCGCCGATCGAACGAAGCACGCCGAACTCGAAGCGGCGTGCGTCGATCCCCGCGACCACGATGTTCGCGACGCCGAAGCAACCGATGAGCATCGAACCGATCGCGACGTACGTCGCGATGCGCATCGAGCCGAGGCCGATGCGGATGATCTCCTGCTGGATCTGCCGCCCGCTGCCGACGATCAAACCGGGCGTAGCCAATGCCTCTTCCATCTGCGCCGTCGCGTCTTCGTCCGTGATCGTGCTGTCGTCGGCGATGCCGACCTGCAGCAGGTCGATTTTGTCGGTGCGGAAGAACTCCTCGAGGACCTGGCGCGAGCCGAAGACCGCGTGGATCGAGGCGTTGGCGTACTCCTCCTCGAAGTCGAAGTACTTGTTGACGATGTCCAGCCCCGGACTGCTGACGGCTCCGACGATCTCGAACTCGCGCGTGCGCCCGCGGAACTCGATGGGGAAGGTGTCGCCGATGCCGAACCCCTCGCGCTGGACGAGGAACTCCTGCGCGACGAGCAGGCCCGAGCCCTCCTCGAGTTTGGGGATCGCCGTTTCCGGATCACCCGCGACCCAGTGGAGCTTCGTCATTTCAAAGAAGGGCTCGACTTCGAAGGCGATGAAGCTCGTCGAGAGTTGGCGGAAGCCGGTGAGGCCGAAGGCGTTGTTGCCGTCGACGCGGAAGATGGTCACCGCGCAGGTGTTGTCGACGAAGTCCAGCCCTTCGAGCGCCGCGCGGTGCTCATCGGTGATGCCGACGAGTTGACCGTTGACGAAGGCGTCGGGGAAGCGGATGGCGCCGATCCACTGATCGATGATCGCCGAGCCGTTGGTCCAGATGCTCGTCATCAGCGCGAGGCCGACCATCAGTGCGCCGGCGGTGAACCCCGTGCGGAAGGGCGTCGCCTCCAGCGACCGCCGAAGCAGGCCCTTGGGCAAGCCCATCACCCGCCCCAGCACCGGACCCACGGTCCGCGCCAGCACCATCGCCAAGGGCGCGCCGAGCAGGAAGTAGCCCACGAACATCATCGGCAGACCGGCCGCGGCGTACCCCCAGAAGAGCACCTGCCCGTCGGTCGCCAGCCCGACGATGAGCAGTTGCACCGCGACGCCCACCAACCCCAGCACCGCCGCCAGACCCAGCCCGCGCGTGGTCGCGGGCTTCGATCGCGAGGCCATCGCCGCCAGCGGCTTGGCCCGCGACGCGCTCCACGCCGCCCACGAGGCGCCCACCAAACCCGAGAACACCGCCCCCGCGGCCGCCAGCGCCATCCCGCCGACCGGCACCACAAGCCCCGCCGGCAAACGATCCGGGAAAAGCACCGTGACCATCCAGGCGAAGAAGATGCCCAACGGCAAGCCGATCGCCGCCCCGCCCGCGCCGATCACCCCGCCCACGACGAACTGCGACCCCGCAAGCTGCGCACGCGACGCGCCGATGCAGCGCAGCACCGCCAGCTCCCGCTGTCGCTCCAGCAGGTTCGTTGTCAACCCCGTCAGCACGATGAACCCGCTGGCGATGTACGTCAGCACGCTTGAGAGCGTGAACATGAAGTTGTTCGCCCGGATCGT
>CAYTSW010000083.1:0-10147 GCA_964440605.1 uncultured Phycisphaeraceae bacterium | reverse complement strand
CGATGTACGTCAGCACGCTTGAGAGCGTGAACATGAAGTTGTTCGCCCGGATCGTCTTGCCGATGCCGCTCGTCGTCAGCTCCGTCGAGCGCACCAGCGTGTTGGGCGGCAGCGCTGCGGTCAGCGGGTCGATCATCGCCTCCGCGGCCACGCCATCCTTGAGTTGCACGAGCACCTCGTGCACAAACCCGTCCACGCCCGTCGCCTCGCGCAGCGAGGCGATCGTTGTCCACGCCTGCGGCCGACGCAGGATCTCGATCTCTCGAGGCTCCACGATCCCAACGACCGTGAAGATGTCGTCGGCTTCCTCCAGCCGATCGCCCGCAACCAGCTCCGAACCGAGTTCGGCGCCGAGCGTCTCGATCGTCGAACGGTCGAGCACCACTTCCCAGTCGTTCTCCACCCGCCGCCCCACGTCCGGCGTGAACGGGATGACCTCGTACTCCACCGCCGGGTCGATCCCCTGCACCGACGCCACCACCGGCTCCCCACCCTCGAACCCCTCCACGGGCCAGAAGCGCACACCCTCGCGTATGTGCGGCGCCGCCAGCGCGATGTCCTTCTGCCCACGCAGTGTCGCGACGACACCCGCGTCAAGCCGATCCCCCGCGACGTGGCGCACGTTGACGTCGGCGTTGCCCACGCTCGACGCAACGCGATACATCATGCCCTTGTTCAGCGAGGCCAGCGCGCACGAGATCGCCGCCACCAACGCCGTCGCCAGCGCCACCGCGCCGATCAGGAGCAGGGTGCGGCTACGCCGACCGGCCAAGCTGTTGATACCGAGCCGCGATACCGCTCGCATCCAGACCCTCCGTGTCCATGTGCCCCGTCACCCGCCCGTCGTGCAGCAGGTAGACGCGTCGGCAGTGCGCCGCCGCCGCCGCCTCGTGCGTCACCATCACGATCGTCGTCTCCCGCTCCGCGGCGATCTCCGCGAGCAGCGACCACAGCCGCTCGCTCGACTTCGAATCCAGATTCCCCGTCGGCTCGTCCGCGAGCAGGATCGGCGGGGCGAACAGCAGCGCCCGCGCGATCGCCACCCGTTGCTGCTCGCCGCCCGACAACGCCTCGGGACGGTGCTCCGCCCGGTCCGTCATCCCCAGCCTGTGCAGCAGCTCGTCGCTCCGCGCGTGCAGCTCGCGCTCGTCGCGACGCGCGAGCATCCCGGGCAGCTCGACGTTCTCGCGAGCCGTCATCGTCGGAATCAGGTTGAACTGCTGGAAGACGATGCCGATCTCCGTCCGCCGGAAGCTCGTGAGCGCGCCCTCGCCCATCGCGTCCACGCGCTTGCCCGCCAGGTGCACCTCGCCCGAGTCCGGCACGTCCAGCGCCGCCATCAGGTGCAGCAGCGTGCTCTTGCCGCTGCCCGAAGCACCCATCACGCCGTAGAACCCCGGCTCCTCGATCTCAAGGTCCGCACCCCGCAGCGCCTCGACGCGGCGTCCTCCGGTGGTGTAACTCTTGTGGACATCGATGCAGCGGATCATCACAGCACGCAGCCTCCAGAGGCGTCCGGAGCCGCGAACGACCGCTCCGAAATACCGGGCGACAACCCTAGGCGATCGCCAGAGCGCGGCGATCCCACCTCGTATTCGGCACCCGCGTCCCGCCGATTCACTCCGCCCGCATCACCCAAGCCGACCAGTTCGACGCCGGCTCACTCCGCGTACTTCTGGTCATACGCCTCGGCGTCCATCATCGCCTCGATCACCGACGCATCATCCACCCGGATCCGCACGAGCCACCCCTCCGCGAACGGGTCTTCGTTCACCTTCGACGGGTCGTCCGAGAGCTCTTCGTTGATTTCGATGATCTCGCCCGCCGCCGGCGTGTAAATGTCGCTCGTCGCCTTCACCGACTCCACCTCGCCGATCGAGTCGCCCGCGGTCACCGTCGTCCCTGCCGGCTTCAGCTCGACATATGTGATGTCAGTGAGTTCGTTGACGGCAAACTGGGTGATCCCCAGCGTCGCGAGGTTCCCCTCGAGCCGCACCCATTCGTGCGAGTCCGTGTAGCGAAGGTCCGAAGGTGACGGCATGGGCAAGCCTCGCAGTTCCAGAAAGTCCAAGTCAGGCCAGACGCTCAGGCCGGTCAAACGCGGCAAACCGCGCCGACCGTGACGACCCGCAGTCTACTGCCCCCGCGCGTTCTCGTCGCCAAAGCCCCCTCCAAACGGAACCCCCGAGCAAAACCGTCGTATCAACCCCAGTCCAAAGCGAGCGATCGACCTACGATCGTCCGTAACGATGATCGCTGGGGCATCTTACCCATGTGGTTCGAGACATTCCGACCGGCCAAGCCTTGCCCAAGGTCACACCCCATAGGATGATTCATCAGGCTCACCGCTCGAGGCGGCGAGTCTCAACAGTTCTTTCTCCCCTCCAGACGGTCCTGGCTCTCACGCCAGGCCGTCTTTTCTTTTGCATCTTGTTTCCGGGCTGCTCACCTTGCTACGGGTTGACCGCGCAGCGGCAACCCGTGCTCCCCGACCGCCCACCAACCCCACGCTCGACCCGATCCCGTTACAGTGTCGGCGCCGCTGACCGGAGGGGCGGCCGCCCACGATGCTGCTCACCCTTTCGACACGATCGCTCCACGCGCTCCTCACCGGCAAAGAGCCGGAGCTCCACCTCTACGACGCGCCCAAGTACGTTCTCGGGGAGTTCGCGCTCCACGGCCTGGCCCTCCAGACCAGCTACCTCGCTGGGTGGGACGCCAACGCCCTCGACCGCCTCAGAGACGAGGCCGACCGCGCCGGCTGCCCCTGGCTCACACTCATCGAAGACCGCTCCCACGACTTCACCACACCCACCAAGGCCAACAACGCCATCGACCGCCTCGAGCGCGTCTTGCGTGTCGGCCATCGCCTCGGCTGCGCCAGCGTCGCCATGAGGATCCAAGCCCCCGCGTCTGCCGACGCCGACCAGATCGCGGGACGGCTCAAGGAAGTCGTCACCGCCGCAGAGCGCCTCGAAGTCAACCTGCTCCTCGCGCCCGAGCCCGGCCTCACCGAGACCCCCGAGCAGCTCACGGGCATGATCCGCAAGGTCGGCGGCTTCCGCATCGGCTCCATGCCCGACTTCCAGACCGCCGCCGCAACCGACGACCCCTCGGGCTACATGCGCCAGCTCACGCCCTACGCCAGTTGCGTCTGCGCCGCCGTCACCGACTTCGACAACGCCGGCGCCCACAAGGCCTTCCCCCTCGAAGGCTGCATGGAAGCGGTCAAGACCGTCGGCTACGAGGGGGCGCTCGCCATCGAGTACCGGGGCGATAACGCTCCAGGCCCGGCGATCGAGGCCGCCAAACGCTTCCTTACCGCGAGCCTCGAAGAAGAGACTTGACCCCAGCCCGTCACCCGCACACCCTATCGCTCGTGCGTGAGCAGGAGCCGGTACCCACGATGCAGATCTTCAACCCACAGCGGATGATCGTCACCATCGACGGGCCCGCCGGCACCGGCAAATCGTCCGTCGCCCGCCAGCTCGCGGCCGCCCTCGCGCTCGAGTTCCTCGACACCGGTGCGATGTACCGCGGCGCGACCGCCCTGGCAATGGACGCCGGGCTCGATCCCGCTGATGAACAGGCTGTCGCTCGGCTCGTCCGCCGCGCCGACCTTTGCTTCGACTGGTCCGCCGATCCGCCCACGCTGCTGGCCGAGGGCCGCTCGCTGATGCACCGCATCCGCGATGCCGACGTCGGCGCGCACGTCTCCACCGTCGCCGCTCTCCCCGCCGTCCGCCGCGTGCTGGTGACGACGCAGCGGCGCATCGGCGAGGCGCACCCGCGGCTGGTGTCGGAAGGGCGTGACCAGGGGACGGTCGTCTTCAACGACGCGAGCATCAAGTTCTTCCTCGACGCCTCGCCGCGCGTGCGCGCCCAGCGCCGCGCCGACCAGCTCGTCGCCATGGGCCGCCCCGAAGAAGCCGACGTCGACGCCATCGAGCAGCACCTCACCCACCGCGACCGCCTCGACTCCACCCGCGTCGTCGGCCCCCTGCGCTGCCCGCCCGACGCCATCCGCGTCGATACCTCCCCGCTCAGCCAGCAGGAGGTCGTCGACACTCTTGAGCGGTCCGTCCGCCAGCACGCCCAGCGCGAGCGGCTCGAGCCCGTCGGGTGAGTCCGACCCCTCCCACCGAACCACGCGCGACGCAGCCATCCTCCAGCGCCGACCCCGCGCCCCTGCCGCCTGTGCGCGAGCGCTATCCCAACCAGGGCTTCGTCTCGCGCGCCTTCTACAAATGCTGCTGGCTCGGCGCCCTCGCCGTCCTCAAGACGTGCTACGGGCTGCGCCGCCTCCACCTCGACCGTGTCCCCGCCCGCGGCCCGCTCATCATCGTCGCCAACCATCAGTCTCACTTCGACCCGCCCGTCGTCAGCATGTGCCTCACCCGACGCGCCACACACTTCCTCGCCCGCGACTCGCTCTTCCACTTCAAGCCCTTCGCCTGGCTCATCCGCAACCTCAACTCCATCCCCGTCAAGCGCGGCCAGACCGACACCACCGCGATCAAAGAAGGCGCCAAACGCATCCACGACGGCGCGGCACTGCTCATCTTCCCCGAAGGCACACGCTCACGCGAAGGCGAACTCGGCGCGTTCAAACGAGGCGTCCTGCTCTTCCTCCGCAAGGCCCAATGCCCCGTCCTCCCCGTCGGCCTCGATGGCTGCCAGGACGCTTTCCCGCGCCACCGCACGTTCCCCAAGCTCCGAGGCGTGCGCATCGCCGTCGCTGTCGGCGAGCCCATCGCCTACGACAATCTCATGGCGCACGGCCCCGACGCCGCTCTCGAACGCCTGCACGACGAACTCCAATCCCTGCAACAAGAAGCCCGCGCCGCCCGCTGACAGAACAGCCGGTGGCACGGGCGTCCCGCCCGTGCGCCTCCTGCCTTCGGTGGGACGGGCTTCCAGCCCGTCTTCGGCCAAAGGCCGATTGCTTCTGCCCTTCCCTCGTCACTGCCCTACCCCACCCCCACCGCCAGCGCATCGCGATCACTCAACATCCCCCCGTCCGACCGCTGCTTCACCGTCCCGTCGCGCCGCCACGACCGCTCGCACCGCGGCTCCTCCCGCAGGTCCAGCACGCGGCTCGCCTCGCCCGCCGGCGCTAGCTCCACCCGACTCACGCCGCACAGGTCCGCCAGATCCACCGCGTCGAAGCGTGCCAGCACGTCCCCCTCGTCCGGCACGACGATGCCGGCATCGAGCGGGTTGTCGATCGTGCCCTGCGCCCGCACGTCCTCGAGCGCCTTGAGCATCGCGTCGCGACGCTTGATCACCTCGGGCCACGCTTCGTCACGCTTCACACTCAACGGCTCGGGGAAACGCTCCAGATGCACGCACCGCTCGCGGTCCTTCGCGTCCACGCCGTGCAGCGCGCGGTACGTCTCGTCCGCCGTGTGGGGCAGGATCGGCGCGAGCAGACGGCTGAGCGCATCGACCAAGTCCCACAGGACGGTCTGCGTGCGCCGGCGTCGCGGCGAGTCGGGCGCGTCGCAGTACAGCCGGTCCTTCACCGCCGCGAGGTACGTCGCGCTGAGCGTGTCGTTGCAGAAGTTGTACAGCCGCGACGTTGCCTTCTGGAAGTGATACGCCGTGAACGCCTCACGCACGTCGCGGATCACGCCGTCGAGTTCGCCCAGCACCCAGGCGTCGACCGATGTCGGCGGCATGTCGGCGACCGGCACGCACATGCCTTCCTTGCCCTCGCAACTCGCCTCGAAGTCCGAGAGGTTGCTGAGCATGAAGCGCAGCGTGTTGCGGATCTTGCGGTAGGCCTCGCCCGCGGTCGCGAAAAAGGCCTCGTCCGACTTCATGTCCCCCTCGTAGGACAGCGTCGCCAACCACCAGCGGCAGACGTCGGCGCCGAACTTCGCGAGCAGGTCATCCACGTCGAGCACGTTGCCCAGACTCTTGGACATCTTTTTGCCGGCCTTGTCCACCATGAACCCGTGCGTAACGACCGTCTTGTACGGGCTCCGTCCCATCACGCCCAGGCCGGGCAGGAGCGACGTCTGGAACCACCCGCGGTGCTGGTCGGAACCTTCGAGGTAGAGGTCCACCGGGAACTCGCCCGTGCGCTCACGGATGACGGCGTTCCACGACGACCCGCTCTCGAACCACACGTCGAAGATGTCGTGCCCCTTGCGCAGCGACGACAGGTCGACGCCGTCCGGGTTCGCCCAGTGCTGGAGCAGCGTCGCGGGGTCTTCGGTGAACCACGCGTCGCTGCCCACTTCGCGGAAGCGCGTGGCGACCGCGCGCACGGTGTCGGCGTTGAGCAGTGTCTCGCCATCGGCGGTGTAGAAGGCTGGGATCGGCAGCCCCCACGCGCGCTGGCGGCTGATGCACCAGTCGGGGCGCGACTCAAGCATGCCGCGCATGCGGTTGCGGCCCCACTCGGGCACGAAGTTGATGCCGTCAGGATTGTCCTTCGACGTCGCCTCGATCGCCGTCTCGCGCAGCGACAGCGACGGATCATCCACACCCACGAACCACTGCTCCGTCGCCCGGAAGATCACGGGGCTCTTGCCGCGCCAGTCGTGCGGATAGCTGTGCAGGAATCGGTGGCTATGGAACAGGTGCCCGCTCTCGCCGAGGAGCTTTTCGATCTCCTCGTTCGCCGCCCACACCTTCTTGCCGCGCAGGAACTCGGGGACGGAGCCGTCGTACGTCCCGTCCTCGCGCACCGGGCAGTAGATGGGCAGCTTCTCCTTGAGCCCCGTCATGTAGTCCTCGGCGCCGTGGCCCGGCGCCGTGTGGACCAGGCCCGTGCCGTCCTCGAGCGTGACGTAGTCGGCGCTCAGCACGCGGTAGATCCCGCCCGGGTCCGCCCCGCGCATCGCGGCGTCGGGCTGCGTGGAGAAGTCCGGCCCCTCGGGCACGAAGGGGTGGCGGTACCGCAGTCCCACGAGCTTCTCGCCCGCCGCCGTCGCCAGCACCTCCACCGATTCGGCCTTGCCCGCCTTCGTCACCTTCTCGACGAGGGCCTCTGCGAGGATCGTGACGTTCCCGTCCACCCTCACGAGGGCGTAGGCGATCTTCTCGTTCACGCAGATCGCCAGGTTCGCAGGCAGCGTCCAGGGCGTCGTCGTCCAGATCATCAGCGTCGGCGTCTGCTCGGGCGCGTCGTCCTCGCTCAGCCCGAACGCTTCGTACACCGCCGCGGCGTCCGCCGCTTCGAAGTCGACGTACACCGAGATGTCCTCGCGCTCGTCGTACTCCAGTTCGGCATCCGCAAGCGCCGTTTCGTTCTCCACCGACCAGTGCACCGCCTTGAGCTGGCGATACACCAGCCCCTTCTCCACCAGCCCCGCGAACACCTCCAGCACCGCCCCCTCGTACGACGGGTGCATCGTCAAATACGGCTCGTCGTAGTCCGCCAGCGTCAACAGCCGCTTCATCTGCTTCATCTGGTGCTTGACGAACTTCTCGGCGTACTTCTGGCATTCACGCCGGATCGCCATCCGTCGCTTGTCGTCCTCGAGCGTCGCCAGCTTCTCGAGCTTGCCCGAGTTGCTCAGCTCCTGCATCACCCGGTGCTCGATGGGCAGGCCGTGACAGTCCCACCCCGGCACGAAGGGGCACGCGAGGCCTTCCATCAGCCGCGAGCGGGCGACGAAGTCCTTGAGCGTCTTGTTGAGCATGTGCCCGAGGTGGATCGAGCCGTTGGCGTAGGGCGGCCCGTCGTGGAAGATGAACACGCCGTCGTTGTCCGCCGCCCGCGCCTCCTGAACGCGGTCGTACAGCCCGGCGGCGTCCCATCGCTTCATGCTGGCCGGCTCGTTCTGCGTCAGGTTCGCCTTCATCGAGAAGGCGGTCTTGGGCAGATTGAGCGTGCTCTTGTATCGCTTGGCCCGATCCTGATCGGGCGTCGTGGTGGTGTCACTCATCGCAGTTCACACGTTCCTTCGAGGACCGGTGGCACAGGCAGTGCGCCCGCGCGAACCCAGACATAGCCAAGGGTGGCACGGGCGTCTCGCCCGTGCGTACGCCACCACACCAGCCGAAGCATACCGCCGGGCAAACCCAGGACGAATGGGGTGATGGGGGTGGGAGGGTGACGACGCGGAGCGCCCCGACCGAGACCAAAAGTCTCAGCGGGGCAGCGGAATTCGCAGAATTGCGCAGCACATCATCACGCCTCAAGTATCGGTGCGCGAACCGTGCAAGTCAATCAGTATCGCGGCGGCGGCTTACTCCACCCCGTGCTCGAAGATCGTCTGCGATCGCAGCACCACGCCCCCCTGCGCCAGCAGGTGGTACGCGTCGGCGTGCACTTCACGCCGGTACCGCTGCAGGTCGAGGATCGAGGCGCACCGCCCGCCCTCGGCGTCGGCCCATTCGTGCAGCAGCGCATCCTTGGCCCGCCCGAACGCCACGAGCTCGTCATACGTCGCCCGATACAGGCTCTCCTGGAGCTGCTCGGTCTGCACCGTCGCGACGAACTTCACGCCCTCCCCGAACTCCTCCTCGTGCTCCCGCTCGCCCGCGCACGGGTAGGCCGTCACCATCCCGCGCTCCGGGATGCCGTCCTCGAGCTCCGTCGTCAACTCGACGGCGCACGCGTCCCCGTGCTGGAAGCGCATCAGGTGCGAGCCGGGCATGAGCCACGCCTCGAAGGAGTACCCCGCGTGCTCGATCGTCCGCCGAGCCTTGATTTTGAACAGTTCGGGGTGCAGGGCACGTCGGTACAGAATCGTGCGGTACGCCTGGAGGCTGGTCGACTTCATCGGACTGCTCATATCGAAAACCCCATCGTTCGTGGACGGGAGCGTGGGAGGAGGCGGGCCCAAAGGGCCCCACGGCGATCGCGAGTGTAGCCAGAGGCCCTATCCCGGCAAGCGGAAACACGCGGATCAGGCCCGAATCCATGCGACATGTAAGCACTCGCCACACCCTTTCCCTCGTAGCAATCGCCATGTTGATCGGCTACATGTAGCACCTTGCCGGTGCCTCCCGATCAAAGTCCTACCGACACGCCCCACCCCATCCCGGCGTCCGCGATCGCTTCTTCCAGCCCGCGAGTCCTCGCCGCCGATCACATCGGGGCATGCCCACCTTCGACGAGCGCCTGCACCTGCTCCACCGCCTGCCCGCCCGCCAACGCCGCGCCGCGCTGCGCTCGCTCCTCGCCGTCGCGTCGGGCGACGAACTCGAAGCTGCGGTCGCCCTCGCGCTCGACGAAGCCGCCAACCGAAATGCGCACTGGCTCCTCCCCGAAGTCCTCCGCGCCTGGCCCCGCCTGTCCGATGACGCCCGGGCCGCCACCGTGGCGATCGCCGGAAGCCGCCTGCCCGAACTGGTCGACACCTTCGCCTGCCACGACGCGCCCGAGTGCCGCCGGCTGGCGGTGCACGTCCTGACCACCGTCGTCGCCGAACGCTACCGCAAGGCCGCCGAGCACCTGCCGGAGCTGATCCAGACCCTCGGTCGACTCGCCCGCGACGCCTCAGCGGTCGGCGTCGCCGCCGTCGATGGGCTCGCACAGGCCGCTGAAGCGCTGCTGCCCGCAAGCGACACGCGTGTGGCTGCCGCTCTCGACCGCGTCCTCGCGCACGCGGCCGCCCGCTTCGCCGACCATCGCTCGGCCCGCCTCATGCGCTCCATCGCTCGCTACGCCTCCCACGCCGGGCCCGAACTCCGCGCCTGGCTCAACGCATCGGATGAAGCGGGCCACCTCGCGCTGCGAGCGACGGCGCGCAAGCTGCTCGCCAGCGACGGCGAAACGATCTCTCCTGTCGCCCTCCTGGGCGTTCCCGCACTGGCCGCGACCGCCCTTCGCCACATCGAGGCCGTGACCGACGAGCCCGACCAACGGGCGCTGCTCCGCGACGCGCCACTCCTTTCCATGCGTGGGCGTGCCGAGCGACTCAAGAGGCTGCGCACGCGCGGTTTCCTGCCCGACCGTTGGCCTCGTCACGCCGACGCTGCCGCGCGTCGCGGGCTCATCCGTTGGATCGAAGCGCTGCCGATGCCTGCCTCCGAACGGGCCGAGCGCCTCGTCGGTGCGCTGGCCGACCCCGACCCGGTGCTGCGTCTCGCCGCCGTGCACGCCCTGGCCCGCACCGCCGCCTGCCCCGAGGCCGACGCCGCGCTGCTCGACTTCGCCTTCGACGCCGACCCGCGCGTCGCCTAC
>CAYTSW010000082.1:0-12075 GCA_964440605.1 uncultured Phycisphaeraceae bacterium | reverse complement strand
AGGACGGCGTAGCCAACGCCGCGGACTACACGGTCTGGCGCGACAACTTCGCTGACGCCACCGGTTTCTCGTCCAACAACTTCAACGGCTCGACGATGGGCGGGCCCGTTCTTCCGGGCCGCGACTACACCTGGCGCGGCGTGCCGCTCCGCGGCTTCTTCGCCGACCCCGCCTCATATCACATGTGGACGATACCGCTCGAGCCGATCGGCCCGATGGCGGGCGACTACGACATGAATGGCGTCGTCGACGCCGCCGATTACACGGTGTGGCGCGACACGCTGCTCCAGCAGGTGACGCTGCAGGGCTTCCTCGACGCGGCCGGCAAGATCGACATGGACAACGATGTCGACGCCGACGACCTCCAGACCTGGGCGGCCAACTTCACCGGCCTCGAGAACAACAACTTCCCCGCCGGCTCGCTCGAGGGCGACTTCAACGGCGATGGCGTCGTCAACGCCGTGGACTACACCGTCTGGCGCGACACCCTCGCTCCTCAGCAGGTCTCGGCGGGCACCAACTGGTGGACGCAGATCACCATCCAACAGTTCGTGCTCGTGATCGGCGACTACGACCGCAACGGCCTCGTCGACGCGATTGACTACAACCTGTGGATCACCTCGTTCGGCGATTTCGATCAGGATGGCAACGCCGACCAGTCTGACTACACGATCTGGCGCGACAACTTCCTCGATGCGATGGGCCAGACCGTGAACAACTACGCGGGCGAGGGCGCTTTGTGCTCCACTACCCCTTCGACGCAGCATCTCTGGCGCGGCATGCCGCTGAACCCGCTCATCGAGTCGTACGACGCGGACAAGCGCTTCATCAGCATCATGGCCTGCGGCGGCATGAGCGGCGTTACGGGCGACTTCGATGGCGACCTGATGGTTACCTTCGCCGATTACCAGCTCTGGCGGAGCGATATCGCCTCGAACGTTTCCCTCGGGGCGTATCTCGATGTCGCCACCCGTCCGGAAACGCAAGCGCTGGCCGGTCTCTTCGACATCATTGAGTTCAACCAGCCCTGGAACTCCGACAGCATCTTCGACATCCTCACATATGCCGAGCCCGCCGCGAGGTTTGCGGCGTGGCGCGACGGCGTGGGGGCCGCCAACGTGAACGCCGAAAACGACTGGTGGTGGATCGTCGATCCTGAAGTCGTCAACGCCTGCTCCGCCGATTTCAACGACGACGGCGTGGTCGACGGCGCGGACTTCGGGCAGTTCGGAGCGGCCTTTGGAGCCGCCGCGAACACCCCGGAGTTCAACCCCGCCGCCGACTTCAACACCGACGGCGTAATCGACGGCGCCGACTTCGGCGTCTTAGGTGGCCAGTTCGGGCGGATGGATTGCCTCGACTGACGCACCGCTGATTTTGTTCAACGAATGAAAACGCCCGCTCGATCGAGCGGGCGTTGTTCTTTGTGTCTTCAGACTCTTGGGTTTACCAGGCCGACTCGGCTGCCAGCGCCTCGTAGTCCGCGACGCTCGCGCCGTCGTGGTGCGCTTCGATGATCTTGCGGCCATAGGGGTGCAGGTCGTCGTCGGCGAGGAACTGGTCCAGCTCCTTGCGGAAGAACTCGCCGAGCTGCTTGGCGCCCTCGTCGTACGCGGCTTCGCCCACCTCCGGCTGCGTCTGCGGGCGAAGGAACCAGTTGGGGATGGCGGTGCCTTCGATCTGGAGGCGTTTGGGCGTGTAGCCCAGCAGCGGGCAACGCGTTGGCTCGAGCTTGTCCATTTCGAACGGCGCGGCGCCGCGGCGGGCGAGATACTCGCGCATCAGCCATTGCGGCATGAAGCTCGTCTTCCAGGCGCCCACGTGCTGGTTGGGCACCAGCATGAACAGCGTGTCGGGCGTGGACATCACCTGCTGGAGCAGGATGTTCGCCTGGTCGATCCGCCGACCGGTCGCGAAGGGCCAGTAGGAGCCGACACCTTCGCTGCTGAGGCCCTGCGTGTCGACGATCGACGGGTTGGCGTGCCCGCGCGGCGCGACGAGTCGCCAGAGCCAGGTGAGGGTGGAGGGGAGCATGTGGAAGAGGCCGAGGATGCCGTACGTCGGCTCGTCCGACGTGCAGGGCGGCGTGCGGACGCCGATGGAGCGGACGTCAACGGTGACTTCGCCATCGACGATGCCGGGTACCGCCGAGCGCGGGATGACCACGCGCGGGTTCGGGCAGGGCTTGCCCGGCTCGTCGTGGATGTGCTCCCAGATCAGCGCGGTGGAGTGCGGCGTCGAGTCGATGTTGAGGAAGAGCAGGGGGACGCCCGGCTCGATGCAGAGACGCTCGAGGTGCGGGTCCGTGCCGTAGTGGTCGATGTGGTTGACGCGCACGAACCAGGCGTCCTCGGCGTCGGTCAGCGTCAGCTTGCGCGGGCCGGGGCCGGTCTTCTGGATGCGCGGCGGGCACAGCGCCATGTCGTCGGTCACCGGGAAGAGCTGGCACCCGTGCGGGAGCGTGAGGTGGCGCTTCTCGTCGGTGACGGTGTTGTGGCCGAGCAGCAGGCGGCCGTCGGCTTCGCGGTGGATGTGCTCGAGCATCTCGCTTTTGCCGCCGCCCGAGGCGCCCTCGTGCATGAAGACCACGTCGTTGTCGTAGGGCGTGCGCACGACGACGGTGGAGCAGTGAGCGGTCGTCCAGCCCTGGCTCTCGCCCACGTTCAGCAGCACGCCGTAGATGCCCTTCTTGGCCGAGGGTCCGGGGTAGAGGTTGTAGCTGAAGAGCTCGTGCATGCCCTCGCCGCGATCGTGCACGACGACCTGGCGGCCTTCGAACTTGGTGTGGCGGAAGGGCGGTGCGGCGTAGATGATCGCGCGGGGGTGGAAGCCTTCGCCGACGTCCTGCCGCGCCGAGATGCCCTGGAGCATCGCCAGACCCAACGCAAAGAAACCGGCGTTGTCCGGCACGATCGCCAGCGCGGGCAGCCCCTCCTCGCTGTGACCCGCGGTGAAGGGGAACATCGCCAGCTTCTGCGTCTTGAGCCAGGCGAAGGTCTCTTCCCGAGTCACGTCGAACGATTCGCCGAAGCGTTCGACGAACGTGGGCTTGTTCGTCGGGCGCTCGTCACCGATGACCATGCAATCCGGGTCGCGCCGGCGCATGTAGGGCTCGACGTAGTTGGCGCTCACGCCGTTGCGGACGCGGTGCACCTCGGCCTCGACGACGCGTGTGCCGTCGGGCAGTTCGTAGGCGACTTCGTGGGTGCCGTCGGGCCCGGCGTCGCGCACCGCCAGATCCACCAGGTCGTCAGCGGAGTAGGCGACGGCGACCGATGGGGCGGCTTCGAGCACCTCCATCAGGTGCGCCGGCAGCTCCCAGGTCGTCCAGTCCTTCGCTCGCTCGGCCACGCTCGACATGTCAGGCTCCGCTCTTTCCGCCGCCCCACGCCGGCGTCTCGAACTCGCGGCCTGCAACACACGGCCGCGTGCGATCAATCTGTAGTCACTCTCCCGAATTCCTGCAAGCTAAAACGCTTCACTCGGGGTACAACCCGCACAAATTCAGGTTACCACTACAGGTTGTGGGTGCCGGGCCTGGGCCGCCGGCCCCCGGCCCCGGAGCAAAGACGGAGCGAGCGCCGTGCGCGCTCGCTCCGCCCTACGCCGGGTCGCAGAGTCACCCCGGCGGTCGAGTTGTCGACGCGTAGGCGCTGGGCGTTACTCGTCGCAGTCGGTGCGCCCGAACTCCGTGCCGAAGGTGCCGAAGTCGGCGCCGTCGACCTGCCCATCGGCATTGAAGTCCGCGACGCACGCGTTCGGGTCGATCGGCTGCACTCCCGGCCGCTCAAAGGCGCCCATGTCGATCACCGGCTCCTGGAACGTGAGGCCGATGTCGGGCACGTCCGGGTCGTCTTGCGCGCGGTCGTTGGCTTCGAGGTCGGCGAGGGGCCCCGTGTAGTCGGTCGACGAGCCGGCGTCGATCGCGATCGCGTTGGGGAGCAGGCCGAGGTCGCCGTAGTCGTCGTCCTCGGTGCCCCACACGCCGTCCATGCCCGCATCGGGCACGCGAACGAAGAGATCGGCGGCGGTGGCGGTGAAGAGGTTGGCGCCGAAGGTGCCGCCGGGGAGGCCGGCGGTGTCGACAATCGAGTAGGAGGCGGTGTAGGCGGCGGTCGTGCCGGTGCCGCCCCAGTCGGGTGTGCCGGTCGGGCGCAGGTCGATGTTGCCCGTGACGATCGAGTTGAGCACGGTGCTGCGCGAGGAGGAGTCGGGGAGGATGCCGCCGATGCCGTCCGCCGCGACGTTGGCGGTGATGGTGCAGTTCTCGAAGAAGGCGACCGTGTTGTCGCGCAGGGAGACGGCCGCGCCGTCGTCCATCGAGGTGTTGCCGACGAAGACGGAGTTGGTGACGGTCAACGTGTCCTCGTCCGTGAGGATCGCACCGCCTCTGCTCGAGGCTGTACGGACCGAGTTGCCGAAGAAGCGGCAGCGATCGACGAGGGTGTTGGACCCGAAAAGGTCGATCGCGCCGCCGCCGTTGCCGTCGTTGCGGCGGAAGGTGGAGCCGACGATGTTGACATCGGGGCAGCTCGTGAACTTGACGGCGCCGCCGTCGAAGAGCGCGCCGTTGTCCTCGAAGAGGCAGTCGATGATGTCGACGCGGTGGCAGGTGCCGAAGGCGAGCGCGCCGCCCTGGGCGCCGCTGTTGTTCCGGAAGGTGCAGCGGAGGAAGGTGGGGGCGCTGTTGATGATGAAGCCGACGCCGCCGTCCCAGCCTGCGGCGTCGGTCGACTGGCTCGTGTTGTCCTCGAAGAGGCAGTCGACGAAGAGTGGCTCTTCGTTGACGGTGCCGGTGCCGCCGTTGATGAACATGACGCCGCCGTCGACGGAGGCGGTGTTGTTGCGGAAGCGGATGTCGCGGAAGGTGGCGGAGACGTTCCCGGCGATCTCGAGTGCTCCGCCGTTGGTGTCGAAGCCGCCCTGGATGGTGAGACGCTCGATGACGGTGTCGCGTCCCTCGTTGCTGTCCATGAAGATCATGGAGCCGCTGGTCGCGAAGCCGTCGAGGAAAGTGACGTCGCGCCCGCCCGAGGACGTGATCGTGATGGCCTTGCCGTCGGTGTTGAGCTGCTCGGTATCGAAGTACGTGCCCGGGCGGACGACGATCGTGTCGCCGTTCTCCGCGGCGTCGATCGCCTCGTTGATCTGGTCGAAGGGGAACTCGTCCGAGCCGTTTTCCATGGGGTTTGACAGGTTCGGGTTGAACGGTCCGGGGTCGGTCGGCGCGTCGTCGTCGACGAAAATCGTCTGGGCCTGCGCCGAAGCGGCCACGGCGCCGATCGCGAGCGCAACGATGCAACAACGCACGATGTGCGGGCCTGTGGGGGAAGCCATACGGGTTCTCCTCCTGTGTCGGTGTCAATCTTGGTAAGCCCGAAGGTCCCGGCGGACCACCCGCCGAAGCTCCGGCGCCTCCATCAATCCACACAGGAAACAGCGCCCCGCCGCGCAACCCGATGCCGGTAATCGCGTGGCGTCCCTAGCATCAGCCGGAGGAAACGCAGCGGTGGATCACTCCGTTCAGCACGCCAGCCAGACACCGGGCCCGATCTTCGAGGCGCTTTATGACGAGCTCCGCTCGCTGGCGCACGCCGTCTTCGCGGGCCAGGCGCGGTCGCACACGCTCCAGCCCACCGCCCTGGTGCACGAGGCCTATGTCAAGATCGCCGGCTCCTCCTCATCGCTCCCGACCACACGCGAGCACGCGCTCGCGCTCGGCGCGAAGGCCATGCGTCAACTGCTGATCAATCACGCCCACGCCGCCAACGCGCAGAAGCGCGGCGGCGACTGGAAGCGCGTCACGCTCACCGGTGTCGTCGGCGCGGAAGACGCCAGCACCATCGACGCGATGACGCTCGAGGAAGCCCTCTCCGAACTCGAACGCCTCGATGAGCGCCAGGCGCGGATCATCGAGTGCCGCTACTTCGGCGGGTTGACCACGCAGGAGACGGCAACACTGCTCGGCGTTTCGCCTCGAACCGTCGAGCTCGACGCCAAGGTGGCTCGCCTCTGGTTGCTCGCCCGCCTCAACGACGCCTCGGAACCGCAGGCGTGACGCCCGAGCAATACGCCAAGCTCAAACGGGCGTTCATCGACGCCGAAGACCTGACCTCCGACGAGCGTCGCGCGCACATCGAGCACGAACTCGCGGACGATTCGGAGGCGTTGCAGCACGCTCGCGCGATGCTCGACGCCGAGTCGCGCGCCGGGAGCGCCACGCTCACCCCCAACGGAGGGCCGGGGGTCGACACGCCGCGCCCGCCAGCGATCGCGGGATACACGATCCACCGGATCCTCGGCGAGGGCGCGACGGGGACGGTTTATGAGGCGACGCAGGCCACGCCGCGCCGCAGCGTCGCGCTCAAGGTGCTGCACCGGACCGACCGCGGGGGCCGCCTGGCCCGGCGCTTCGAGCTCGAGGCCGACTTCCTCGCGCGCCTGCGTCACCCGGGGATCGCGCAGGTCTACGCCTCGGGCGTCGCCGACGCCCACGGCGCCCCGCGCCCCTGGATCGCCATGGAGCTCATCGAGGGCGAGCCCATCACCCGCTGGGCCCGGCGCACCGACGCGACCCGCGGCCAGCGCCTCGAGGTCTTTCTGAGCGTCTGCGAAGCGGTGCATTACGCGCACCAGCGCGGCGTCATCCACCGCGACCTCAAGCCCGCCAACGTCCTCGTCGACCGCGACGCCCAGCCCAAGGTCCTCGACTTCGGCATCGCGCGTGCCGTCGAAGAGTCCACCGACGCCGATCGGCTGCGCACCATGCAGGGCGAGATCCTCGGCACGCTCGACTACATGAGCCCCGAGCAGGCTCGCGGCGAGACCGACGCCATCGACGTGCGCACCGACGTCTACGCGTTGGGCGCCATCCTCTTCGAGTTGCTCGAAGGCGGACCCCCGCTCGACACCCGCCACATGCCCCTCGCCGACGCGCTCGACGCCGTGCGCACCGCCCCGCGACCGCGCCTGGCCGCCCGCGGATCGGGGACGGATGCCGACCTCGCGGTCATCACGTCGACGGCGCTCGACCTCGACCCGCAGCGTCGGTACGCGACCGCCGACGCGCTGGTGTCCGACGTGCGTCGCGTGCTCAACACGCAGCCGATACTCGCGCGGGCGCCGAGCATGTCGTACCAGCTCCTGCGGTTTGCGCAGCGGCGTCGGGCCGCGGTCGCCGCCGGCGGCGCCGTCGCCGTGGCGCTGGTCCTCGCGACGGTCGTCTCGCTGTGGTTCGCCTCGCGCGAGAGCGCGGCCCGCGTCGTCGCCGACCGCGAGCGCGAGGAAGCCCAGCAGACCCTCACCCTGCTGACCGATGCGCTCAGCGCTGCCAACCCGAACATCCAGGCCGACCCCGACTACACCCTGCGCAACTTCCTCGCGGACGTCGCTCACTCCATCGCCGACGACCCGGAGCTCAGTGCGCCCGCCGAGGCGCAGGTGCGCACCGCCATCGGCGATGCGCTCATCGGTCTGGGCTCGGCGGCCGACGCGCTGGCCCAACTCGACCGCGCCGCCCGCCTGCGTACCGACACGCTCGGCCCGGGCCACGAGCGCACCATCGAGGTGGAAGTGCTTCGCGGTATCGCCATGCTCGACAAGGGCGACACCGATCGCGGTCGCGACCATCTCCAGCGCACGCTCAACCGCGCCCGGGCCGCGCTCCCCGCCGACCACACCGCCATCGACGACGCCATGTACTTCCTCGCCTCGGCGGTTTACAAGCAGGGCGACGTCGCCGGCGCCGAACCGCTCTTCCGCGACCTGCTCGAGCGTTACCGAGCGCGCTTCGGCGAGGCGCACACCGAGACGGTCGCGGCGATGGGCAGTCTCGGGCTCATCCTCCAGCGCCTCGAACGCTTCGACGATGCCGTCGCGCTCAGCGAGCGCGCCACCGAGCTCGACATCCAGATCAACGGCCCCGAGCACCCGCTGGCGCTCTCCTCGCGCAGCAACCTCGCGCTGCTCTACCTGCGCCTGGGCCGGCTCGACGAGGCCGAGCCGATCCTGCGCGACGTGCTCGATGCGCGGGAGCGCGTCCTGCCGGGCACGCACCGGCACATCGGCGTCAGCCGCTCGCTGCTCGCGCGCCTGCACATGCTCCGGGAGGAGTACGACGAGGCCGAGCCGCTGGCGCTGAGCGCGTACAAGCAGCTCGTCGCCAGCCTGGGCCCGGACCACCCGTACACGCGGACGGCGCGCCAGCAGTGCGCGACGTTGTACGAGGAGTGGGGTAGGCCGGACGAAGCCGCGCGCTGGCGGGAGTGACCGCGCAACCGTGTCATTGCGTAACGCGTCGACTCACCCGGTCGACCACTCGCCATCGTGCACGTCGCGAAGGGCCGGTCTGCCGAGCCTCCGGGAGAGCCAACGCCCGCCCAAGGACCACGCGATGAATACCACAAGGATTGTCAGCGGGAACGATGCCCCCGAGCTGGTCGAACTGCCGCCGCCACTCCCGCCGCCGAAGCCCTGAACGGACGGCGGCGAAACAAGCCGGGGGCCGGAAAGCGCCACGCTCTCCCGCAGCGCTCGCCTCAACAGGATCGAGAGTTCCCTGACACGCGCATCGTCGGCGTTCGGGCCCAGCACATCGCGCCACGCCGCCATGATGGTTGTCTGGTCGGGCAGGTTATCGGGGTCGATCGTCAGCATGCGCTCCGCAAGGGGCGATTCACCGCCCCATTGAAAGGCGCGCGTCACACGCGGTGAGTCGGGTGGCACGCGCAGGAGTGTCGCTTCCATCGTGCGCTGCTCGATGGGCGGGAAGCGCCGAGTGACAGACGTTCCCCGAACGATGACGAACAGATCAGGCCCCGGCGGCGAGAAGCTGAAACTCGAGTTGCCGCGTGTCACCTCCGTGAGCTTGGCCGCTCCGGCGCCCGCCGCCCCCGCCACCAGCGGCGCCGGGAGCACTACGAGCACGAAGGCCAGCCGCCCGACGCGCCTCGCCCCGGTCCGGACGCCCGTCTCTCGAACGTCGGCTCCGCACTCGGGACACTTCGGGCTCGACCAGCTCCCCAGCGGATATCCGCACCGCCCGCACCCGGGAGGTGCGCTTCCGGCCGACTCTTTCGGCATCAGATACCAGATAGCGAGGCCGAAGAGAACGGCGAGGCCGAAGAAGAAAATGAGCGAAGACAGAGCCATTTCTTGGGTCTGCAGGCTAATCGAATGCAATGGCGTGAGCGCGGCTCGGTGACTCCCGCCGCAGCGTGCCTGGCTCTCTGCGGCCTCACCTGCGGTCCGCGCGACGGCTGGGTTGCCGGCCCATGCCGATCGGGGTGCTTCATATACTATGAGCACTGTTCGGAAAGGCGGTAGCCATGAGCCGATGGTCGCGCATCCTCCTCGCCAGCGACGGCGTCACGCCGGACGACGCCGCGCTCACGCAGGCCCTCAGCCTCGCGCGCAACACCAAGGCGTCGCTCGAAGCGCTGGTCGTCTGCCCGCCGTTGCCCAAGCGGCTCGACGAGTACGCCGAGGCGTACAAAGCCTCGCTGCGCGATCGGCTGACGGACGCTGAAGCCGGTGTGCGCACGGCCTTGGGCGCGGGTGCCGAAGGCGTCCCGATGCCCGTCACGGTCGAGACCAGCGACACGCCCGGCCCGCACATCGTCCGCCGCGTCCTCGCGAGCCGCGCGGACCTCGTTGTCAAGGCCGCCCAGCCCGCGAGCGACACGGGCGGGTTCCGAGCCGTCGAGATGAGCCTGCTGCGCAAGTGCCCCTGCCCGCTCTGGCTGGCGCGGCCGATCGAGCGTCACCGCCAGGACATGCGCATCGCGGTCGCCATCGACCCGCTCGATCATCAGCCCGAAGCCGCCGCGTTGAACACGGAACTGCTCAAGCTTGCGTCAACCATCGCGGGCATGTGCGGCGGCACGCTCACGGTCATCTCCTGCTGGGACTACACGTTTGAGGAATATCTGCTCAACAACCCGTTCCAGCGTGTGCCGCACGCGCAGGTGCGCGAGGCGGTCGAAGCCGCCCGCGCCGAGCACCACGCTTCGCTCGACGCCCTGCTCAAGGACGCCGGCGCTGAGGCGTCGCTCGAGTTGCACTCTCTCCGCGGTCAGCCCGACAAGGCCATCCCCGAAGCGACCGAAGAGCTCGGCGTCGACGTGCTTGTGATGGGCACCGTCGCGCGCACGGGCGTGCCTGGCTTCGTGATGGGCAACACCGCCGAGAACATCCTCCACCGCCTGCGCTGCTCGCTCGTCGCGCTCAAGCCGCCCGGCTTCGTCAGTCCGGTCCAGGCCGGCTGACCCGCTCGCCAAGAAACCAATGGAACACATCCCCTTCGTCCACGAGTCCCCCTTCTTCGAGCTTGCGACGCTGCTCGCCCTCGCCGCCGCCGTCGGGTTCGTGGGCATGCTGCTGCGCCAGCCCTTGATCATCGGATTCATCGCCGTCGGCGTCGTCGCCGGGCCGTCGGCTCTCGGCATCGTCCGCTCCTTCGACAGCATCCACCTGCTCGCCGAGCTCGGCATCGCGGTGCTCCTCTTCCTCGTCGGGTTGCGGCTGGACCTCAAGCTGATCCGCACCCTCGGCCCCGTCGCCATCGCGACCGGGCTCGGGCAGGTCGCGTTCACCTCGGCCTTCGGCTTCCTCATCGGCCTCGCCCTCGGCCTCGACGCCGTCACCTCCATCTACGTCGCCGTCGCGCTCACCTTCTCCAGCACCATCATCATCGTCAAGCTGCTCTCGGATAAGCGCGAGATCGACTCGCTGCATGGGCGCATCGCGCTGGGCTTTCTCATCGTGCAGGACCTCGTGGTTGTCTTTGCGATGGTGGTGCTCGCGGCTTTCGGCGTCGGCCAGGGAGAAGAAGGCGCAGGGCCGGCGGCGCGCATCCTCACCACGGCGCTCTACGGCCTCGTCGCGATCATCGGCGTCGGGTTCTTCATCCGCTTCGTCGCCGACCCCCTTGTGCGACGGCTGGCGAGTTCACCCGAGCTGCTGGTGACCTTCGCCATCGCCTGGGCCGCGCTGCTCGCCGCCGTCGGCGAGCACTTCGGCTTCTCCATGGAGCTCGGCGGCCTGCTCGCCGGCGTCTCGCTGGCGTCGACGCCCTTCCGCGAGGCGATCGTCTCCCGCCTCGCCCCGCTGCGCGACTTCCTGCTGCTCTTCTTCTTCATCGCCATCGGCTCGCAACTCGAACTCAACCACTTGGGCGAGCAGGCGCTGCCCGCCCTGGTCTTCAGCCTCTTCGTGCTCATCGGCAACCCGCTGATCGTCATTGTGATCATGGCGCTGATGGGCTACCGCAAGCGCACCGGCTTCCTCGCCGGGCTGACCGTCGCCCAGATCAGCGAGTTCTCGCTCATCTTCGCGGCCATGGGCGTCTCGCTGGGCCACATCAGCGATGCCACGCTCGCCCTTGTGACCGTCGTCGGGCTCATCACCATCGCCCTCTCGGTCTACATGATCACCTACTCCCACCAGCTCTACCGCCTGCTCGAGCCCGCCCTCGCCCCGCTCGACCGCCTCGTCCGCTCCCGCTCGACCGACCGCGACCTGCAGGACACGCCCGCGCCGGAAGGGCCCAGCGACGTCATCCTCTTCGGCCTCGGACGCTACGGCACCGCGCTGGCGCCGCTACTCACCGCCGCCGGCCTGCGCGTCCTTGGCGTCGACTTCAACCCCAACGAGGTCCGCCGCGACCGCCCCGACGGCATCACCGTCGTCTACGGCGATGCGACCGACCACGAGTTTCTCGACTCCCTCCCGATCGACGGCGTGAAGTGGGTCATCGCCGCCCTGCCCCAGCAGCCCGTCAATCTCACCCACGAAGACCCGCGGCTCACCCTCCTTCAAGGGCTCGAGCATCGCGGCTACCAGGGCCGCGTCGCCGTCGCGGCCCACCTCTCCGAGGACGCCAAAACGCTCGCCGCTCGGGGGGCGGACCTCGTGCTCACCCCCTTCGCCGACGCCGCCGATCGCGCAGCGCGGCTGATCCTGAGCGGCGGCGCCAGTGCAAACGACGCTCCTCGCTCGGATTGAAGCCAAGTTCGAGCGGGCGAAGAGCCAGCTCAATCTTTCGCCGGCCGCGCGTCAGCCATAGGCTCCGCGCCC
>CAYTSW010000081.1:0-12102 GCA_964440605.1 uncultured Phycisphaeraceae bacterium | reverse complement strand
GTCGGGCCCGACGGCGTGACGCTGGCGCCGAACGAAGCCGTCACACTCGCCCTCGGCGAGCAGAGCTTCATCCGCGGCGGATTCATGATCTTGGAGCAGTCGGACATCGACGCCGTCGGTCCGACGCAGTTGCTGACCATTGGCGATCCCGCCGGCGCAGCGGCGAACCCCGTGCTCATCACGGGCGATCTCACGCTCGCGCAGGACACGGAGATCCTCGCGCTCAACGCGGACAGCCTGGTCGAGTTCGATATCGACAGCACCCTGACGATCGATGGGGCTGACCTGACGATCCGGACCGGAACCGGTACGGAAAACGGCATCACCTTCGGCGCCGGCTCCTCGCTGGTCGCGACGGGGCCCGACCTCGACGGGCTGGCCGAGATCGACCTGATCGCCAACAGCATGGAGTTCGCGGCGGCGAGCGGCATCGACTCGTCGAACCCCGGCGGAGCCTTGCTGCGTCTGCGGGCGTCCGACGCCGACCGCGTGGTGCGGATCGGCGGCGGGGCCGCGACGCCGGGCGAACTGGCGATCTCCGAGGCGTCGCTCGACGTGATCAACGCTGACTGGGCGAACGTCATCGTGCAGGGTGATCAGGTCACCATCGACAACGCGACGATCGCTTCACCGCTCGAGGTGAACGCCGATTCGACGATCACGCTGAACTCGGGCGCGACGCTGAGCGCTCCCTCGGTGACGCTGCGCACCCCGGCCTCACTCGTTTCCGGCGAGGTGATCGTGAACGGTGCACTCGAACTGCTGGAGTTCGAGCGCGGCGCGGAAGCGACGCAGACGATCACGATCGATACCGCCCTCTTCAGCCTCGGCCCCGACGGCGTGCTGGACTCGGGCGACAACGGGCAGCTCATCGACATCCGCGCCTTCGACGCCGAACTCGCCGGCGGCTCGATCACCGGCCAAGGCGATCTGCGCTTCACCAACACGCGCACCGCGCTCTCGTTCCTGCTGGGCGACAGCCCGCTGGGGCGCGGCACCAGCGGGTTCATCCTAGACAACGCCGAACTCGCCGCGATCGACTCGACCTTCGGCGAAGTGCGGTTCACGTCGGCCTTGGACACGCAGGTCGGCGCGGTGATCGGCGGCGCGGTCTTCTTCCCCGGGGCGACCGGCAGCCCGCTGGTCTTCGACTTCGTAGGCGCCGACGCGACGATCGACATCGTCGGCTCGCTCGAAGCCCGCGGTCTCGGCGCTTCGCTGACCTTCAACAACCCGGTGAACCTCGGGGCGGCGATCAACGCCCCGGGCAACGCGGTGGACTTCAACGCGCCCGTGACGCTGACGGCCAACTCGGCCGTCACGTCCACCAACCCGATCGGCACGGTGTCGGGCGACATCACCTTCGCCGACACGGTGGACGGTGGGTTCGACCTGACGCTCGACTCCGGTGACGAGAACATCTCGTTCAACGGCCCCGTTGGCACCACAACGCGTCTGGGCGATGTCACCGTGACGCGGGCGAACTTCCTGAGCCTCAACGACGACTTCTTCGCGAATACGTTCGCGCAGATCGACGGCACGGGCCTCACGGCCATCACATCGACGCTCGACCTGACGGGTAACCCCGCACGGGGCGTGACGCAGGACACGCTGTTCATCCGCACGAACTTCCTCAATGCAGGCGGCGCCACGTTCAACATCGGCTCGGGCGACGTCACGCTCCTGGCCAACGTCATCATCTTCCCCGACGCGATCAACGCGGGCGGCGGCATCGTTACCGTCAGCAACCTCAACCCGGCCAACTCCATCGGCGTCGGTTCGGCGGCCGGGGACCTGCAAATCTCCAACGCCGAGCTCGCGGTCATCTCCGCCGACGAGGTGCGCATCGGCGACGTCGATCTCACGGGCGCACTGACGCTGCAGAACGTCGTGCTCCCCGCGTCCGGCGGGCGGCTCACGCTCGTCCGTCAGGACGGGCTCGCAATCGATGTGATCGGCGACGTCACGACCAGCGATCGCCTGGCCTTCGGGCTCCTTCCCGAGTTGCCCGATCACACCAACGGGGTCTTCCTCGGCAACGCGGGTGACTTCACGCTCTCCACGCTGGGCAGCGGCGGAGGGGCGGACATTGTCGTCACCGGCGGGATCGACACCGCCGGCGACACGGGCGCTTCGCTCACCCTCGACGCCGGCGCCGGCGCGATCGCTCTGAACACCATCGGCACGACCAGCCCCCTGGCGAACCTGACGATCGACTCCGCCAGCGCGCTCACCGTCGGCGGCGTCGTTGCCGGTCCGATGATGGGGCAGCCCGGCGTCACGGGCGACTTCGGCACCGGCGCGGGCGTGTCGATCGGCGGGCCCGCGGTCTTCGACGACACCGTGAACGTCGGGGCGATGAACCTCGCCGCCGACGACATCACGTTCAACGGACGCCTTATCGCGGGCGGCTTCAACCTCGACGCCCTCGGCACCATCGGCTTCCTCGCCGGCTTCGAGCTCGGCGACTTCCTCGGCTCCGCCGACGCCCCGACCATCACGATCACCAATCTCGCGAGCACCTCCGAGAGCACGCTGAACCTCAACGGCGATGTCTCGCTGCTCGCCGACTTCGAAGGCCTCGAGAACGACTCCAACCTTAACATCACGGGGACGCTGGACCTGGGGGCGGACATCCTCAACCCGCTGGCGGCGGTCGACATCACCGGCGACGCCACGCTGCGCGACGGGCTGTTCATCGTCGAGGCATCATCGCTCGACGTCGACGGCAACATCCTCGCCGGCGGCCCGAACTCCGCACTGCGGATCGGCGTCATGAACACCGGTCTGATGCGGGGCGACATCGGCACGCCTGAGCAGCGCCTCGCGTCACTCGAGATCAACGCCGACCGGTTCGTCTTCCGTAATACCGAGTTCGTCGGCACCACCGGCGACCAGACCTACAACGTCGAGATTGAACTCTTCACGTCTACCGGCGGTTCGACCATCACCTTCTCCTCCTCGCAGGAGGGCACGATAGCCTTCAACGACAGACTCTTCGGCGACGACGGCGTTGAGTCCGTCGTCGTCGAGTCAGGCGGGGACAAGTTCTTCAATGGCGGCGTGGACAACCTCGACAGCCTGATCTCCGGCCCCGGGATGTTCCCCGGTCGCGGCGACACGGGCGGAAGCATGTCGATCGTCGACGGCGATATCGATGTGAACACCTTCACCTTCAAGGACCGCACGCGGGTCGGGACCACGCTGAGCGACCTCGAACTGGTCGCGCAGGACGGCAACGCTCGTTTCGAAGCGCCCGTGACCTTCGGGCCCGGCTCGTACCGCGTCGCGGCCAACGGCGCCGCGCCGGACCGCGGCAACGTCTTCTTCCTGGAGTCGGTCACCAGCAACGGGGACATGACGACGCTCTCGCTCGACGCCGAAAACATCGTCCTGCTCCGCCGTGACGTGACAGGCTTCGGCGGGCTCGACGTGGCCGCCGGCGAAGAGACGCGCATCGGCCGCGACGTGATCGTGGGCGATGCCCGCTTCGACGGGCCCGTGCTGCTCTCGCTCGGCAACCACACGATCGAAGCGTCGACCGGCAACCTGGTCTTCGGCGATGAGCTGCGCGTCAACGCCGGGACCACCTCCATCCGTGCTGGCGAGGACATCGAGTTTGGCGGCCCGATCAACGGCGTCTCTGGCGCGCCCGTGCTCGACATCTTCGCCGGCTTTGATGTCTCGTTCCTCGGACCCGTCGGAGGGCTCGGAAGCCTCGTCGTGGGCGCCGATGGCGAGATCTTCGTCGTCACCGGCTTCATCGACGAAGAAGGCCTCGAGCGCGGCGGGCCGATGCCCTTCGTGATTTCCAGCGGCGACATCACCTTCAACGCCGATCTCAATCTCTTCGGCGGCCCGGTGATCATCGAGGCGACCAACGCCGGAGACGCGGGCTTCGTCCGCTTCAACGCCGGCATCACCGGCGCCACCGATCTCTCGGGCAACATCACCGATCTGGCGATCAACGCGCCCGGCGACACGAGCTTCTTCGGCGACGTCGCCGACCTTGCCTCGCTCGTCACCGATGCGCCGGGCCGCGCTGTCTTCGGCGTCAGCCCGTTCGCACTCGGACCGATCCCGCCCGCGCGTTCCATCGGCGCCGACACCGCGACGATCAACGACGTCGCGGTCATCAGCTTCAGCGACGTCACCTTCGACGTCGCGAGCGACCTGACCTTCAACCAGACCGTCACCGGCACGGGGCTCAACGCCCTGACGCTCAACGCCGCCGGGAACACGCGCTTCTTCGGCACCGTCAGCGAGCTCGGGCTGCTGATGACCGACGCGCCGGGCGCAACGCTCGTCGACCGCGCCAGCGACATGGACCCCTTCACGGACATCCTCGTCGGCGAGATCGCGATCGGCGACGATCTGACGGTCGCCGATGGCGACTCTCGACTGATCGCCCGGCTCGCCGACGCGACCTTCGGGGGCAGCGCAACCTTCGGCGCGGGCAACTACACGGTGGTCGCGCGCCAGAACGTCCGCTTCAACGACGCGACGAGCTTCGGTCTCGGGAACGCCACGATCGAAGCCGCCGGCGGCGAACTCCGCTTCGGCTCGACCGCGGACTTCCTCGACGGCGACCGGAGGCTGCGCGGCCTGACCGACACCGTCTTCGTCGGCGACGCGAGCTTCGGCAACGGCACGACGCTCGTCCAGGCCCGCACCGGCGACGCAACGTTCATGGCCTCGTCAGCCTTCGGCACCTCGGGCAGCGCGATGGGGCTGGGCACCCCGGGCGACTACCGCGTCGTTGCCGCCGGCGACGCGACCTTCTCCGGGCCTTCGTTCTTCGGTGATGGCGTCTCGCTCGTGAGCGCGGGCAACGACGTCCTCTTCGCCGACGAAACGACGTTCGCCGTGGGCACGTTCGACGTGAACGCGGACAACGACGTGACATTCCTGGACCGCTGGGATCTCGGCGGGGGCGTGTTCACCGTCAATGCGTTCAACGCCACCTTCCAGGGCTTGATCGCCGACCGCAACGCCGGAGGCGACGCGCTCGACCCGACGCAGGAGGCGGCGAACCTCAGCGTGAACGCGTTCGGCACGACGGCGTTCAACGGCGGCGTCTCCCTCGCGGGCGCGCTCTCGACGGACGCGCCGGGACAGACGCAGGTCAACAGCAACATCGGCGTGAGCACCTTCACCTTCAACGACCCCACCGTTGTCCAACTCGGCGGCTTCCAGGTCACCGCTCAGGGCGACGGCACCTTCAACGCCACCTCCACGTTCGCCTCGGGCAACCGCAACGTCACCTCTCTCGCCGGCAACGTCTTCTTCAACGACACTGCGACGTTCAACGCCGGTCTCTACACCGTCAACGCGGCACAGGACGCCATCTTCTCGTCGATGCTCGTCAACGCCCCCGTCATCACCGGCTCACCGGTCAACTCGAACCTGGCGATCAACGTCGCGGGCACGACGAACTTCAACGGGGACGTGCGGGATCTCTTCGCGCTGACCTCCGACGCCCCCGGCACCGTCCGCATCGGCGGCGACATCACCAACCTCAACACACTCACGCTCAACGACACCGGCGGCGTCTTCCTCGACGTCGCGCCGACGATCAATGCCGAGACGATCTTCATCGAAGGCCTCGTCGATGGACAGAGCAACAGCCTCACCATCGACGGCGCCAACGACACCACCCTCGTCAGCGGCTACACCGCGATCGACACCCTCGACTCGTCCGACGTGGGCACGACCTTCCTCGGCGGCGACGGCTCGTCCAACGTCGCGATGTTCGACAACGACCTCTCGCTGCTGAACTCCGTCACCATCACCGCCGACGACTCGGCCGTCTTCGAGGGCTTGATCGACGGACAGGGCAACACGCTCACCGTCGAGTCCAACCTCTCGGACTTCAACGGCGGCGGCGCGAACCTCGCCGCCCTGACGGTCGACCCGATCGGCGCCGGCGCCCTCGCCCGCTTCGTCGGGACGTACGGCATCGGCGGGGGTGGGGCCGACATCAACGTTCCGGTCGTGCTCGACGGCGATACGACGCTGAACGTCACGGGTAACGCCGCGTTCGCCGACACCATCACGGGCGCGGGCGCCGACTTCACGGCGAACGTTGGAGGCACGTCCACGTTCGATGGTTCGATCACCGGGTTCGATCTGCTCACCCTCGACAGCAACGCCGTGGTGTTCAACGCCACGGACATCGGCGCGGACGAAGCCGACGTCGACGTCGCGACAACCTTTACCGCGACCGCCCCGCTGCTGGGCATCACCGCGCCCGGCGGGATCGACTTCAATGGTGACCTCGTCTCCAACAACCGTACGATCGTCGCCCTCAACTCCGCCGGCGACACCGTGGTCACCGGCGACCTGGGCAACGAGGACAACCCGCTGGGCGGCCTCAACACCGACGCGGCGGGCCAGACACGGCTCATCGGCGATGTCTACGTCGCGGTCGGCCAGAGCGTGCTGACCGAAGTGGCTTTCAACGATCCCACGACCCTTGACGGCGACATCGACATCGTGGGCGACGAGCCGGTCGACGGCGCGGACCCCTCCGACGACGCGATCCTCCGCTTCGCACAGGAGGCCACGCTGATCGACTCGGACATCAACGTCGACGTCTCGCTCGGTCGCGTCCAGTTCGACGACACGCTTACGCTCGCCGGCGACCGGGTCAACATCACGCTCGGCGGCATCGACTCGGCCGGCGTCTTCTTCGCCTCCGACGTCGACTCGATGATCCCCGGCGCGACCAGCCTCGCGGTGAACGTCAGCACAGAGACGCCCTTCGACAACCAGTTCGTCGATCGCGACGTGATGGCCGACACGCGCGACACGCTGCCGGTCATCGTCTTCGGCGAGAGCGTGGGAGCGAACGGCGCGCTCGACGAGCTCTTCCTCAACACGGAGCAGGTGCCCGTGGACATCCTGCGCGAGTTCATCCCGCAGGTCGCGACGATCTACGCCGGCCGCTTCGACCTCGTCGACTTCGGCCCCGGCGCAACCAGCTACGACCTCTCCTTCCTGCTCGAGTTCGTCGACGGTGCGTTCGTGCCTCAGCCCGTGTCCTTCAACGCCGAGACGTTCGCGATGGGCTTCAACGAAAAGCTCACGTCGCTCGGTGAACTCGCCATCAACGCCGGCGGCAGCGCGTACGTGGGCGACCTCGCGGCCTTCGGCGACCTCTCGGTCGTCGCCAATGCCGAACTGCCCGGACTCATCGGCGGCCCCGAGGGCGACATCTATATCCTCGAGCGCGGTCGCGGCCTGCTCCGCCAGTTCGCCTTCGACGGCCCGGGCTCGCGCAATCGCGCCTCCACGTTCGTCAACGCCGACGGATCGGTCGACACCACCATCATCCTCCAGACCACCGTCGACGAGGGTGACAACATGGACGTGCCCATCGGCACGCCGCTCGACCCGAACAACGTGCTGGCCGAGGCGCGGCGCGACACCGGCGTCGACTTTGCCGCCCTGGGCGACGAGCTGATCTTCGACACCAACGGCGGCTCGCTGATCGTGCTCCAGTCCACGACGCGCGACGCGATGCCCCAGCGCGACCCTCGCTTCGGCGTCGCCAACAATCGCTTTACCAGCCGCATCGGGCCCTTCCGCGTCCGCTCGATCCGCGGCAACTTCGACTTCGGCTCCACCTCGGAGGACCCGGCGTTCAACGCGTTCGTCCTCGCGGGCGACCTCTTCACCGAGCTGTCGCGCGACGTGGTGCTCGACTTCTCCGCCGACGGCATCCTCGGAGCGCCCGGCAACCTCGAGTTCGCCGTCCTGGGCGAGCTCGACGACCTCGAGCCGGTCGGCATCAGCGGCAACCTCTCTCCGGTCATCGTCGCCGAGCTCGACAGGCTGGGCATCGATCTCCGCAGCCCCACGCCGCAGGACCTCGCCGACGGCCTCTCCGGACGCCTCGTCTTCAACGACACGCGGAGCGATTCCACACCGCTGAGCACCTTCGACGGAATCCTCGGAGCGCCCGGCAACCTCGAGTTCGCCGTCCTGGGCGAGCTCGACGACCTCGAGCCGGTCGGCATCAGCGGCAACCTCTCTCCGGTCATCGTCGCCGAGCTCGACAGGCTGGGCATCGATCTCCGCAGCCCCACGCCGCAGGACCTCGCCGACGGCCTCTCCGGACGCCTCGTCTTCAACGACACGCGGAGCGATTCCACACCGCTGAGCACCTTCGACGTCATCCCCGCGAGCTCCACCAGAGCGTTCGTCAAAGACGCGGCCGCGGAGGCCAGCGTCACCACGACCGACCGCGTCCTTGAGCGGGCCACGACGCGTTTCCTTCGGGCGCTGGGCCGACTCGAGGAGTCCGCCGGTCCGGATGATCGCGGCACGAGCCCCGAGCTCGACTTCTTCCGCCTCGCGATCGAATACGTCGTCGCCGGCCGCGGCGTGAGCGCCGAGGCGGAGTTGAGGGACGAGACCTTCCGCGCCCAAGTCTTCGATGGCTTCGTGGACTCGGCGTCGGCCGAGGAACTGACAACGATCGATCGCATGCGTCAGGCTTTGGCGCTGCTGGTCAACACCGGCCTGAACGAGCGCGAGCAGAACCGCATCATCAACGCTCTGGCGGGCGAGGCGGAGGGGGAACTGAAGTCCCCTCTGGTTTGGGCCGGCCGGGAGATGCTGTTCGAACTCATGCAGCGCGTGCGCCAGGGTGAGCCGCTCGAGGTGGCGACGGACCGGCCCGCGGTCGATGAGCCCGTAGACCCCGCGGCGCCGGATGATGCTCCCGCCGCGGTCCAGAGCGAGGCCGACGAGCCCGACGAGCCCGTCGCCGAAGCGGACTGACGCGCGGGCGATACATCACGAGCACTCGATCCAGCCGCCGACGCCCTCGCGTCGGCGGCTTTCGCATGCGCCGGCGTGCGTCGTCGCGCGCTTCACTTCGGCTACCATCACCGTCCCACAACGACCCCGGAGGCCGGTCTGAGCCGGCAGGAGCCGACACGATGACCCCCGATTCGATCCTCACCGACGCCGAGCAGCACATGGTCAAGTCGACCGATTACCTCCAGCGCGAGCTGCGGGGCCTGCGCACCGGCCGCGCGTCCACAGCCCTCGTCGAATACGTCAAGGTCGACTACTACGGCTCCTCTCAGGACCTCAAGAACCTCGCCGCGATCAGCGTCCCCGAAGCGACGCAGATCCTCATCCAGCCCTTCGACCCCAGCTCCGTGGGGGAGATCAAGAAGGCGATCGAGACCGCCGACATGGGGCTGACGCCGCAGGTCGACGGCAAGGTCATCCGCGTGAACATCCCGCCGCTGTCGAAGGAGCGTCGCCAGCAACTGGCGACGCAGGCAAAGAAGATGGGCGAGGAGGCGAAGGTCAGTTGCCGGAACACCCGCCGCGATGCCAACAAGCACGCCGAGCAGCTCCTCAAGGACAAGGACGCGCACTACCCCGAGGACGAGATCAAGACCCTCAAGGACGAGATCCAGGAACTGCTCAAGAAGTACGAGAACAAGATCGGCCAGGCCGTCGACAAGAAGACCGCCGAGATCAGCGAAGTCTGATACGGATCAGAGTGGGATCGTCGGGTGCCACTGACCTCGGCTCTGCGAGGTCAGTGCTCACCATGCCTTCAGTCGGACGGGCATTCTGTCCGTCTTCATGCCTCTGGTGGGACGGGCATCCTGCCCGTCTTGGGCCGCCGGCCAACCCCTCCGAGCCCCTTACTTCACCGTCGGCATCCACTTCGCGAGCAGGTCGCACGCCGCCTTGAGGTCGCGCTTGTCGAGCATCTCGGTGACGGTGTGGATGTACCGCGTGCCGACGACGAGGCCGGCCGCCTTGGCGCCGCTCATGGCCTGTTGCAACGCCGCGCCGTCCTGACCGCCCCGCGCCAGAATCGTCCGCTGGTGCTTGATGCGGTGCTTCTTGGCCGTCGCTTCGAGCTCGGCCAGCAGTTCGTGATCGGCGATGAACGAGCTGTCCATCACATGCAGCCCTACGCCCTCGCCCTGCGTCGTCACCGACTCGGCGGTCGGCACGCCCGGCGTGTCGCAGGAGAGCGAGACGTCGAGCCCGATGCCGATGTCCGGCTGCACCTGGTTCGCCGCGATCTTCGCGCCGCGCAGGCCCACCTCCTCCTGCGTCGTGAACGCCACGATGATCTCCGCGGCATGACCCGCCTTGGCTTTGTCGATCGCGCGGACCGACTCGATGCCCAGCCAGCACGCGAAGCGGTTGTCCAGCGCCTTGGACACCACCTTGTCCCCCACTTCGATGCAAGGCTCGTCCATCACCACGTAGTCGCCGATCTTCACCGATCGGCTCACCTTCGCAGCGGGCAGACCCAGATCGACGAAGAACTCGCTGACCTCGGGCACCTTCTTGCGTTCTTCGGGGCTGGCGATGTGCACCGGCTTGCCGCCGGGGTTCATCACGCCGCGCAGGTCGCCCGAGTCGGTGCAGACGAGCACGCGTCGGGAGAAGAGGTTGCGGGTATCGAAGCCGCCCGCGGCATTGAGGCGGATGTAGCCCTTCTCGTCGATGTGCGAGACGTAGAAGCCGATCTCGTCCATGTGGGCCGCGAGCATGATCCTCGTCGGCTCGCCCGAGCTCTTGCGCTTGGCGCCCGACGTCGTGCGTGGCGACCGGCGGCAGATCAGCGAGCCGAGGCGATCGGTCTCAACGGTGTCGAAGAGGCCTTCGATCTCGTCTTCGATGAGCGCGCGCACGCGCTCCTCGCGTCCGGGCACGCCGGAGGTCTCGCACAGTCGCTTGAGCAGGTCGATGTTCATGGCGGTCCTTTGTCTCTCTCGTGCGGTTGCTGTCGTGAGTTCGGTGAGCGTCGTTCCCGATCCCCGCCCCGCCCTGTTGCCGGGCGCACGCGTCGCGTCAGCGCCGAAGCCGCGCGCAGGGCGCGTAGTATGCCATGACGCCGCCCACGCGTGGGGTGCGCCGCCCCGAAGATCGAACCACAGGGGGACACCATGGCCCACGTCAGCCCGCTCAGGGACCTCCACCACCAAGCCGAGGCCTCGTTCCTCATGTACGGCGCCGCGGGCGAGGGCGCCGAAGTCGTCGAGACCTTCGGCGAGCTCGAACTCGAATACGCCGCGCTGCGCAAGGGCTGCGTGCTCATCGATCAGCCCCACCGCGCCTCCATCCGCGTCACCGGCGACGAACGCATCGACTTCCTCAACCGCATGATCACGCAGGAGCTCAAAGAGCTGCGCCCCTTCAACGGCACGCGATCGTTCTGGCTCAACCGCAAGGGCCGCATCGACGCCGACCTCCGCGTGCTGCAACTGCCCGACGAGATGTGGTTCGATCTCGACGTGCTCGTCGCGGCCAAGGCCGTCGAGACGCTCGAGGCCTTCGTCTTCGCCGAAGACATCGCCTTCGACCACGCCACCGACCGCATGCACCGCCTCGCGCTGCACGGCCCCACCGCCGCCGACCTCCTCGCGCAGGTCAGCACGCACGCCGACGGCCCGCCCATCAGCGACCTCTCCGAAGGCCAGGCCTGCGCGCTCGAGATCGCCGGCACGCGGGTCATCGTCGATCGCCAGGACACCACCGCCTCCCCCGGCTTCGAACTCCTCATGGCGGCCGACGACGTGCTCGACGTCCACAGCGCCTTGCTCGAGCGCGGCGACGATCACGCCGCCGACAAGAAGTTCCGCCTCCGTCAGGCCGGCTGGCACGCCTTCAACATCGCCCGCATCGAAGCCGGCTGGCCCATCTTCAACATGGACTTCGGGCCCGACTCGCTGCCCGCCGAAACCGGCGTCCTCGATGACCGCGTGTCGTTCAGGAAGGGCTGCTATCTGGGCCAGGAAGTCGTGGCGCGTATGCACGCCCTCGGCCACCCCAAGCAGACGCTCGTCGCGCTGCGGCTCGATCTCGAGTCGCCCACCGACGCACAGCAGCCCACCACCGGCGCGCACGTCCTCGACAAGGCCGACACCGAGAAACCCGTCGGTGCCGTCACCAGCTCCACGCGCAGTCCGATGCTCGGCGATGCAGTCTGCTGCTTCGCGCAGGTCAAGTGGAAGCACTCGCAACCCGACACGGCGCTGATCCTCGATACCGCCGCGGGCCACGTCCCCGCGCGCGTCCAGCCTCAACTGCGCTTCTGGCCGACCTCCTAGA
>CAYTSW010000080.1:0-12349 GCA_964440605.1 uncultured Phycisphaeraceae bacterium | reverse complement strand
CGACCGCGCGGTCGACTTCCGCGAGCGTGATGCCGGCTCGCAGCATCGTTGCCAGGCGCCGGTGGGTCTCGACCACCTTCTGCGCCGCGTCGTACGCCGCGTCGACGTCGCGGCCGTTTACACGGGGGGGTTTCGCCATGGCCGCGATGCTAGGGGCGGTTCGCTCAGCGTGCCGTCGAGATCCGAATCGATCGCACGCTCCCGGGAACCCGTCGGCAGGCCGCGCGTCCATACGCTCTGTCATGGCCGCCCGCCCAGAAGCCGCCCGCGTGCTGCTGCTGCTCGCCCTGATACTGGGCTGTTCTGCCCCTACGCGGGCGCAAGCCCCAACGGACCCGGCTCGCGCCCAGCGCATCGCCCTGCTTGAGCGCCGGATCGACGCCGCCCGAGAGCAGGACCTCCCCCACGCGCTCGCGGAGACCGTTGGCCGGCTCTTCGAACTGAGCTACGAAGACGGGCGCGCGGTCGGGGGGCAGCTGATCGTCAGCGGCACGCTCAGCGAGCAGACCATCGGGGTGGGGGCGTTGGTGCGTCACGCCGAGCCCGTCGATCTCGCCTCCGCCGCCGCTCGCCTGACGTCGCGTCATCACCCCGACGCGAGGCGGATCCTCGTGCGTGCGCTCGGCGACCGGGCGCGTCGGGTGCTCCCCGCAGCGCAACTCGGCCAGACGACCCAGTTGGAGGCGATCGTCGAGTTGATCGCGCGCTTCCTTTCGGACGCGGACCCGGACGTACGCAACGCGGCTTTCCAGTCGCTGGCCGATGCGCGCACGCCCGCGCCGCTGCTCGAGAACTTGCCGAAGCTGCCGCCGCCTCCATCGCTGACGACGGTGCAGACCTACGACCACCGCCGAGCGGTGGACACGTTCGCGATCTACGGAGCGCTGCGCACGCTGCTGGGGATCGCGCCGCGCGACACCGCGGAGGTGCGTCGCTTCCTGCGCGACAACGCCGAGCGCATCCGCGCGCTCCCGCCGGGCCGGACGCTCTCGCTCCAGCCGACGCGGCCCGGCGCGACGACGCCGCGACCGGAAGCCTTCCGCCTGACCTTCACGGGGAGCGACGAGCAGTGGCGCGCGTTCCCGGCGCTCAACCGTCGGGCCTTTGTCGATGAACTGGGCGATGCACACGAGATCGCGCTCCGCGCGCTCGAACCCATCCTGGGGCGCATGCACCTGCCGGTGCTCCAGCTCTACCTCGCGCCGTCGAAAGCCCAACTCCCCACCGCGGGGGCCGTGGCGTTCACGCTTGGCGTGCTCCGGCATCCGTACCCCGCGCTGGACCTTTTCGAGACCATCGAGATCGCTCCGCCCGACCGGATCGATTCAGATGACGACGACGACAAGCCCGGTCGGCCGCCGATGCGCATCGTCCTCACGCCGCTGACCAACGCCATCGGGCTCGTGTACTTCCCGACTGACGACTTCTTTCTGTTTCTGAGCCGCTCCGTGATCGGTGTCGCGCACCGCGCTGCGTTTTTCAACCAGCCGTACTGGCTGACGTCGGGCCTTGTCGCAAGCCTCACCGAATCGCAGACGCGTTCACCCTGGCCGGCGATCATCTGGCGGGTCGACGTGCTGCTCCCTCGGATTGTGACGCCGCTCGAACTGCCCCGCACCGTCATTAACCTGCGCCCGCCGCTGATCGCCCTGCTCAACGCCTCGCCCATCCGCACGACGCTGTCGCAGCAACACCTGCTCGCGGACTCTGGTGGTTACTTCATCCGCCGCCGGCTGGCGCACATTACGGTCGACTACCTGCGCTTCCGGGGCTTCCCGGAGCCCGAGATCAAGCTCAACTACTTGATGGGCCACCTCCAGCGCGGCAGACCCGCGGTCCAGTCCCTCGAACAGATCTACGGCAACATGATCACGGACCTCGAGGCCGACCTCAAGCAGTGGCTCGCCGATGGGATCACCTACACGCCCGACAACACGCCCGTGCCGACGCTGAAGTGACCTCGACCGCGCAGGAAGTGGTACGTTGCCCCTACCATGCGGTGTGCTCTGTGTCGCCATCAGCCCGTACGAGTTGGCCTCGCCGTCACCCGGCGCCGCCGTCGCCCTGCTGCTGGCCGACGTTGCGATCACGCTCGTCCCCTCGCCGGCGATCGCGTCGGAGAGTGAATCGCTCGAGCAGTGCCCGCGGTTTGCGCAGTTGCTGGGACGTTGGCAGTGGACGCGTTCGCTGTGGGACGCCGGGGTGCTCAGTGCGGAGTTGGACGAGGCCCACCCGGTCGAGGATGTGCACGACGCCTGCCAGGACATTCAGTCCGAACCGAGCCACGCCGTCATTCGCGCCATCCTGCCGAGCGGGCTCGTGGATGATCGTCGGGCCCGACTCGACACGCTGTGCAACGACTTGATACGTGGGGGCGTCGACCCCGGCGTTGTCATCCCCGTTTCAGTGGGGCTTGAGCGATTCGCAGCTCGGCACGACCTGCCCATCGTGCGCTCGCCGGCCAACTCCGCGGTCACGACCCTCGAACAGCGCGATACCGCGGCTCTCTCGCGCTTCGCGCTGCCGTGCATGCTTGGGGCGTCTGGACGGACCATTCTTGCGGCGCGGGAGCATCTCGCGTCGGAGTTGGAAGATGTCCGGGCCGCGGTGCAGCACGCCGTGCAGGCGACGCGCGTGGGCGCTTCGTCCGAAGAGCACCGCGACATTCTCCAGCACACGCTGGGCCCGGCCGCGGATGCGCTGGAAGACGCCTTTCAGAGCGTGCGTCCGGTGCTGGCTTCTGTAGCCGATGATCGCGGTGATCGCTACAAGCCGGTGACGGCGACGATCACGCTGGGCGCGGGGCCTCCCGATGCAGCGTTGCGGGCCGCGTCGCGCGCCGCGACCGCTCTGGCGCGACGCCCGATAGCCGGTACCGTTGCACCGGGCGGAACGCCTATCGCCGAGTCGGAGACGGCGATTCAGCGGCCCGCGGCGCTCACGCTCACCGTCCGGCCGCGGCGCTGGACCGCCTAGTCCGCCTCCCGGCACATCCGTCGTGAGATCCGTCGATCCCTCCGAACCCCGAACAGCGCACACCCGAATCGCATGCGAGAACACGTCCGCTTCGAGCGGTGCCGATTAGGCTTTGCTGCTCGTCCGCGTTCCGGAACCCCACAGAGGCACACCATGCGAACCACCGCTCGTCGTCTGCTCAGCGTCCTCACCGCGATCGCCGCCGCTGGCCTGTCCGCCGGCGCGGCTTCCGGTCAGGACGGCAACCGCCCCGCCGAGGTGCCGCAGGTCGTCGAGCGGTACGCCGATCACGCGATCGCGGTCGTCAACGTCCAGACGCAGGAACGGCTCGACGACCTGTTGACCAACGCGATTGTCTTGGACTGCCGACCGGGTCTCGGTGAGACGCTTGTCGTCCTGACGAATGACAAGCTCGCGGAGCTGCGCGGCGACGGCCTCCCGGTGAACGTCCTCGAGCCGGACGCCCAGGCATGGATCGACCGGGAGCGAGACGCCAATGAGCAGGCCCGTCGCGCGCGGGGCGGCTTCTTCACGGCCTTTCGCTCGACCGACGAGATCTCCCAGTTGGTTGATGATCTGGTTGCGCTGAATCCGCAGATCGCGACCCGCGTCAGCGTGGGGCAGTCGCTGGGCGACCAGCCCCGCGGGCTGCCGCCGCGGGAGATCTTCGGCATCCGCATCACGGCCCCGTCGGAGCCCGGCGATCCGGCTAAGCCAGTCGTTGTGGTGAACGGGTGTCAGCACGCGCGCGAGTGGGGCTCACCGATGGGCGTGTCGTATCTCGCCGACGCGCTGGTCCGCCGTTACGGCTCGGATACACGCATCACCGAGCTCGTCGACGCCGTCGAGTTTCACGTCATCCCCGTCGTGAATCCAGATGGGTACGAGTACACGCGCGACCCCGCGGGCGATCGGTTCTGGCGGAAGAACCGCAGGCAGAACTCCGGCTTCAACAGCGGTACCGTCGGCGTCGACCTCAATCGCAACTGGCCAATCGGGTTCGCCAATGGCGCTTCCAACACGAGCAGCGGCTCGTCCGACGTGTACCACGGCACGAGCGCGTTTTCCGAGCCCGAGACCCAGGCCCTCCGCGACTACATCGAAAGCCTCGCCGGCGCCGTCACCTGCATCGATGGCTGCGGCTCCGGGTGCTGCGGCGACGGAGAATCCACCTCACGCGTCAAGGGCCACATCGACGTACACACCTTCTCGCAAGTCATCCTCGGGCCCTGGAGCTTCACATCCAGCCTCACGCCGCCGCGAGCGGAAGAACTGACGATCGTGCAGAGCAACATGTCCGACGCTATGACGGCGGTCGACGGCATGTTCTACCAGGCGGCCCTGGGCGACATGCCCATTCTCTACGAGGCGGGTGGCGTCATGCCCGACTGGGCGTTCGGAGCCGTCGGAGCTCTGTCCTGGACGTACGAGCTACGCCCCTCCAGCGGCGGCTTGCAGGGCTTCGTCCTGCCCGTCGACGAGATCGACGAGGCCGGCGAAGAGGTGCTCGCCGGCGTGCTCGAGCTCGCTGAGCACGTGACGAGGCGCCTGACGATCCAGCCGCTGCTCGCGCCCGATGCGTTCGTTGCCGCCGACGCCCCGGTCGACATCAGCGTCGAGGTGATCGGGTTCAACGGCTTGAGCGTGGACCCGATGTCGGTGGCTCTGCTCTCGCGTTCCGCTCCGGGCGACGCGTTTACCGCGACGCCGCTCGTCGGGCAGCCCGATGGAACGTTCGCGGCGACGATCGTCGCGCCCGAGTGCGGCGACGTGCTCGAGTATCGTTTTTCCGCTTCGGATAACGAAGGCGTCGAGCGCATTGTCCCGCCGATGAGCGAGCCGGCCTTCACCTCCGAGGCCCGCGTTACTTCGCTCGCCTTCACCGACAGCCTCGACGACGCCTTCCCGCCTGCGGCACAGCCTGGCTGGACCGTCGGCGCGTCGACCGACACCGCGACCACGGGCATCTGGGAGGTCGGCAACCCCACGCAAACGACGCTCAACGGCCAGATCCTCGAACCCGAAGACGACAACTCCGAACCGGGCGACAACGCCTGGATCACCGAGCTCTCCGGCGGCTCGTCCGTCGGCACGACCGACATCGACGGCGGCGCCACGACGCTGATCTCGCCGGTCTTCGACCTCTCAAGCGCGGACGCCGCGCAGATCAGCTACGCCCGTTGGTTCTCCAACAACGACAACCCCGGGACCGACTTTGACACGTTCACCGTCGACATCACGCCGGACAACGGCGGGACGTGGGTCCGACTCGAACGGCTCACCGACGCCGACGCGCAGGCCCGCGGCGGGTGGTTCGAGGTCACGCAGTCCGTCTCCGACCCCGCGCTGCTCACCGATCAGGTGCGGGTGCGGTTCGTCGCGAGCGACGGCGGCGTCCCCTCCGTCGTCGAGGCCGGGCTCGATGACTTCGCGGTCACGCTTGCCGAGCAGTGCCCCACGCCCACGAACACTTGTGCCGCCGACTTCAACGACGACGGCGTGGTCGACGGGGCCGACTTCGGTGCCTTCGGAGCCGCCTTCGGTTCCTCGACGGGCGACGCGAGCTACGACGAAGCCGCCGACTTCAACGACGACGGCGTGATCGATGGGGCCGACTTCGGCGCTTTTGGTGCACAGTTCGGGCGGTCGGACTGTCTGGAGTGAGCAGAACCGGCGTGTGATCCTCGCTCGTCTCTCGTCAGCAGGGCCGGGTGTTATCATGCCGCCCCGCCCGCCGGCTCTGCCGCGCCGGGTGTTCCCGGCCGCTCATCAGCGGTCGGCGTGACCCTTCGTTCACAGCCACGCCTCGCAGAAGAGACACCCGCCATGAGCCAGTCCCCGAAGCAGCAGCAGGTCCAGATCCGCGTCGACGAGTCGAAGATGACCACCGCGTACGCGAACACCATCCGGACCTCCACCACCGCCGACGAGATCGTGCTCGACTTCGGCATCAACCTCCCGCAGCAGCAGGGTCAGGACCAGCCCATGACGATGGTCTTCGCCGTCGGCTCGCGCGTCGTCATGAACTGGACGGGCGCCAAGCGTCTTACCGCCAGCCTCCAACAGGCGGTAGCCGCGTATGAGCAGCGCTTCGGTGCCATCGACATGTCGCCCAAGCAGCCCATCGACGCCGGCCAAGGCCCCGAGCAGGCGGGCTGAGCCGCAGCCGCCACGATCTACAGGCACCATTCGTCGGCACGGCGGATGAGTGACTGATGATGCCCGCACCATGAGCGTCCTCGTCGCCGTCCTGCCGTTGGCGGTGCTCGTCGTCTCGATGACGGTCACGTCGCGCCGGCTGCGTTTGCCGCTGCCGGCGGAGGTAGCACTGCCGATCGCGGCGTTGCTTGCGTACCTGGTCCAGCTCCCTCGGGCGCTCGCCGCAGAGAGCGAGCCCGGCGCGCTTATGCAGGTCCATGCGCGGTGCGTCGAGGGCTTGCTCACTTCTCTCACGCCGCTCGCGATCGTCGCCGGCGCAATCCTGCTCTTCACTGGGCTGGAGCGGTCGGGGGCGATGGCGCGGCTGACGGAGTGGCTCCGCCGGCTCAGCCCCGACCGAGTGGTGCAGGCGATGCTCGTCGGCTGGTCGTTCTCGTACCTCGTCGAGGGCCTCAGCGGATTCGGCACGCCCGCGGCGCTGGCGGCTCCGGTGCTCGTCGCGCTGGGCTTCCCGGCCATCCGGGCGGCGGCGGCGTGCCTCGTGATGAACACCGTGCCCGTCGTCTTCGGAGCCGTCGGAACGCCCATCTGGTTTGGCCTTGGCGAGATCGGCCTCACGCCCGCGGAACAGCTCGCCGTGGGCGGGCGGGCGGCGCTGGTGCAGGCGATCGCGTCACCGATCGTCGTGATCAGCGCATTGTTGATCCTCATGCCCTGGCGCGACGTGCGCGGGCGGCTGGTGAGCGTGCTGCTGATCCTCGCGGCAACGGCGGCGGGCTCGCTCGTCGCCGCACGCTTCAGCACGGAGTTTCCATCCATCGTCGGCGGGCTGTGCGGCCTGGCGGCGTCGGCGATCGTCGCGAGGGTTATCGGCGCGCGGCACAACGCGCACCCGCAAGCCGAGCCGACCACTGCGCACGACACACCCGGCCTACCCCTCTGGCGTGCGCTGACCCCCCTGCTGCTGACAATCGTCCTCCTGGCGATCACGCGGCTGGAGCCTGTGGGCATCAAGCCACTGCTGCTGGCCGATGCGCCGGCGGTCGTGCTCGACCTGGGTTTCCTCGGCGTGCTGTCGATTTCAGCGTCATTGGTCGTGGGCCTTGAGAAGATCTTCGGCACGGGGATCGGCTGGTCGATGGCCGTGCTCTATGTGCCCTTCATCATCCCGTTCGTGCTGGCGTTCGCGGTGAGCGTGCCGCTGCTGCGGATGTCGCGCGCGACGGCGGCGGGCGCGATGCGCGGGACGGCGTCGCGGCTCGTCAAACCCGCCATCGCCCTCGCCGGCGCGCTCGTGCTCGTGAAGCTGATGACGCACGGCGGCGAAGACGCGCCCGCGCGGCTCATCGGTGACGCCATGGCCCGCGCCGTCGGGGCGGTCGAACCGGGGCTGTGGCCGAGCGTCGCGCCGCTGCTCGGCGCGCTCGGCTCGTTCTTCTCCGGCTCGGCGACCGTCTCCAACCTCACCTTTGGCCCCGTGCAGGAGGCGATCGCGATGACACTCGGGCTCGATCGGCTCGACGTGCTCGCGATGCAGTCCATCGGCGCCGCGATGGGCAACATGGTGTGCATCCACAACATCGTCGCGGTCGCGGCGGTGCTCGGGCTGCTCGCGGGCAAGCGCCGGGCGCAAGCCGAGTCCGAAGCCGCTAGCGCCAGCCGCGATGTCCGCCCGGTTTCCGCGGCGCTGCGGCTGACGATCGGCCCGATGCTGCTGTACGCGCTGGTCTCGGGCGTCGCGGCCGCGATTCTGCTCTAGCGCATCGCGCGCCGGCGCTACTCGAGGATGCGCGTCGCGCGCGGGTAGCTGCCGAGGACGACGAGGTCGTTGCAGTGGGCCTTGGCGTCTTCGATGGCGCCCTTGAGATTGTCGTCCTCGCGGTGGCCCTGAGCGTCGATGAAGAAGCTGTACGCCCAGTTGACGCGGCCGGAGGGGCGTTTGTCGATGTGCGTCAGGTTGATGCCTCGATGCTCGAAGGCCGCGAGCACGCGGAGGAGTGCGCCCGGCTTGTCGTCGGTCTGGAACATCATCGAGGTCTTGTCGTCGCCCGAGGGCTCGGTGTTCTGCTTGGAGAGGATGAAGAAGCGGGTGATGTTGTTCGGATCGTCCTCGATGCGTTCGAACAGGACGTTGACGCCGTACATCTGACCGGCCAGCGCCGAACCGATGGCCGCCGAGCCACGACCCGGCTCGAGCATTTCCTCGGCTTTGGCGGTCTGCACGGCGCGGCTTGTGCTCGCCGCCGGCACCAGTTCGGCCTGCGGGTACTGCGTCGCGATCCATTTGCGGCACTGGCTCAGCGCCTCGGGCTTCGAGTGGATCCGCTTGATCTCTCCCGGCTCGCAGTTGGCCAGCAGCGTCTGGTGCACGTTGAGCAGCAGCTCAGCGTAGATCTCCAGCTTCGTGCCGTGCTCGAGCAGGGCGTCGAGCGTATCGACGATGCCGCCGGCGGCGGAGTTCTCGATCGGCGCCAGCCCGTAGTGGCAGTGCCCGCGCAGCACCTCGGTGAAGACGCCTTCCACCTCGTGCAGGTCCTCGTAGCTGACGGACGAGCCGAAGTGCCGCGTCGCCGCCTCGTGGCTGAACGAGCCGGGCGGGCCGAGGTACCCGATGCGCAGCGGCTGCTCGAGACTGAAGGATCCGGACATCACCTCTCTCCAGATGGCCTCGATCGCGCGGTCGGGCAGCGGGCCCCTGTTGAGTCCGATGACCTTCTTGAGCACCTCCTGCTCGCGGTGCGGCGCATAGATGGGCGTCCCCGAGCCGCGCTTCACCTCCCCGACGGTCACCACGAGCCCCGCTCGCTCGTTCAGCAGCTCGATGAGCTTGCGGTCGGCCTGGTCGATGCGGGTGCGGAGCTCGTCGAGCGAAGGGAGGCCGCCCGACGAGTCGGGCTCGCCGGCGGGGGAGTTGTTGGGCGGGGGCGGGGTGGTCATTCGTGAAAGATCGGCAGGCGGGGAGCGAAGAATGAGCGGCGTGTAGAGTAGCGACGCGGGTCGCGGAGGGCCGCCCACGGACGGCGCGGCGCCGAGGAGCGTTCATGAGCCTCGAGACCGACACCACACTCCTGGCGTGGGCCATCGCGACCGGGCTGCTCGGCGCGGGCCTGGCGCTGTGGCTTTTCGGCGGGCGGACGCTCCGCGTCACCTTCGCGGTCGCCGGCTGCGTTGCGGGCGCCACGGTCGGCTACCTGCTGCCGGGCTGGTTGGGCGTCAACCTCGAGCCGCTGGCGACCGGCGCCGTTGGGCTCGTGCTCGGGACCATCCTGGGCATCTTCGCCTACAAGCTCTTTGTCGCTGCGACGCTCGCCGCCTCGCTGGCAGCGCTCGCGCCGGTCGTCGCGGCCTTCACGATCGGACTCTGGAGCACACCCCCGCCCGCCGACGAAGGCCCGCTGACGCCCGAAGAGCAGCTCCTGCCCGGCGTGGAAGTCGAGGACGAAGAGCCCGCCGCCGCACGCGCGGAAGAGTTGCGATGGCGGATCGAGCAGGGTCTCGAAGCCGCCGAGGCGTTGCGGGAGTTGGCCGAAGTCGACCCTGAAGCAGCCGCCGACGAGGCATCCGAAGCCGCCGAAACACTCGAGCGTCGCATCGGCGCCTTCTTCGACGGGCTGTACCGCGAAGTCGTGGCGCATTGGGACACGCTGAGCGATCGCCAGCGCGTCGTCATCATCGGGTCCGTGGTCGCGGGGCTCATCATCGGCCTGAGCCTCGGCCTCACGCTGCCGCGCCTGTCGAGTGAACTGCTCGCCGCCGGCGCCGGAGCGCTGATGTGGCTCCCGGCCGCGGCGTGGGTCGTCGCGCGGTGGGAGGGCGGCACGCCGGAATGGATGCCCGACACCCGGCTGGCGTGGATCGCGGTCTGGGCCGGAGCGACACTGCTCGGCGCGGGCCTGCAACTCGCGATGCGCCTCACACGCAGACGCAAGGCCAAAGCCGCTTCGTCACCCGGTTGAACACTCGGGATCGTGTGATCAGCCTTCGGCGTCGGACACAGCGGCCCTATCGGCCTCCCGACGATCGTGTTCGCTCCGCGCTGGCGCGGCCGTGTCCGCTTCCGAACTCACCGCCGGCGTCGGGCTGGCCGCGGGTGACGACGCCGTGTCGCTCGCCCGCATCAGGTTGGACGCGAAGGGGATGAGCACGACGACCGAAGCGGCACTCACCACCGAGGCGACGACTCGCCCCGGGAAACCCGTGACGCGCAGGGCGTCCGAGGGCTCGTCGCTCGATTCGAGCAACGGCGCTCCGATGAGCTTGAGGTAGTAGAACGCCGCGATCGCGGAGTTCACCCCCAGGATGATCACCAGCGCATACTCCCCGGCCGCGACGCCCGCGGTGAAGAGGTAGAGCTTGCCGAAGAAGCCCAGCAGCGGCGGCAGGCCGAGCAGCGACGCGGCGCAAAGCACCATCGTCCAGCCCAGCAGCGGGTGGAGCTTGCAGAGGCCGCGCAGGTCGTCGACGTTCTCGATCTCGTCGCCCGTGCGGCGTGAGAGGCAGGCGAGCACGCCGAAGGCGCCGAGGTTCATGAAGCCGTACGTAAGCAGGTAGAAGAGGACGGCCGCCAGGCCGTTGCTCGCCAGATCGCCGTCGCCCGGCCCCGCGACCACGCCGACGAGCATGTAGCCCGAGTGGGCGATTGAGGAATAAGCCAGCATGCGCTTGACCGAACGCTGCAGCAGCGCGAGCACGTTCCCGAGGGTCATCGTCAGCGCCGCGACCACCCAGAGGATCGCATGGATCGCCGGCGGCAGCCCGCCGTCCGGCCCGTAGCCCCAGCCGATGGTGCTCACCAGCAGCATGATCGCGATGAAGCCCGCGGTCTTGGGCACGAAGGCGAGGAAGGCGGCGACGGGCGTCGCGGCACCCTCGTACACGTCGGGCGTGTAGAAGTGCATCGGCACCGCGGCGATCTTGAAGCAGATGCCGATGATCGCCAAGGCCATGCCCAGCGTGCCCATCGCACCCAGGCCGTGCTCGGCGAAGTGAGCCGCGATCGACGGGACGCCCGGCTCGCCGAAGAGCAGCGTCGTGCCCGCGGCGCCGTAGAGCAGCGCAAAGCCGTACAGGAAGATGGCGGCACCGAAGGCACCGAGGAAGAAATACTTGATGCCGGCTTCCTGGCTGCGCGAGCGGTCGGTCGAAATGCTGACCATCACGTACGTCGGCAGCGACGTGAGCTCGAGGGCGAGGAAGAGCCAGATGAGGTCGTCGGCGCTCGCGCAGAGCATCAGCCCGGTGAGGCTGAAGAGCAGGAAGGCGTAGAACTCGCCGCGCGTGGAGCGGATGCCGTCGAAGGGCACGCCGCGCGAGATGGCCGCTTCGTACGCGCGGTCCACCGTCCCGCTGACCAGCAACACGAGCAGCGTCCCGACCGAGGCGACGAGCACCTTGGCATAGACCATCAGGTCGCCAAGGAAGGCGCCGGGCATGCGCGGGGCATAGAGCGCGGCGATGCCCGCGGCCAGCAGGCCGATGATCGCCGCCGCTGGCGTCGCGTCGCGGAGGCTCCGCTTGGGTGACAGCCCCAGCACCATCGCCACGCACGTCGCGACGAACAGGATCGCCTCGGGCACGAGGTAGCTGAGCTTTTCGGCCATCAGTTCGGCGACGCCGCCGGGCTGCTCGAGGGTCTGCACCGTCGCCTGAGCGAGGGTTGCCAATGAGCCGTCGGTCACGAGCGAAGCGATCATCGCGCCACCTCCCCGAGTACCACCGCCGGCTCAAGGTCATCTTGGATCGTCATGTCGTCCGTCGCCGGCGCCTGCGCCTCGATGACGCCGCGCTCGGCCAGCTCTTCGTACACCGCCAGCACCCGCTCGTTCACCGGCTCGATCGACTCGATCACCGGGGTCGGGTACACGCCCAGCACGACGCAGGCCACCGCCAGCGGCGTGAGCACGCCGATCTCGCGCACGCTCAGGTCCACCGGCAGCGGGCCGTGGTGCTCGTGACCGACCGGCTCCACGAGCGGGCCGAAGCAGATCTTGCCGACCATGTACAGCAGGTAGATCGCGGCGACGATCATGCCCGTGCCGGCGATGGCGGCGAACCAGGGACCGAGCGGGCCGAACGTGCCGCCGATGCCGATGTCGTACGAGCCGGACATGAACGCGCCCATCAGGCACATGAACTCGCTGACGAAGCCGTTGAGCCCCGGCAGGCCGACGGAGGCCATCGTGAAGAAGACCATGAAGAAGGCCCAGACGGGCAT
>CAYTSW010000079.1:0-12529 GCA_964440605.1 uncultured Phycisphaeraceae bacterium | reverse complement strand
GGCATGCCCAACGAACCCCACACGCCCCCGCAAAGCTCTGACCGCGACGTCGCGGCCCCCTCCTCGGGCGGCACTCCGAGCGACGATCAGGCTCGATCCCTGCGCGAACGGGCGGTCGCGGTGCTCAGCGCGTTGACCGAGGCCAAGCGCACATGCGAGGAGCATTTGGCTCGGTCGGAGCGGCGGGACATCATGCTCGAAGTGCGCGGGCGTTCGTCGTTCGACGAGGCGATGGCCGCTGCGCAGGAGGCGATCGAGCGGCTTGATCGGGCGACGGGCGAATCCCGCCGACCCACGCCCGCCGAGGTCAACGCGTGAGCGAGGCCCGGTCAGCGCGGCCCGAGCTGCGCGTGCGACTGTTGCGCGAAGGCGCGGTCGTGCCGGCGTACCAGACGGAGCACGCAGCGGGGATGGACCTGTACGCGTGCCCAGCAGAGCCGGCGCCGATCGTGATCGAGCCGGGGTCGATCGGGCTGGTGGCGTGCGGCATCGCGATCGCGATTCCGTTCGGCTACGAAGGACAGGTCCGCCCGCGCTCGGGCCTGGCGACCCGTTACGGGATCACGCTGGCGAATACGCCGGGGACGATCGACGCGGACTATCGCGGCGAGGTGATGGTGCCACTGATCAACCTCGGGCGCGAGGCGTTCACCGTCGAGCCGGCCATGCGGATCGCGCAACTGGTGATCGCGCCGGTGTCGCGTGTGGAAGTGCGTGCGGTGGAGGACCTGGCGGAGTTGGGGCGCACGGAGCGTGGGACGGGCGGGTTCGGGTCCACGGGGCTGGGTTGAGCCGAGATCGCGGCGGAGGGTCGGGCGATCAGCGGGCGTCGCGTTGGCGGGCTTCGCGCTGGAGGGCGAACTCGGCGTAGGCGGCGAGTTCGACGAGCGCCTGGCTTGCGCTGCCGGTGTAGATCCATGGGACGAAGCCGCGGCGGACCCACTCGTCGACCATGGGCCGGCGCACGTCGTTGCGCTCGAGCATCGGCTTGTAATGGCCGCTGAAGATGACGTAGCGCGACTGCTCGAAGCTGCCGGGGACTTCGTGGCGGTTGATGAAGTTGGCGACGCCTGCGGCGGGGTACATCGCGACTTCTTCTTCCATGAGCTCGAGCGGGTTGCGCCGGTTGTTGCCCTCGCGAGCCATGGGGTAGGCCTCGCCGATGATGCGCAGGCCCAGTTCGTCTTCGATCCAGCGGGCCCACATGGCGTTCTGGCCGGTGTTGCGACCGCGTGAAAAAGCGTCGAGGCCGAGGAAGTCGAAGCCGAAGACGCGCAGGGGCTCGAGTTGCCGGCGCATCGCCTGGCGGTGGTGGTAGTTGTTGAAGTCGGGCAGGGGGTCGCCCTCGAGAGCCTTGTTCCAGGGTTCGTAGTCGATGCCCCAACCGACGTAAGCGCCGAACTCGATGCCCGGGTATTTGATCTCGAGCTCGTCGAACAGGCGCGCGAGCCGTTCGAGCCGCTCGTTGCCCATCGTGAGGAAGTGGGAATAGCCCATGCGCCCGCGAGCGGAGCCGGCGGGTAGCTGGAGACAGAAGCGCCGGATGCCGACTTCGGCGAAGGGCTCGATGTAGTTGCGCAGCCACTCGATGGCCTGTTGGTCGTTGCCATCGGCTTCCCACTTGTCGAGGCGTCCGTCGGGCTGGTTGCGGTTGCCGTTCCAGGTCATGAGCGTGACGATGACGCGCCGGTCGGGCACGTAGCCGAGCGGGGCGGCGGCGCTGGGGCTGAGGACGGTGGGCTTGCCGAGGTCGTCGGGGAAGCGCTCGGCGAGGTCGTTGGCTTGCGCGACGATGCGATTGTTGGATGCGCGCTGGGGGCGAACGCGCTCAGCGCCGGCACGTTCGGGGCGCACGGGCTGAGCGGCCTGCGCGTGGGCGGCGGTGGTGCTCGACTCGGTGTGGAAGGGCGAGAGAAGGCCCAGCGCGGCGACGCCGAGGCCGAGGACGAAGCCGGCGATGGCTTTGTGCATGGGTGGGCCTTTCTGTGTCGGGGTCCGTTGGGGGGTACTGATGGAGGGTATGGGGGATGCGGGTCGCGTGAGGACTGGCGGCGCAGAGCCGAGGTCAGTAGCACCCTCCGCGAGGGTGTTGAAGGACGCTTGGGCGTACGCGTTGCAGAGCCAACCCGTGGCACGGGGCCGGCCTGCGGCCGAAGACGGGCTGGACCCCCGTCCCACCAACGGCAGAAGTCGGGCTGGAGGGCCGTTCCACCGACGACAGATTTAGAGCCAGCGGCGCCACCAGGCGAGGGCGATGCCGATGAGGGCGAGGGCGGTCAGCGTGGCCATGACGATGAGGAAGCCCGCGTCGGCGTTGGCGAGGGGGATGCCGCCGACGTTCATGCCCAGGGCGCCGGTGAGGACGGTGAGGGGGAGGAAGACGGCGGTGAGGATGGGTCAGGCGATAGACGCGCGTGCTGAGGCGTTCGGAGGCCTGGCTGACGACCTCGTCGCGCGCGAGCGAGGCCTTGGACTGAGCGGCGGCGAGGTCTTCGGTGAGTCGGATGACGCGGTCGAGCGCTTCGCGCAGGCGTGAGGCGTTCTCGGCGCCGAGGCGGTCCTTGCCGGCGAGGCGGAGTTCGGCGATCGCGTCGCGCAGGGGGACGAGGTAGCGGTGGAGGATGAGCGCGCGCATGCGGAGGTCGGCGATGCGGGAGGTGGGGACGGTGCGGTGCTCGTCGATCACGGCTTCCTGGACTTCGTCGAGCTCTTCGCCCAGGTCGAGGATGACGGGGTTCATGCGGGTGAGCAGGTGTTCGAGCAGGCGGACGAGGATGGTCGCGGGGGAGTGGATGGCGCTGGACTGCGCGCACTCGTCGGCGACGTCTTCGACGGCGCGGACGCGGCGGAGGACGACGGTGGTGAGGCCGCGGTCGTCGAGCCAGGCGCGGATGGAGACCATGTCCTCGGGGTCGGACTCGGGGTTGAGGTTGACGCCGCGGCCGACGAAGAGGATGCCCTCGGGGCGCACGTCGCAGCGCGGGCGGGTGTGCTCGGCGAGGAGGACGGTGGCGGCGTGGTCGGGGATGTTGGAGCGGCCGGCGATCCACTCACGCGCGGCGGGGGCGTTGTGGTCGAGATGCAGCCAGAGCCAATGGTCGACGGGCCGGCCTTCGAAGCGGCGTTCGACGGCAGGGGCGTCGTGATTGAGGGGGCCTTCGGCCCCGAAGGCCTTGATGAGGCCCGAGGGGTGATCGGTGAGGGGTGGGCGCATCGGTCAGCCGCTGGTGATGGGGTCTTGCTCGTGCGCTGCCCGCCCGTCGCGCATGGCGTGTTCGAGTGGTCCGATGGAGCGGACGTGGAGGTCGCGCTGGGGGTAGGCGATCTCGATATCGGCGTTTCGGCAGGCTTCGGTGATCTGCATGTGGAGATCGTGCTTGACGCGGAGGAACTCTTCGATGTTGGGGATGAAGACGCGGAGCTCGAAGTTGAGCGTGGAGTCGCCGAAGCCGAGGAAGAGAGCGCGTGGCCTGGGATCCTGAAGGACGGCTTCGTGCCTGCTGGCGACTTGGAGGAGGACCTGCTCGACCGACCGGACGTCGGAGTCGTAGGAGACGCCGACGGGGACGATGACGCGGAGGATGGGGTCGGAGAGGGTCCAGTTGATCACGTTGTTGGTGATGAAGTCCTTGTTGGGGATGATGAGTTCCTTGCGGTCCCAGTCGGTGATGGTGGTGGCGCGCATGCGGATGCGCGTCACCTTGCCGGAGATATCGCTGACCGTGACGGTGTCGCCGAGGCGGATGGGGCGTTCGGCCAAGATGATGAGCCCGGAGATGAAGTTGGCGAAGATCTCCTGAAGGCCGAAGGCGAGCCCGAAGGTGAGGGCGGCGGCGAGCCACTGGATTTTGTTCCAGGCGAGGCCGAGGGCGGCGAAGATGAGCGAGACGCCGATGATGGCGATGACGTAGCGGACGACGGTGGAGAGCGCGTAACGAGCGCCGGAGTCGAGGGGGAGGCGCGAGAGGACGACGATGTCGACGAGGGCGGGGAGCGATCGGAAGAGGACGATGGTGGCGATGGTGAGCGCCACGGCGAAGAGGATGTCGGCGACGGTGACGGCGTCTTCGGCGACGCCGCCGGTCATGGCCGACGCGTCGCCGGTCGTCGCGGTCCCACCGCCGCCAGGCATCGCGCTCATGCCGGGGATGGCGTTGAGCGTCGCGCCGTTGGACGTGGAGTCGGAGGCGGCGGGCGTGGACGCGCTGACGGGTGTGGCGGCGGTTTCGTTCGCGAGGAGGCCGGGGCCGCCTGTCGCGGCATGCTTGAGGTACTTGAACGGGGCCCGCTCGGCTTCTTCGGCGACGCGGAGCTCGGGGAAGATCTCGACGCGTTCGAGCATGCGCAGAGCGGGAAGCACGTCGGCCCAGACGACGAAGAGCCCGACGACGACCCCGAGGCCGATGAGGGTGCGGAAGAGGCTGGAGGTCTGCGCGCTGATCGCCGGGAGGTCGAGCTTGTTCTCGTCGATGGGCGCGATCGTGGACTCGGTGGGCTTGTCCGTGTGGTCGGCCGCCTTCTCGCCTCGGGCGTCGGCCATGGCCTGCTCCCGGCGGCGCTTGGCTTCCTCCACGGCTACTCGACGCCGCGCGAGGAAGAGCCAGCGCATGAGCAGCGCGTTGGTGACAACGACAAGGATGACGAGGACGAACGTGGCCTCGAGGCGCGACGCCAGGCGGAACGAGGTGTAATAGAAACCGAGCCAGCAGAGCACAACGAGAGTGAGCGGGACGAGGGGCACGAGGAGGCGCGCGAGGCCCTTGACGAGAGTGACCCAGCCGGAGGCGGCGGGATCCTCGTCGGCGTTGGGCTTGTTCCGGGCTTCGCTATTAAAGATCGCCGAGAGCGTGCGCCAGGCAACGAGCGCGAGGAGAACAGATCCGACCGTGAAGCCGGCGCGCCCGATGGTGCCGGCGACGGCTTCGTCATTGAGGTATTCAGCGGCGGCGACGACGACAGCGACGGGCGTGACCAGCGGCAGGAACCAGCGCAGCTCGCTTCGGACGCGGCGGACCTTCGTGGCGTTCCATCGGAAGTGCGGCGTTGCAAGCCCGCGGGCGGAGAGCGTGCGCTGGAGGAAGAGCAGCGGGAGGAGGAACCACCCCGCCGCTCGCATCGCCTCGCCCAGCGCGAGGCCGAGATCAGTCTGCTGAGCGGGCATGGAGAGGGCCCAGCCGACCCACCAAAAAATCGCCGAGGCGGGGAGGGCGGCGAGGAAGGTGAAGGCAAGGGCCGCGAGTGTGTGGTTGAACGAGTCGGTCTTGTAGCTCTTGACGAGATCGGCGAGACGGGCGAGGCGGCGGCGCGAGGCGTGCCCGAGCGCGACGACCGCCGCGGTGAGCAGTGTGAGCAGCGCCGCGAGCGGCCATTGGGACGCGGCGGCGCGACCCGTCGCGGTGACGATCTCACGCCACGCCGAAGGGGACGCGACGGCTCGGGCGGTGTCCGCCCAGCGCTGGGCGGGCGGGAAGCGGCCCGAGACGCTGCGGACCCAGAGGATGCGCTCTTCGATATAGGTGCGGAACTCCACGAGGGCGCCGGCGCGCTCTTCCAGGGTCGCGAGGCGACGTGTGAGTTCTTTGTCGTAGGCCTCGAGCGTGCTCACGAGTTGGGAGAGTTGCGTGCTGCGCTGGCGGATGAGCTCCTCGGCGACGGTGCGCGTCGCGTCGGGATTGTCCAGGGGGACATCGCTCTCACGCACGCGCTCCATGAGCGCGTCTACGGCAGCGTCGACATCGCCGAGGGCGGCGAGCTGCTCTCGGCGCTCGATAAGGTCGAACTGGGTGCGTTCCAGCGTGCGGCGCGTCTCCTCGCGTTCCCGGCGCAGCTCCGCGGGGTCGGTCAGCTCGTCAAACTGGCGACGGAGCAAAAGACCGGTGGCGCGGTTGAGGCCGAGCGTTTCGAGGCGTTGATCGACCGCGTTGAACTGCTTCCGCAGGCGCTGGAGCGCCGCGCTGTCGGCGTCGGCCGCCTGACGCGTCTGCTGGACCTGATCGTTGAGGCTGCCATCGCGCGTCGCGGAGGCGGCGAGCTCGGTGAGCTCCTGAGCCTCCTGCTCGAGCACGGGGTGGGCCTGCGCGGCCTGGATGGCGAGCTGGCGCGCCTCCTCGGCGGCTCGCCGGGCCTGGGCTTGGCGAGCGGCGTCGACGAGGGCCTGCCAACGCTCGACCAAGGCCTTGGCGCGGTTGACGCGGCGCTGGGCTCGCTGCTGGCGGAGGGGGAGGAGGTCTTCACGGGCGGCGTAGCTGGCGGTCTCCGCCTCGAGGGCCGCGATCTGGGCTCTGATCGCGCGCTGTTCGGCGGTGAGGCGTTCGAGAGTGCCGTCGGCCTCGCGAGCACGCTCTGCGACACGGGCGTCGTCCAAGGCGTCGTTGACCGCTTCGAGTTGCTGGCGCAGGCTCGCGATCTGGTCGGGGATCTCGCTGCGGCGTTGGCGCCGGCGCTCGGTTTCGGAATCGAGCTCGCGGGCGGCACGCTGCAGCGACTCGAAATCGGCGCGCGCCTGCGTCAGGCCCTGTTCGAGCTGAGGCAGCGCGGCGTCGGGCGCGACGTCGGGCTGCGCGGGTTCGGGGTCGGCTTCGAGCTCCTTACGCAGACGCTCGACGGTCGCGGGCGCCGCTTCGCCTTCGCGGCGGACCTCGGCCGCCTGCGCGGCGAGCTCGGCTTCGCGATCGAGCAACGCGATCGCCTCGTTGAGCCGCGTGATGATCGTGCGGGTCGTCTGGTCCCAGTTCTCGGAGGGGCCGTACACCTCGATACGGGCACGCAGCGCCTCTTGCGTGAGCTCTCCATTGGCCGGGACTGCCGGCTGCTCGGCAGGCTGCGTCTCGGGACCGGGCGACGGGCCTTCCGCGGGAGCGCTGTCGGCCGTGTCGTCGGGGGGGAGTTGTTGTGCCGCCGCGAGGGAGGAGGCGGCACCGATCAGGAGCGTCGCGAGCAGCGCAGCGGTGGCGCGGATCGAGAAGTGGCGGGGTCGGTGGATCAAGGGGCGGTGGTTCCGACGCGGGCGACCCAGACCTGGCTGGAGGGTCGTTGTTCGTTGTCGAGTTTGGGTCCGCGTTGGCTGGTCCACATCATGTAGGAGCCGTCGTCGGCGTAGACGGGCAGGCCATCGAACCCGTTGGCGTGGGTGACGCGTTTGAGTTCGACGTCGCCCTCGAAGAGTCCGCCGGCGTTGTTTGGACCTCGGGCGACGACGTTGCCGCCGTCGTTGCCGGCGGCGCCGATGGGCGGGACTTCGACGGCGAAGACTTCGTAGTTCCAGTGGGCGATCTGGCTGGTGGCGTAGGCGAGGTGCTCGCCCGAGGGGTGCCAGAAGGGGGCCCAGTTGACGTGCTCGTTGTCGGTGAGCTGGTATTCGGCGGCGATGCCGGTAATGGCGCCGTCGTCGTCGAAGGCGAGGTCGGCGACGTAGATCTGGAGGAGGTCGTTGCCGACGCGGTCCGAGCGGTAGCAGATGCGCGTGCCGCACGGGCTGAAGAAGGGCCCGCCGTCGTAGCCTTCGGCCTCGACGATGATGGTCTGCTTGCCGGTGGCGCGGTCCCAGACCCAGAGGTCGGCGTCCTGGGTGTCGGGGTCGATGGAGGAGAAGACGATGTGCCGGCCGTCGGGCGAGAAGGCGCACTCGGCGTCGTAGCCGTTGGGGCGTTCGAAGAGTGGCTTGCTGAGTTCGGCGGCGTCCCAATCTCGGGCGCCGAGGGCGGGCTGAACGCTGGTGTTGGTGAAGTCGTCCCACACGTCGGCGGTGAGGCCCTGGGTGAACGTGCGCGCGAAGCCGAGCGCGAAGACCTGGGGGAGGAACGTCTCGCACACTTCCATCTGTGCAGGAAAGGCCCAGGCGTAGCGGCTCTCGCCGCGCTGATAGCCGGCCTCCTGCACCGCGCTTGGCGGCGTGAGGGTGGAGCCGAAGATGACGTGGCCGGGCCGCGCGGGGTCGAAGAAGCCGCAGGTGTTCGCCGAGCCGGGCTTGGAGATCTGGATGGGCTCTTCGATGCCGGTGATGGTGCCGCGGTCGTCCTTGAGGAGTTTGGCGACGTACATGTTGTAGTGGGGCGAGGGCTCTTCGCCGGCGGGCGGGCGTTCGGTGGCCTGGAAAATGATCCAGGTGAGGTCGGGGTTGAAGTAGGCCTCGCCCGCGCGGCTGAAGCGCTCGGGATCGGTCAGCATGACGTGGTCGGAGAGGAGGCCTTGTTCCTCGGCCTGCCAGTCGATGGGCTTGATGTCGGGGCGGGCGCCGGTGGGCTGGAGCCGGTCGTGGAGGTCGCAGGCCAGGGCCGCAGCGGGGGCCAAGGCGAGAACGGCGAGGCAGATGCGGGGGGTCGTCATGCGTCAATCGCTCCGGAAGGGAGATTCAGAGGTTGGAGCGGATGCTACGCGCGTGGCGTTGGGGAATGTCACGAACGCCCGGGCGCGGGCTCACACGCCGCCGGCGAGGAGGGCGCCGAGACGATGGGCGTCGATATTGGCGCCGGAGAGCACGACGCCGACGGAGCGGGCATCGCGGAGCGTGCCTTCACGGGCGCGGCCCAGCACCCCGGCCAGCCCGAGAACGCCGGCGGGTTCGACGACGACCTTGAGGTGTTCGATGGCGAGCGTCATGGCCTCGACGAGGGCGGCGTCGGAGACGGTCATCATCTCGTCGACGTGTCGGCAGACGAGGGGGAAGGTGTGCTTGCCGAGGAAGGGCGTGCGCGCGCCGTCGGCGATGGTGTCGGGGTTGTGGACGACGTGGAGGGCGCGGGAGCGGAAGCTGCGCGTGGCGTCGTCGGCGGTGTCGGGTTCGACGCCGATGATGCGCACCGTGTCGCCCGCCTCTGCCGCGACTCCCTCGGCGGCGATGGCGCAGCCGCTGATCAGCCCCCCGCCCCCGACGCAGACGAAGAGGACGTCGGGCGGCGATTGTTCGCGCTCGCGGAGTTGTTCGAGGAGTTCAAGGGCGACGGTGCCTTGGCCGGCGATGACGTGGGGGTGGTCGTAGGGCGGGATGGTGGTGAGGCCGCGGTCGGCGGCGAGCTGGGACCCGAGGTCCTCGCGTGTGATCGTCTCGCGGTCGTAGAGGATGACTTCGGAGCCGGTGCCGAGGTAGGAGCGGGTGGCGCGGACTTTCACATCCGGCGCGTCGCTGGGCATGATGATGGTGGTGGGGATGCTCAGCAGTTTGCCGGCGAGGGCGATGCCCTGAGCGTGATTGCCGGAGGAGTAGGTGAGCACGCCTCGGCGCTTCGCCTCGTCGTCGAGGTTGGCCAGAGCGTTGAAGGCGCCGCGGAACTTGAAGGCACCGACTCTCTGGAAGCCCTCGTGCTTGAGGAAGACGCGGGCGCCGACAAGCTCGTCGAGGTGGTCGCTGGTGAGCACTGGCGTGCGCACGGCGACGCCTTCGAGGCGGGCGGCGGCGGCGCGGATGTCGTCGAGCGTGACCTCGGTGGGCGGGTGGTCGGCGTTCCAGTCACTAAACTGGTGCGGATCGGCGGGCTGCGACGTGGAGGCCGGGGAGTTCATCGTTGAGCGAGTGTACGTGCGTGATGGCGGATGCTGCCCCGATTCTTGTGCTGGCACGGCCTCTCGGGATCGGGGGCATGACGCGGTATCTGATCGAGCATGCGCGGGCGATGGCGGCGCTCGACAAGCGTGTTGAGGTGCTCGTGCCGGAGTCGGCGGGGGCGTGGCTGATCGCCGAGCGGCTGGCGGGCGTGGAGGGCGCGAGCGTGGAGGCGCCGGGGCGGCTGATGCGGGTCGACTTGTGGCGGCGACTCCGAGCACGACGGCCGGCGTTCGTGCGCCTGTGTACGGGCAAGGCCCCGCCGGACACGCGGCTGGCGATGAGCGTGGCGCTCGTCGGTGTGCCGATGGTGGAGTCGTTGCACCTCCCGACGTCGCGGCGGGTCTCGATGGGGCGGCGGCTGGGGTATCGGCTGCGGCGTGACGGGCTGTACCTGTGTCTGAACAACACGAAGATGATGGACGAGCGGCTGCGGGCGCAGGTGCCGGGCTTGGCGCATCGGATGGTGTTCGAGCAGGAGGGCGTGGACCTGGAGGCGTTTGAGCCGGGCGGTGGGTCGGAGGGGACGGGGCCGATTCGGTTCGTCTCAGTCGGTCGACTCGACGAGTCGCAGAAGGACGTGGGCGTGTTGATTGAAGCGGCGGCGGTGTTGCGCTCGCGAGGACTGGAGTTTGAGGTGACGGTGGCGGGCGATGGAGCGGATCGGGGGTCGCTGGAAGGGCGGGCGCGGGAGTTGGGGGTCGAGGATGTGGTGCGGTTTGCGGGGTGGACCGAGGACGTGCCCGGGGTGCTGCGCAAGCACGATGTGTTCGTGAACGCGACGAAGTTCGAGAGCTTTGGGCGGACGAACATCGAGGCGGCGGCGTGCGGGCTGCCGGTGATCGCGTCGCGCGTGATCGGGTGCGTGGAGTCCGTCGAGGATGGTGGCAACGGGCTGCTGGTGAAGCCGGGGGACGCGGGAACGCTGGCGGATGCGATGGAGCGGGTAGCGCAGGATGACGCGCTGCGTGAGCGGCTGGGGGCGCGTGGGCCGGCGTTCGCCGCGCAGTTTTCGATGCGCGCGCACACGGAGCGCGTGCTCGCATTGGCGCGGGAGCGGTTGGGCGTGAAGGTTTAAGTGGGCCTACGCGTTGGTGGTCTGGACGTCCCGGACGCGTTGTTGGGGAACGTTGGTCTGTTCTTCATTGGCGCCGAGGCGTTTGCGGAGGCTGCGGTTGTATTTGGCGAGGGTGCAGTGCGCCCAGGCGCCCGCGAGCTTGGCGTACCAGGTGGGTGAGACCGGGAGGTCGGGGCAGGGCTCGTAGTGGCCGGCGCGGAGGTAGCGGTCGCCGACGGCTTTCTCGATGATCCAGACCTGCTCGGGGCGCAGCTTCTCCCGGTAGCGCCCGATGCGCTGCTTGGAGACCGGGCTGAGGGTAAGGCCCTTCCAGCGGGTTTCGCGCTCGTTGAAGCCGGGGTCCTTGCGTTGTTCGGGGTGGAGCATGTCGGGCTGGAAGTCTTCGCCGAGGAAGGCGCAGAGGCGGCGGAGCTCGGCTTCGGGGTCTTCGATGAGCGATTCGTAGCGGAGGGTGGTGAAGCGTTCGGGGCCGAGGAGCTGTTCGTGCTCCACCTGGAGGCGCATGGAGCGGGCCCAGGTGCGGGCGTGGCGGTAGGCCGAGCCGTGACGCCCCCAGTCGAGGCCGAGCATGGAGGTGACGGTGTCGCGCGGGTCGCGATAGATGCCGATGAAGCGCGCATCGGGAAAGTCGCGGGCGATGCGCTTGACGTGCTTGCGGTGAATGGGTGTCTTTTCGCCCAGGTGCGGCTTGCCGGAGCGCTCGCGGAACTGGGTCATCGCGGCGAGGAAGAGGGCCTTGGCGTCGGCGCCGAGGTCGATGGTGTCGCGGGCGAGGCGGTCTTCGTCGAGCTGGAGGTCGGGCCAGAAGCGCATGGCCGACGCCCAGGCGATGTAGGCGCGGGCCTCTTCGACGGAGGCGAAGCGGTTGCCCGCGCCGGTGGGCGTCGGGCCCACGCGCCCGGGGTACCAGTACGCGAAGAAGTTGGTTTCGGGCGGGATGTAGATGCGGCTGTGGCAGGAGAGCATGGCCTGGAGCAGCGTGGTGCCGCAGCGGCCGGTGCCGACGATGAAGAAGAGCCCGCGAGCCAGGTCATCGGTGTGTGGCATGGGCGGCGGCTCCTTGAGAGGCGTGGATGGCGGGCCAGCTGCCGTCGGTGGGCATGTCGAAGTCGGTATGGAGATTGGTGGTCGCGAAGAGGTGTGCGAGGTTGGCGTTGTAGGGCGCGAAGTGTTGGCGGAGCTCGTGTTCGATGTCGGGGGGGATGGGATCGCTCGAGCCGCCGGTATTGAAGGCCTCGCCGACGTCGAGGTCTGCTTCGGGCAGGCCCAGGAACTCGGCGGCGCGGCGGGTGCTGGCGGCCGGGTCGGCAAAGAGACGCTCGGCGAGGAGGACGAGGACGCGGTCGGCCGGGTAGTGCTCGAGCCAGCGGGCGAGCTGGTCGGCGTAGTAACCGCGGGCGGCGTAGCTGAAGCGGAAGAGGGCCTTGTCGGGCCGGCCGCCGGCGTGGGTGTAGCGGTCGCGCTCGGGCGCGGTGCGGGCGGTCTCCCGGGCAAGGGCCTCGTCGAAGGTGAGGTCTTCGTGCCCGTTGCGGCGGGTGTGCCGGTAGTGGGAGTAGGCGCGGGCGATCGGATCGCGCAGGAGGACCACGACGCGGGCGTTCGGCAGGACGTCGGCGGCGCGGCTGGGGGCGTGGGGGTCGAAGAGGTAGGAGGGCGTGACGTCGAGCGTGAGGCCGCGGCTGGGAATGGTGTGGGCGAGCGGGAAGCGCCGGGCGTACCAGCGGACGCCCTTCTCCCAGTTGCGGTCGAAGAAGTGGATCTCCTTCGTGCGCGGCTTGCGGACGTTGGGGTGGGAGCCGAGGTATTCAAAGAGCGAGGTGGTGCCGGCCTTCATGGCCCCGACGACGAGGCAGGCCGGGCGGGCACGCCAGGGGGGCCAGAAGGCAGTGCGGCGGGATGCCAAGGGGGTGGTG
>CAYTSW010000078.1:0-12829 GCA_964440605.1 uncultured Phycisphaeraceae bacterium | reverse complement strand
GGCATGTAAACCCCGACGTTCGGAGTCTGGAAGTGGAGCCGGGGGGAATCGAACCCCCGTGCCGTGACAGTCCGTGTGATGCCTCTACGTGTGTAGCCGGCTTTTGATCTCGGACGGAGCCACGCCGCCGGCGGGCTGGGCTTCCGTCCCAGTTCGATTGAATCTCGTCGCTTGAGCCTCGAACAGCGGCCTGGGCGACCAGCCCGATGTCGTCGTTCCGCCCACCATCGGGCGTCATAGGCGGAACGGGCAGCTAGTTAAGCCGCCAGAGCAAACTGCGGTTCGGCAGTTATGAAGTGTGCTCGCTTGATAACGCGGTCAACGAGCGCCGCGACACGCCACACCACACTTTCCCTGTCCGGTCGATACCGATCGGCCCCAGTTGTCAAAGAGGTCCGCCCGCACGCGACAGGCGTCATCATGATGCTAGGTCGGCCGGTCGCCCGTATCGAACGACCGACCCGCGCTCAGAACCAGTCCAGCGGCCCGTGCCACAGCAGCAGAAAGCCGCCCCACAGCACGCCCGCGAGGACGAGGACGCCGCCGACAATCATCACCGGCAGATTGCCCATGTTGAACCCCAGCCCCACGATGCCCGCGCCGCCGAAGATCAGGATCACCGGCACGAGCACCGAAATCAAGAACGCCATGAAGCTCCGAGACTCTTCGTCTTGAGGCCGAGACCGTTCGCCTTTCATGATCGCTCCCTTGCTGTCCGAACCAGCCGTTCTCCGGTGGTTCGGGAACGCGCGGAAACAGTTTCAGTCAGCGATCGGGCGCGGGTTACCACGCGAAGTGGGCGAAGGCCTTGTTGGCGTCGGCCATGCGGTGGGTTTGGTCCCGCGTCGACATGGCCTTGCCCTCGCCCTTCGACGCCGCGAACAGTTCGTCGGCCAGACGCAGGTGCATGCCACGCCCGCTCTCAGCGCGGCAGGCGTTGATGATCCAACGGAAGGCCAGGCTCTGCTTGCGACGCGGGCCGACCTGCATAGGCACCTGGTAGTTGGCGCCGCCGATGCGCTTCGAGCGGACCTCGACGTGCGGCTTCACGCGATCGATCGCCTTCTCGAAGACCTCGATCGACGACCGCAGGCCGTCGGGGTGCTCCTCGCGCTTCAGGCGCTCGTCGATCTCGTCCATGGCGGCGTAGACCACGCGCTCGGCGACGCTCTTCTTGCCGTCGTACATCACGCAGTTGGTGAACTTGGCGAGCGTCTTGTTGTGGAAGCGGGGGTCCGGACGGAGTTGGTCTTCGGACTTGGTGATGCGACCGGCCATGGCCGACCTCCTTATGGCTCATCTGCCTCGACCGGCTCAGGCCGGCGTCGGCTCTGTTCACCCGCGCGCGGAGCGGCCTCGCGGGTTACTTGCCTCGTGATGGGGCCCGCACCGCAGCGGGCCGAACAACCGATCACGGCCGCCGATGAGCAGCCGCGTCAATGAAAGGGACGCTTGTTTACTTCTTGGCCCGCTTGGTGCCGTACTTCGAGCGGCCCTGCTTGCGAGAATCGACGCCCAGCGCGTCGAGAGCGCCACGGACGATGTGGTAGCGGACGCCGGGAAGGTCGCGGACGCGGCCGCCGCGCACGAGCACGATCGAGTGCTCCTGGAGGTTGTGGCCTTCGCCGCCGATGTAGGCCGTGACTTCCTTGCCGTTGGAAAGCCTCACGCGGGCGATCTTGCGCAGCGCCGAGTTGGGCTTCTTGGGGGTCTGGGTCTTGACCTGCAGGCACACGCCGCGGCGGGCGGGGCTGTTTTCGAGGTCGCGCACCTTCGACTTCGTCTTGGGGGTGCGTCGCGGCTTGCGGATGAGCTGGTTGATCGTCGGCATCGCGCTTCCTGACAGACCGGAGGAGGGGAGATCGGGGACGGACACAGAGGCGTCGGCGTCACTCCCGGTCGCTTCGGTCCGCGGAGTGGAGCGGTGAGGCGGGGGCCGGAACGCCGGAATCCTCGGGATGACGGGGAAAGACCACCTGCCCGAGCGGGGTCGGGCGAGCCGAACAGTGTAGCCGGGTGTTGGGCGAATGCAAGGCGGAGGGGCGTCTTGGCATCGCCCACCCAGGCACTGGTCGACCGTCTCGATCCCCCGCCGGTTCGGGGGGCCAGGCGCGGGTGTCGCCTCACTCCACCGTCACGCTCTTGGCTAGGTTCCGAGGCTTGTCCACGTCGTGACCACGCGCCACCGCGGCGTAGTACGCCATCAACTGCAACGGCACGACCGTCAGCATCGGGCTCAGCGGCTCGGGGCAGGCCGGGATGTACAGCACCTCGTGGGCCACCTCTTCGATCCGCTGGTCGCCCTCGGTTGCGACCGCGATCACGTGCCCGCCGCGGCTCTTCACTTCCTCGATGTTGGAGATCACCTTCTCGTACTGCCGCCCCTGATTGGCGAGGAAGACCGCGGGCATGCCGTCGTTGATCAGCGCGATCGGGCCGTGCTTCATCTCGGCCGCGGGCATGCCCTCGGCGTGGATGTAGCTGATCTCCTTGAGCTTGAGCGCCCCTTCCATCGCGACCGGGTAGTTGTAGCCCCGGCCCAGGAAGAGCCAGTTCTCCTTGTGGATGTGCCGCTCGGTGACTTCCTTGATGCGCTCGGCGGTCGCGAGGATCTGCTCGATCTTGTCGGGAATCGCCTCGAGCTCGCGCAGCATCGCCGCCGACTCGTCGGGCGCCATGAACTTGCGCCGGCCCATGTAGATCGCGATCATCGTCAGGACCGCGAGTTGCCCGAGGAACGCCTTGGTGCTCGCGACGCCGATCTCAGGACCGACGCGCAGGTACACGCCCGCGTCGGTCACGCGCGAGATGCTCGAGCCGACGACGTTCACCACGCCCAGCGCCATCGCGCCGCGGTCCGTCGCTTCCTCGAGCGCGCTGAGCGTGTCGGCGGTCTCCCCCGACTGGCTCACCGCCACCACCACCGTGCCCTCTTCGATGATCGGATTCCGATAGCGGAACTCGCTGGCGTACTCCACCTCCGCGGGGATCTTCGCCAGGTCCTCGAACAGATACTCCCCCACCATCGCGGCGTGCAACGCTGTCCCTTGCGCCGTCAGCACGAACCGCCGACTCTTGACCAGCTCCTTGGCCAGCGACGCCAGCCCGCCCAGCACGATGCGCCCTTCCTTGTGGTTCAGCCGCCCGCGGAAGGTCGTCCGCAGCGCCCGCGGCTGCTCGAAGATCTCCTTCTGCATGTAGTGCTCGAAGCCGCCAAGCTCGATCTCCTCGAGCTCCAGCTCGAGCTGCATGACCTTGGGCGACACCGGCGTGTTGTCGATCGTGCTCGTGCGGAACGAGTCACGCGTCACGCGGCAGACGTTGTAGTCGTCCAGCGCGAACGCCTGCGTCGTGTGCGAGACGATCGCCTGCGGGTCCGACGCGATGATGTACTCGTCCTGACCCACGCCCACCATCAGCGGCGAGCCCTTGCGCGCCGCCACCAGCACCTCGGGCTCCTCCGCCGTCGCGACCACGATCGCGTACGCGCCGGTCACCTCGCGCAGCGCCGCCTGCACCGCCTTCTCCAGGTCGCCCTCGTACAGCTCGGCGATGAGCGTCGCGAGGACCTCGGTGTCGGTCTCGGTCTGGAACGTGCGGCCGCGCTCTTCGAGCAGCTTCTTGAGCGTCGCGTAGTTCTCGATGATGCCGTTGTGGACGACGACGATCTTCGCGCTGTCGTCGGTGTGCGGGTGGGCGTTGAACTCGGTCACCGAGCCGTGCGTCGCCCAGCGGGTGTGGGCGATGCCGATCGTCCCGTCCAAGTCGCCCAGCTCGCGGACCTTGTCCTCGAGGACGGAGACCCGCCCGACCGCCTTGGCCAGCTTCAGACCGCCGTTGAGGATGGCCAGCCCCGCCGAGTCGTACCCGCGGTACTCGAGCCGTTTGAGGCCCTCGATGAGAATGGGCCGGGCGGCCCGACTCCCCAGATACGCCACGATCCCGCACATACGCCTATCTCCTCACGGCGTTCTCGGCCACTCCGGCCGCATCCGAAAGCGTACGCCCGCCGCCGAGCCGCTGTTCAGATGGCAAAGCCTCCCTTCGCACGATGTGCGCGGCCTGTGAGGCCCCATCCCCCAACTCGAGCGAGCACCCCTCACGCGCGGTCTTCTACCCTTCCCCCATGCCCCCCGACCTCTGGTCAGGCCAGCGCGAAGCCCGACGCAAGGCCGTCGAACCACTCGCCGTCCGGCTCCGTCCGACGCGGCTCGATGAGATCGCCGGGCAGCGTCACATCCTCGGCTCGCCGGACGATCCCGCATCAACCCCCCCAACCATGCTCCGGCGCATGATCGCCGCCGGACGCATGACCTCCATCCTCCTCCACGGCCCGCCGGGCACGGGCAAGACCACGCTCGCCGGCGTCATCGCCAACGAAGCGCAGCTCCACGCGGTGCGCGAGAATGCCGCGAGCGTCGGCGTCAAACGCATCCGCGAGATCATCACGGCCGCCACCGCGACGCTCGAAGACAGCGGGCGACGCACCGTCCTCATCCTCGACGAGATCCACCGCTTCTCCAAGGCGCAGCAGGACGTGCTGCTCGAAGATGTCGAGCGCGGCGTCGTCATCCTCATCGGCATCACCACCGAAAACCCGCTCTTCGCGGTCAACTCCGCGCTCGTCAGCCGCTCGACGCTCTTCCGCCTCGAGCCGCTGACGGAAGACGACGTGCTGCAGGTTCTCCGCCGCGCTTTGAACGACCCGAAGGGCTACGCGGATCGATCGCTCGACGTCGACGACGAAGCCCTGCGGCACTGGGCGCGCACCTCCGACGGCGACGCCCGTCGTGCGCTCAACGCGCTCGAGCTCGCCGTGCTCTCCGCGCCCGAAACCGAGGGCCCCATCCGCATCACCCGCGCCGACGCCGAGCAGTCCATCCAGCGCAAAGCGATCCGCTACGACCGCGACGGCGACCAGCACTACGACCACGCCTCGGCGCTCATCAAGTCGCTCCGCGGCTCCGACCCCGACGCCGCGCTCTACTGGCTCGCCGTCATGCTCGAAGCCGGTGAAGACCCGCGTTTCATCGCGCGCCGGCTGGCGATCCTCGCGAGCGAAGACATCGGCAACGCCGACCCGCGCGCGATCATGGTCGCCGAAGCCGCGTGGTCGCTCGCCGAGCGTCTGGGCATGCCCGAGTGCCGCATCACGCTAGGCCAGTGCGTCACGTACCTCGCGCTGGCGCCCAAGAGCAACGCGAGCTACCTCGCGATCGACGCGGCGATCAAGGACGTCCGCGAGGGCCGCACGCAGCCCGTACCGCGGACCATCCGCGACAAGACCAAGGCTCGCAGCGAAGGCTCGACCCAGGAAGGCCGCGGCTACCGGTACGCCCACAACGCCGACACCCGCACCTCCCTCGGCGGCGTCACCGACGAGGCCTACCTCACCGTCCCGACCCGCTACTACGAGCCGACCGACATCGGCTTCGAGGCGACGCTCAGGCAGCGCCTCGAAGAAGTGCGGCGGATCAGGAACGCACAGCACGACGACCCTCAACAACCCGAATGATCCGCCGACGGACCCCTCCGAAGCCACAACGCCCGAGCAGATGCAGGCAGCCATGACGCAGTAGGCGCAGCGACGCGTCAAGATCAGTCTCACCGTCGCCGCTTGTGCCCTGACGCTGCTCTTGGGATCGGCTTCGGAGTGCTCCGCGAGGCCTTCTCGATCGCGTTGGTTGCCGCCATTCCCTCGGGCGGGCTCACCATCGTCACGATCGCGCTCACTCTGGTCGGCGTACAGCTCAAAACATCCTCGGCCCGAAAGAGTCAACGGCTCTACTTCCCCGACATGCCCTTCGTGATCGCGATCCTCATCCCCTTCGCGGTGGTGTCTCTGCCCGGCCCCTGCTTTGCGGCTTTAGCCCTCGACCCATACGGCGATCAGGAACGACCTCCACTCGAACACTTCTTGTGCGTTGTCGCCTTGTTACTCACCACGATCGGGATCGCGAGCTTCGCGTTCGCGATCGCCGCGTTCATCACCTGCGCGTGCGCCTCCGCCCCGAGCGGCCACCACTGCCGAAGCTGCGGCTACGACCGATCCGGGCCGCCAACCGATGCCAACTGCCCGGAGTGCGGCGCGGATGCGCCCGCTCTCGATCGAGCGTACGTGCGACCCACGAAACCTGACTAACCGCGGCCTGCGAACCTACTGCAGGTTCACCGGCATCACGACATACAGAAAGTCGTTGCCCGAGCGCAACAGGCCCGGCTTGTTCGGCGCCTTGAGCTCGAACAGGATCGTCTCTTCCGGGACGACCTTCAGCGCATCGACGATGAACGCCGGGTTGAAGCCGACTTCGATGTCGTCGCCTTCGAACGACTCGACGCCGACTTCGATCTCCGACTCGCCCATCTCCGGCGCGCGGCTGGAGAGCTTGAGCGAACCGCCCTCGGCGCCGGTGAAGGCCATGCGCACGCCGCGCGACTCTTCGTTGGTCAGCAGCGACGCCCGACGCACCGCCGAGCCGAGCCTCGCGACGTCGAAGACCGCCTTCTTGTCCTGATCACGCGGAATGACGTCCTCGTAGGGCGGGAAGCTGCCCTCGACGAGATTGGAGGCCAGAATCGTCCCGCCGCCGGGCGTGTCCGCGTCGGCATCGTCGAAAGCGAACATGATCTGGTTGTCCGTGATCGCGACGCGCACCGTGTCGCCCGCGGTGGTCAGCAGCTTGTTCACCAGCGTGAGCGCCTTGGTCGGGACGATGCACTGACCACCCTCGGTCGCATCGTCGCCGACGGTCGCGGCTCCGCGCGCCAGCGCCAGGCGGCGCCCATCGGTCGCGACCATCTCCAGCTTCTTGCCGTCACGCTTGAGCAGCACGCCGTTGATCGCGTACCGCGAGTTCTCGCGGGCGGTGGAGAAGATCGTCCGGCTGATGAGCTCGTGCAGCTCGCCCGCGTTGATCGAAAACGCGTCGCGGCTCGCCTCGGGCTTCGGGAACTCGGGGAGGGGTGGGAAGTCGCTGGAGGGGAAGCCGTGCAGCGTGAAGCGGGCGCCGGCGCCGCGTACCGTCGTCTGATCGCTCGCGGCTTCGAGCGTGAGCGTGGCGTCGTCCTGCGCGCTGACGATCTGCTGCAACTTCGCCGCGGGCACGAGGCAACGCCCCTCCTCCTGCACCTCGACCTGCGGCGAGGACAGACGCAGCGAGACGTCGGCGTCGGTCGCCGAGAGCATCAGCAGGCCCGCGCCCCCATCGCCCGTCTTCCGGGCGTCGAGCATCACGCACGAGAGCTGCGGCTTGGGTGTGCGTTGCGGCGCCACGCTCGATCCGAGAGAGGCGGCGTCAAGCAGCGCGGCTCGGTCACAGATGACCTTCATCGCTCGGACTCCTCATCCTTCTATACATCCGTCCTCCACGGACAACGGGAGGACCGACTTCTCCAGCATCGGGCACGTCCCCGAACCGTCATATGCTGTGGGGCCAGTGTAGCCGGACACGACGCCTTGCGCACAAGTCCCGCTCACGTCCGCGATCGCCCACGACAACACGCCCCCGCGCCGGGCTTGTCCCCGGCGCGCGAATGTCCGATACTCGCGTGTTGCGATGTGCCACCGCGGCGGATCCGTCCCGCCGCGACGCTTGCCCGTTGCGCTCACGACGACCCCCCGACCCTCGCGCCGGGGTGCTAGGAAGGATTCTCAGATGTCATTTGACGCCGCTGTGCACGCCCAGGCCATCGAACTCGACCGCCTCTCCCTCGAAATGACCACCGCCGCAGGCTCCGGACACCCGTCCACCGCCATGTCGCTCGGGCACATCGTCACCATGCTCATGTTCCACGCCATGCGCTGGAGCCCCGAGGTGCCCGACTACCCCACCTCCGACCGCCTCGTGCTCTCCGAGGGCCACGCCGTGCCCATCGTCTACGCCGCCTGCGCCAAACTCGGCGTCATGGTGGGCGTAGACCCAGACAACCGCCGACCGCTGACCGTCGACGACCTCCAGCGCCTCCGCGAGGCCGATTCCGTTCTCGACGGGCACCCCAACCCCGAAGAAGGCTTCCCCTTCTTCGACGCCGCGACCGGCTCCCTCGGACAGGGCTTGTCGATCGCCGCCGGCCTCGGCCAGGCCGCCCGACTCGACGACTCGCCCCGTCGCATCTACTGCATCATCGGCGACGGCGAGGCCCGCGAGGGCCAGATCGCCGAGGCCATGGACTACATCGTCGACTTCAACCTCACCAACGTCCTGCCCATCTTCAACTGCAACGGGCACGGCCAGACCGACCGCGTCAGCAACCAGCAGAACCCCGAAACCCTCGCCGCCAAACTCCAGGCCTACGGCTTCGAGGTCCTCACCATCGACGGGCACGCCCCCAACGACATCAAGAACGCCTTCGACGCCTTCGCCGAACGCGCCGGCGCCGCCTCCGGCAAGCCCATGGCCATCGTCGCCACAACCGTCAAGGGCTGGGGCTCGCCGACGATGCAGTCGGGCAACTTCCACGGCAAACCGATGGCGGGCGACCAGCTCGAGACGGTCTTCGCCGAACTCAACGAACGGCGCACCGAGCTCACCAGCGCGCTCGCGCAGTCCGACTCCTTCACCATCCAGCCCCCCGAGCAGGCCCCGGCACGCGAGATCCGATCGGGCGACATGCCGAGCTTCTCGCAGGCGATGAAGGACCGCGACATGCAGAGCACCCTCCACGCCGGCCGCCTCGCCACGCGCAAGGCCTACGGCGTCGCGCTCCAGACCCTGGGCCACCTCAACGATCGCGTCGTCGCGCTCGACGCCGACGTCTCCAACTCCACCTACGCCGAATACTTCGCACGCGACACCGCCCTCAAAAACCGCTTTTTCGAGTGCAAGATCGCCGAGCAGAACATGATCTCCGTCGCCGCCGGTCTCTCCGCCGCCGGCAAAATCCCGTTCTGCTCCACCTTCGCCAAGTTCGTCACCCGCGCTTACGACCAGATCGAGATGGCCATCGTCGGAGGAGCCAACCTCAAGATCGTCGGCTCGCATGTCGGCGCCACACTCGCCGCCGACGGACCCAGCCAGATGGCCCTGCCCGACGTCTCCTGGTTCCGCTCGCTCGCAACCATGCGCGACCAGCGCGGCAACCCGGGCTGCTACGTCCTCCAGCCCGCCGACGCCTACGCCGCCTACGCCCTCACCGGCGCCATGGCCGAGTATGAAGGCGCCTGCTACATGCGCACGGTCCGGCATGACGTCGAGTTCATCTACTCCGACGACGTCGTCTTCAACCTCGGGGGCTTCGAGGTCCTCAACGAAGGCCGCGACATCCTCATCTGCGCCTCGGGCTACATGGTCCACGAGGCCAACAAGGCCCTCGAGGGGCTCGACAAGGCGGGCGTCTCCGCAACCGTCGTCGATCTCTACTCCCTCCCCTTCGACGCCGAGAAACTCCTCGACATCGCCAACGAGAACAACGGGTACGTGCTCACGGTCGAAGACAACTACGGCGGCGGGATCGGCTCGGCGGTCGCCGATGCTCTCGCCGAGTCGGGCGAGGGCTTCACGCTCGAACAAATGCACATCCGTCGCATCCCCAAAAGCGCCCGCACACCCGACGACGTCCTCAAAATGGTCGGCCTTTCGGCCGAAGACGTCGTCCAACAGGCCCTCACGATGCTTCAGGTGGCGACCGCCTGACGCCGAAGCCCGAACTTTCGGTTCCCGCATGGCGAAGGCACGCCGGTCCCTTCCTGTAGTGGGTCATCGCCCGTGAGACGCTTGCCGACACCAGGTCATGGGGGTCCGGGCCGTGCGGAATCGGACGATCGTGACGTGCGGTTGCGGAAATTGTGCGATCAACGCCCGAGAATTGTGGCCAGTCGACCAGAACCGTGCCGAAACTCGGGTAGCTGTGTTTGCGGAGGCTAGTTACGCCGCATACACTAGCGTTCACTCACTTGGCCCGAGGGACGGGCCGAACACCGAGCGGCACGCGTGTGTCGCGGTGCATTTGGATTGCTTCGCCCCATCAGGAGCCGCGTGGTTCCACAGAGGTGCGGGGCGGATTGGACCGGATTCGACGACACCAAGCGAATCCGCCGTGAAGCAAGGAGAGTCCTGACATGAGCACGACGACCAAGATCCGTCTGCTTGCCGGCGCCGCGGTTTCCCTCGGTGCCGTCACCACCGCGTCGGCCAGCACGAGCGCCGACGAGGTCCGCGCCATCGTGGCCGAGATGATGGCCGACGCCGAAACCCGTTCCAGCCTTCTCCAGTCCGGCGGCTCCGCCGGCTATGACGAAGGCTTCGTGATCCGCGACTCCGCGGGCAACTTCGAACTCAAGGTCAACGGCCACCTCTCGTTCCGCTACTTCGCCACCTTCCTCGATGACGAAAACGCGGGCGACGACGACATCGAAACCGGCTTCCAGACCGGCTACGCCCGACTCTGGGCCTCGGGTTACGCCTTCACCCCCAACCTCTTCTACCGCATCACCGGTAACTTTGACTCCGTCGGCGGCGGCGTCGGAGGCGAAGACGGCGACTTCGAGCTCCAGGAGGCCTACGTCGGCTACGAGTTCTCCGACAACATCGCCCTGCTCTGGGGCCAGTTCCGCCCCCACTTCGCCCGTGCCTTCAACATCGAAGAGCAGTTCCAGCTCGCTGTCGACCGCTCCTTCACCACCGAGTTCTTCCGTCAGGACTTCGCCCAGGGTATCGAGCTCTGGCTGACCTACGAAAACTGGCGCGGCTGGGTCTCCTTCTCCGACGGGCTCGCCTCGGGGAACACCGACTTCACCAACGAGAAGAACATCGCCCTCACCTACGACCCCATCACCGGCAACATCACCTCCTTCGGCACCCCCTTCGGAGGCGAGGCTGACCTCGCCTTCGTCGGCCGCTTCGAGTACAAGTTCGCCGGCACCTGGGACCAGTTCGACGACTTCACTTCAACGCCCGGCAGCGACCTCGGCGTTCTGCTCGGTGCCGCCGCCGCCATCGAGTGGGCCGACGGCGATAACGTCAACGGAGTCGGTTTCGATACCGCCGGCAACCCCGTGGACGCCGACGACCTGACCATCATCGCCTGGACCATCGACGTGGGTGTCGAGGGCAACGGCTGGAACCTCTTCGCCGCCGGTTACGGGCAGCACGTCCAGCTCGACGAGGTCACCACCAACAACATCGTCCCCACCACCTCCGACGACATCGACTACGACAACTTCGGCCTCGTCGTCCAGGGCGGCTGGTTCATCCCCGAGTCGGACATCGAGCTCTTCGGCCGCTACGACGTCATCTTCCTCGACGATGACCTCGCCAGCGACGACGACGACACCTTCAACACCCTCACCTTCGGTGCCAACTGGTACTGGATGGACCACAACGCCAAGTTCACCCTCGACCTCCAGTGGTTCCTCGACGACGCAGGCGCCATCGCCGGCTCCGGCATCGGTGGCCTCGGCGCGAACAGCCAGATCGGCTACCTCGCCTCGGGCGAAGACGAGGTCAGCCTCCGCGCTCAGTTCCAGCTCTTCTTCTGAGCCCACACTGATCGCAACTGACTGAATCAACCAGCCGCCCCGGCCTCACGCCGGGGCGGCTGTCGTTTTGCGCCCGCAGTCCCTGCTGGAATGGCCGCCACCTTGGCGCCGCTCCCAGCCCGCCGTCCCCGCTCATCGATGCGCATAGCAGCGCACCCGGCCCGCCGATGGGCCGGCACCATAAGCCTCACTCCCGACCAGCAGACGCTCTACGACCGTCTCCAGTCGCTCGACATCGCCGGGGCCGATGTCGAGCTGACGGTCGAGCAGCACCTCGCCCACGAGAACGGCTGGTCCCTCACCACCGCCCACGCCGCCCGCCTCAAGTGCCTGCGTTTTCTCATCCTCGCCGTGGAGGCCGCGCACGCTGTTACCCCGTCGCACGCCGACGACCAGGCGTGGCACCTGCACCTGCCCTCCACCCGCGGTTACTGTCAACATCTCCGCCGCGACATCCTGAACCGTGAACTCCACCACGACCCGAGGTAGGGCGGTGTCGCGGAGGACGAGAAGTACGCGCATTGGTACGACCGCACGCTCGAGAGATACCGCCGCTGCTTCGGCAAGCCGCCCCGCAACATCTGGCCGCCCGCCCGCGCCCCTTTCCGAGACGCCGACGGCTGGGTGTGGATCAACCGACGCCGTGTCGTGGTTCGGGAACGCTGGCGCAATATCTCGCTTCGGCTGCTCGCTCCGCTGAGAGCCCTCCCGCCGCTCATGATCGTCGCGGGTCTAACTACGGCGATCGACCACGCGATCACCCGGCACAATCCGGACCTCCCGTGGTGGACGACCTTGGCCGGCGTGAGCTTTGTCCTGCTGATCGCCCTTCGCACGCTGCCGCAACGCCCTTCGGACGCCGGAAGCGCAGCTCCGCGTTCGGCACCAGCACGGCTGACGGCGACCCGGTCTACTTGAGCAACGTTACCGACGGCTCCTTCGGCTGCGGCAGTGGCGCCGACGGCGGCTGTCGAGGCGGCGGGGGCGGCGGGGCGCTGCGACGGCTGACCCTCCTCCCGCCCGTATCGCGCCAGCCGCTTCACGCATTGACGCTCAGCACGGCATACCAGTCGATCGCCCGCGGTACGCGCCGGGGACCCGCCCGGTGCCCCTCCCGGTGCGCCCATCGTTTCAGGCGCGCGGCTGATCCGTCCGCTCTGCTATGCCTGCTCTCCTCTATCTGCTCTTCGCTCCGCTCGTTCGGCGACTCCTCTCATCACAGCGCGACGACGGTCCCGGCCGCAACTCGACGGCTCGCAAGACCACACGTGCAGAAGGGCGGGCGGCTTGCTGCAGCGAGGCGCAAAACGACAGCCGGCGACCCGAAGGTCGCCGGCTGGTCAGTTTCGTGCT
>CAYTSW010000077.1:0-12869 GCA_964440605.1 uncultured Phycisphaeraceae bacterium | reverse complement strand
GCGCACGAGGTGTGGATCGAGGATGAGCATGGTGATCGAAAAGCAGATTACTAGAAGGTGTATACCATGCGGGCGACCGTCGACGATGCTGTCGATGGCAGATATGCTGCTAAAGGCTAGAAGATTCGCCAGCAACACCCGACCTATGATGATTATGCGTGTCACATTTTTCATATCCAAAATAACTTTGTGGGGTCGAAGTCGTCCGGGAAACCGGGCCAGGGATTGCCGGGGAAGGGGAACATATCCGGGATCGGACAGTCAAGACCCCTGAGGCAATCAACGAGTGTTTCTCCGATCTGCTCGATCTCCTTCAGATACTCTAGGGCGATATCAATAAGTTTTTCTTCGAAGTCTCGGCGTGCCTGTTCGATCGCAGCGTCCCGCGTCTCTCTGGCAAGGCGGATCTTCTCGATGGCGATCGCCCGAGCTCGTGCAGCGTCGCGCTGCGCATTCTCAATGCAGTCTTCGCATTCCCTTGCGACGACTTTGCCAAGCCCAAACGTGTCCGGTAACGGTTCGTTCTCCCACAGCGGCTCAGCAAGCGGTTCGGGAGCGGCAGGCGGCTCTTCTGGCAACGGCGCCACCAACTCGGGTCGGTGAGCCTGCGGGACCACCACAAGACCGCCGGGCCACTGATAGATCATCGCCGTCGTGGCGGCGGAGCCAACGGGACCATGCACCACCCCGTCGAGCAGATAAGCGGTGACGGTCTCGAAACTCCCGCGGCTCAAGATCGTGCCGCAGAGACTGAAGGGCGTTCCAGACGCGGTGACGCCGCCCCACTCCGTCTCTCCGTCCACCGAATCGCTGTCGAGCGTGAGCAAAGACTGTCCGTCCCAAGCCTCGCCCAGCACGTCGTTGAAAAGCGCTTGCATGAACGCCGCGCCCGCAGCGAGATCGTCCGGTCAAGGATTCTCGACGAGATACTCGACCTGCGCCGGGTTCAACTCGCCCTCGGGCGGCGGGCATGGGACCAAGCGATCCTGAGCCAAGGCCATAGGCCACGCCATCAGAGTGATGAGCGCGCCTGTAAGCACCGATCGCCAAGCCGGTGCGCTGCTCGATGCTCGTCGTCTGTTCATTTTCATTCTTCTTTCTCCGGTATCGCACAAAGCTGGTGCAGACGCCAGAATCCCATTGCCTGAGCGTTCGGTCAATCCCTCTAGGCAAGGGGGAATAGCGATTCATTACGCCGGCCCAGCCCGTCTCCTGTGATCCAAAGCCCGATCCAGCCGTACTATCCGCTATGAGCGTCAATCCCCGACACGCCGGTCTCCTCGCCGCGGCTCTCGTCGCCCTCTCCGGCGCGCCTGCCGCTCTCGCGCAGAACGCCCTCGGCGACGGCCGCGCCCTCGATGCCAACCTCCGCGTCGGCTCGGGTGGACGCAACCCCGACGCCATCGACTTCCGCAGCGAAGTCCAGTTCCGCAACGCCATCGTCACCGGCAACGTCCCCGCCGCCTTCGCCTTCCGAGGCGACGTCGGCTACTCCGCCGCCGACGACTTCCGAGGCGAGCTCGGCTCCAACGACTTCTTCGAGATCCAGCGCGACTCCTTCTTCTCCTCCATCGGCACCCGCGACCTCGGCGGCATCGTCGCCCTCCAGACCTCGCTCGACCTCTCCGTCGGCGGCCAGCTCGGCGGTCTCAGCAAGAACGCGCTCATCGTCAACCGCTCGGGCGTCGGCGCCACCGCCGGCACCGTGCGCGACTCCGGTCGCAACCGACCCGCCACACTCGACATCTTCGGCTCGGTTGAAAACATCATCCGCACCCCCAGCGACGCCATCATCCGCGACGGCATCGAACGCCCCTCCATCCTCGGCACCGCCGTCGATCAACGCACGGGAACGACCCGCTACGTCGGCGCCTCCGACCTCATGGGCGTGCGCGACTTCTCGATCAACGATCCCTCCTTCGGCGTCACCGATCGACGCGCCCGCAACCAAGCCATGCAACGCCTGCTCGACGCCGACGCCGCAACGAACGACACCCCCGGCGTCGACACGCCGCCCGGCCTTCCCGGCGTCACACCCAGCATGCCCGCCATCCCCGGCATCCCCGAACAGATCGACGCCGACACCGAGCCCACCGTCAGCGGACAGCGCGTGCAACCCCAACGCGCCAACGCCGCCTACGAACGCCTCCTCAGCGGCCTCGCCTCCGCTTCAGCCGAACGCGTCCAGAACACGGGTCTCGCGCAGCGCGCCAACCAGCCCATCGAAACTCAGACGCAGGACGCCCCCGGGGCCGAGCGGGCGACCACGAACATCGCAGAACAGATGGCCCGCGAAGCCGAGGCCCTCAACGCCCTGCTCGACGACATCCGCGAGGGCGTGTCGATCGAGAACGAGAGCACCCGGGCCACCGACGCGGCCGGCGACCCCGACCCCGAAGCCGATCCCGATCCCGAGTCCGAGGGCGACGCCCAACCCGCCGACCCGATCGAGCGCGCCATGGAGATCGCCGAACGCGTCCTCGGCGCGACGCGCGTCGAGCTCGAAGACCTCGCCCCCCCCGGCGCCGCCGACCCGCGCTACGCGCGTCACATCGAGCAGGGCACCGCCGACCTCCGCGCCGGCGAGTGGTTCCGCGCCGAGGAACGCTTCACCGCCGCCCTCCAGATCGCCCCGGGCGATCCGATGGCCGCCGCCGGCCGCGTCAACGCCCAAATCGGCGCCGGCATGTACCTCTCGGCAGGCGTCAACCTCCGCCGCCTCCTCCGCGCCTACCCCGAACTCATGGCCGCCCGCTTCGACGAGTCGCTGCTGCCCGGGGGCGAGCGCCTCGACCGCATCCGCGGCCAGCTCCGCGATCGCACCCAGCGCATCTCGCCCCTCTCCCGCGACGCCGCGCTCCTCCTCGCCTACCTCGGCATCCAGACCGAGAATCCGCAGGACGTCTACGACGGCTTGACCCGCCTGCGCGAGCTCACCGACATGATGGACGCCGAGGCCGACCCGCTCGACAAGGTCCTCCGCCGCGCCTGGCTCCGCGCCGCCAACGAGATGGACCCGGCGGCGACCGCCGCTCCGGCCAGAGAGCCCGACGCTCAGAACACGCAGTCCGAGGAGCCCGGCGACGGCTGACCGACCGCGTCACAATGCGTCCATGCGCGTCCCCGAGTGGTCGATCACCGACTTCATGACCGACGGCGCCTTCGCCGCTGCGCTCGCCGACTTCGGCGATCTCCTCGGCGTCGAGCTCTGCCTCTTCGACCGCGCCGGCCGACGCATCGAGCACGACGATGAGCCACTGAGCTGGCGCGTCGCCGACGATCCCGAGCGGGCGTCCTGCGTCGTCGACGCCCTCGCCTCCTGGACCGTTGGCACCGACCGCGTCATCGAGGCCCGCGAACGCACCATCATCGTCCTCCCCGTCGAAGGCATCGCCGCCGGCGCATTGGTGATCGACTGCGACGACCCGACCGGCTTCGCCGATTCCCGCCCCGCGCTCACCCGCGCCGCCCTGCGACTGAGCAACACCGTCAGCGAACTCTGCGAGCAGAGCGTCGAGATCCGCCACCGCAACGCCGAGCTCGGCCTCCTCGTCGAACTCAGCGCGATGCTCGTCACGACCCACGAGGTCGAGGCGGTCGCCTCCGAAGCCCTCGCCTCGGCGGTCAACATCCTCGGCGCCGACGCCGGCACCGTGCACCTGCTCGCCGACGAAGGTCGTGAGCTCCGCCTCAAGGCCGCCTCCGGCCTCAGCCAACCCTTCATCGACGTCATCGAGACCCTCCCCGTCGACCGCGTGCTCGACGGCGAAGCCCTCGACGGCTCCGTCTCCGTCGTCGACGACCTCATCGCCGACGGACGGTCACACTGGATCAAGGATGTCCAGCGCGAACGCCTGGTCAGCATGATCAGCGCCGGGTTGGCCTTTCAGGGCCAGCGCATGGGTCTGATGCGTCTGTACTCACGCCGACCGCTCGAATACCCGCAACGCAGCCGCACGCTCATGCGCGCCGTCGCCGAGCAGATCGCCTCAGCCGTCGCCGGCGCGCGCCACCTCGAGGCCCAACGCCGCCAACGACGCACCGCGCGTCACCTCAAGCTCGCCGCCGACGTTCAACGCCGCATGCTCCCCCGCACCCCCCCGAGCCACCCCACGCTCGACCTCGGCGCACGCTACGTCAGCAGCCTCGAGCTCGGCGGCGACTTCTACGACTTCATCGACTTCCGCGACAGCCTCGGCATCGCCCTGGGCGACGTCGTCGGCAAGGGCGTCCCCGCCGCACTGCTCATGTCCGCCGTCCGCGCTTCCCTCCGCGCCCACGCCGCCGACATGTACCACATCGACGACGTCATGGCCCGCGTCAACCGCGACATGACCCGCGACACCCTCTCCAACGAGTTCGCCACGATCTTCTACGGCGTCATCGACCGCCAGTCCCTCCGCCTCACCTACTGCAACGCCGGGCACGAGCCCGCCATCGTCCTCCGCGGCGCGCCCGCCACCGCCGTCGCCGGCTCCACCCTCGACCCGTCGATCATCCAGCGATATCAACTCCGCGAGGGCGGCATGGTCGTCGGCGTCGACGAGACCCAGCAGTACCGCCGCGGCGTCTTCGACCTCGCCGCGGGCGACGTCCTGCTCATCTTCTCCGACGGCGCCACCGAAGCCATGGACTTCGAGCAACGCAAGTTCACCCGCGACCGACTGCTCGACGCCGCCGAGGAGTTCCTGCTCACCCACCCCGAAGCGACCGCCCAGTCCCTCGCCGATCACCTCGTCTGGTCCGTCCGTCGCTTCATCGGGCTGAGCGGCGAGGCCGACGACATCACACTCGTCGCGGTCCGCGTCCGCGAAGCCACCCCCGAACGCCCATAAAAAACCCCGCCGCGCCGATGCCTGCCGCGGTGGGGCTGCTGCGATCGGGAGCACATGCAGCGAACCGCACGAGTGGGGTGCTTGGCCCTCTTACTCCACCGGCACGGGTGCCGGATCACGCCCCGATTCTCTCTCCGACCGAGCAACGCCGGGCACGCCGCTCTCACGGCGCACTGACAACACGTCGCGCCATCGAGCAACAGCGCAACTCCTGCGCGATCAATCGACGACGTTCGCCGCTGCTCTCTCCTCGCAGTCGGCATGTTCACGCTGTATCCCGGAGAAGTCCCTGTGCATGGCCTTCGCGGGTTACGAAGTCTATCGCGATAGCGACGACTCGCAACAGCCAACGCCAAGGAATCAGCACTTCCGATGGGTCCTGTGCGACCTACGCCCGCGTTATCCACAGCCCGAATCGAGTATCGGACCTCCACGCACGCGCAGGCACCGCCCGCAACCACCGCCCACCGTCCGCGGGTTACCGCTTCGGTATCTCCACGGGCCGGCTCGGCTGCGTCCCACCCCCCGGAGTCTCGATCGGCTCGCCGTTCAGCAGGTTGTGCGGGTGACGCATCAGCACCGCCAGGATCTGCGGCCCCTCACGCCCCGTCTGACCGTCGAACGCCTCCGCCCCGAACAGCCCCACCGTCACCATGCTCTTCGTGTGACCATGAAAGAAGAACGCCGGCTCGTTCTCCAGACGAAGACGCTGCACCGCCTCCTCCGCACGCCGACGCCGATCACGCCCATCGAACACCCCCACCTGCACCGTGTACCGCGCATCGCTGTCGATCGACCGCGCGTTGAGCAGGTTGAACCGCTGATCCCCCGTGCTCGTCACCGTCTGCACCGGTGGTGGCACCAGGTGCGCCGTCGCAAACGGCTGACGATTGCCCTCCCGAATCCTCCGAATACGCTCCATCTCCGCCAACGCACCGCGATCGCCCGGCCCCGCATACGTACCCGTCACGATCAGGCTGCCCGTCTGACGACTCCACACCCGCACATCCGAGCGACCGATGAGCCCCGCGATCTCACCCCGCCGGCGCTGCGCCTCCGCCTCGTGACCACGCCCGCTGTGGTGCTCCAGCACGATCGACCACGCCCGCTCCACGTCGTCGACGGTCTGCTCCTGCGGCATCGCTCCCCGCTCCGTACCGCCCGAACCAGAACACCCGCCCATCGGCGCCAGCCCGGTCGCGAGCAGGATCGCTGCCAGCGCAGCGACTGCGCTCCGAACCCGAATATTCACCTGATACAACTGCCTCCCAGCGTTATCGGTATCGCGCAAGTGATTCATGGATCTTGAGTTGTGATCTTCCCAGAGAACAATGTTCAAGTGTGCGGGCCTGCGCAGTCGATACACTCGGAGTCGCGGGCAGGATTCAACACTCCGCGACTCGTGCTCGGCTCAATGGAGTGTAGCCGGCCGTCTCTTCGACGCTCATCGGCGTCATCGGTGCCCGCGCGACCACGGATTCGGTCGGCGGACTCGCGCCGCAGACGCCACCCCACACCCACGCACTCCACATGTCAGATATCAGCCAGATCGGTCCCGCGCTCGCCCCTCGCATCGACGCGCCGGAACAACGCACGACGCCCGCAACCCGCCGGGCCACGCCCCTGCCGACCCGCGCCCGCGGCGATGAAGTCACCCTCTCCGCCACCGCTCGCGACGCCGCCGTCGTCAACGAAACGCCCATCCGCGTCGATCTCGTCAACCGCATCGGCCAAGAGATCGCCTCCGGCGCCTACGACGTCGACGCCAAGCTCGACGAGGCCATCCCCGGCCTCCTCAAGGACCTGCGCGAACTGCCCTGACGTTTGCTCATAACCTCGCCCTCGGGTGCGACCGCTAAGGCCCGCCCGACCCCAGCCGGTACGAGCCGCGCACCCGCGTCCCCTCGATCGACGTGAACTGCACCTCGAGCGACAACTGCTCGGGCGCCGGCATGTCGTCGGGCAAATCGGTCAACGCGATCCGATACGCACGCGTCACCCGGTCGTACGGCTCGGCATTGCGCGACGGCTCCGTCAGATCCACGTTCCAAACCAACACCTGATGACGACCACCACGCGCGGAAGAACCCCGAACCAGCTCCACGGCAACGGTCCCAAGCGCCTTCACGCCGTGGCCGTACTGATCGACCAGTTCGAACAGCAACTCGATCGCCGGCTCGCCCTCTGGCCCTCGCATCATCAGCCGCGTGAGCGGCAGCACCACGAGCCGCTCCGGCTCGAAAGGGTTCCGCACGCCATACCGGATCTCGGCCTCGTCCGCCCCGCCATCGCCCACCCCCGCCTTGGGCTCGACGCACCCCGTCACCACCGCCGGCAGGATGAGCGCCGCCCACCACGCCATCCGTCGAGCACCGTCCGTCCTCATGCCGCCAGTGTACTGACCCGCGCTCCACTGCAGCGGCTACGACGAGAGCTGCGCGTAGAAGATGTCGTACGACACGCTCAACACCCGGCCGCGATCCACACGGTCGCCCAGGCGAAAGCGCAGCATCGTCATGTCGTTCCAGACACGCCCGCCGGCGTCCAGCAGTTGGCCCGTCGTCTTGCTCTCGGCCTCGACGCGAATAGCGCTGATCCGCTGGAAGAGCTCCGACTCTGTCGCCCCCGTCCTCATGCCGCCAGTGTACTGACCCGCGCTCCACTGCAGCGGCTACGACGAGAGCTGCGCGTAGAAGATGTCGTACGACACGCTCAACACCCGGCCGCGATCCACACGGTCGCCCAGGCGAAAGCGCAGCATCGTCATGTCGTTCCAGACACGCCCGCCGGCGTCCAGCAGTTGGCCCGTCGTCTTGCTCTCGGCCTCGACGCGAATAGCGCTGATCCGCTGGAAGAGCTCCGACTCTGTCGCCCCCGTCAGCCGCCCCGTCTGACGGATCGTCAGCTCGAGCAGCCCGTACTCCTCGATCTGCCCGAGCGTGTTGATCGAGCCGAAGTCGAAGGCGCGCCCCATCCAACCGAGCGCGAACCGGTGCGGCCCGCTCTCGAACAGCACCTTGCCATCAAACCGCGTCGACGCCATGTTCAGCTCCTCCTCAACCGCCCCCGCGCCGTCGACCGACGTCAGCCCGCCGGCGTGCGCACCACCGGATCGTCCGTCCCGAGCGCCGAGACGCCCACAAACTCGATCGTCTGCTCCACGCCCCGCGTCCCCCGGGCCGCGTGCATCACGTGCACGACCACCGACTCCATCGCGACCCGCTCGCCGCGCACGCCCGTGCGGTCCGGCGCCGTCACGAAGCTCACCAGCCCCGACGCGCCGGGCGTCAGGCCGCTCCCCGGGTCGTCGGCCTCTACCGTGCGCACCACCTTGAGCACCGAGCGTTGCTCGGGGACGTCGGCGAACGCCGGGTGCGGCCCGCGGTCGCCATACTCCACCAGGAGGCGGTCCGCCTTCCGATCGAGCGTGATGCTCGTCACGCCACCGAGTTCTTCGCCCGCAAACGTCGCCTGCGCCGGCTCCAGCCAGATCATCACACGCCTCCCGCGCCTCAGGCGCGCATCAACTGCACCACGCTCATCCGCCGCGCCGCGTCCGCCACGCCGTCGCCCGTCGTGTCGATCTCCGCGAGCACACGCCGCCGCAACGCGCGATAGCGATCGCCGTACAACTGGCCTCGCGTCCACAGCGAGGCCTCCTCGCCCACCATCGCGGCCGCCGCCGTCAGAATCAGGTGCAGCGCTCCGAGGCATTCCACCTCCACCAGCGCCTCCGGATTCATGACGCGGTCACCCGCCAGCGGGCCGTCCGCCGCGGTCGTCCCGGACGCGAGCCCCAGCGAGCGCAGCACCTGCTCGTGCACGATCCGCAACTGCGGCTCGAACGTCGACGCCTTTACGCCCACGCTCGTCCCCGACACCGGCGACGGTCCCGGCGCCCCGCCGAGATACGCCGGCGCCACCCGCACCACGTCCTCATCCACAACCGCCACCACCTCCAGCGGCACGCTCTCCACCAGCACCACGCGGCCCACCGTCAGCCCCAGGCCGGGCAGCCCAGCGCCCGACGACCCGAGCACGCCCGTCGACGGCACGAATGCCACCGACGCGAGGTCCGCCAGCCCCTGCCCCGCCCACGCCACCTCATTGAAGATCCGCGGCTCATACGCCAACAGATCGCGATCACGCGCAAACATGCCCCGCTCCTTCCGCCTCGACCACACCCGCGACGGCGCACGCCGCCCGTCGCCACGTCCGATTCAAACACCCGGGCCGGCCTACGCAGCCGGCCCAGGCACACGGGAGGGAGAGTCCGTCAGGCAGCCGTCAACCCGGTCAGCAGGCCATGCGCACGCTCGTTCATCATCTCGAGCGTGTACTCACCGATCACCTGCCCCACCTCGCTGTCACCGCTCGACGCCAGACGCTTGAAGTGGAAGCTCCGCCCACGCATCGGCACCACGCTCACGCGCGACGAATCCAGCAGCAGCAACTCCCCGGGGGGCATCCAGCGCGACAGCAGCACACGGCACACGCCGAAGTCGCTCTCGTACACGTCCACCAGGTCACGGAACGTCGTGTCGCTCGGCAGATAGCCGCGGCTGTCGCCCACGAACGAGTTGATCAGGCGCTTCTCCTGCCCGCTCACGATGATCGTGTCCATGCTCCCGGCGCTGTTGGCCCACACACGCTGCATCGCCGAGTTCAGCAGCGCCTCGGTCAGCGTCGTGCCCGCGACGCCGCCCCCGCCTTCGATCCCGTCCACGCCCGGCTGCATCAGGTTCGACTGGAGCATCGTCTTGATGCCGTTCATCGAGCGGCGCACCGTCGACGAGCCTTCCGGGTTCGCCTCCGGAGCAATGCCGTTGAGCACGCAGTTCTCCAGATCGCGCAGCAACTCGCGCAGCCGCTCCTGCATCTGGTAGTTCAACTCGTCCGCCACGCCGATCGTCTGCGCCGAGAGCTGTGTGCCGCTCACCTCCACCGCGGCGGTGAAGATCTGCGTGAAGTTCCGCTGCCGCGTCCGGGTGGTCGTCCGCGACGCCCCACGCTCAGCGCCTTCCAGCGCCGCGTTGCCCAGGATCAGCAGGCCCTGCTCGTCGGCGAGGTCCTCGGGCGTTGTCCCGCCGTACCCACGCACGACCGTCAGCACGTTCGCGTTGACCGCCGTCACCAGCACCACCTCGTCGCTCCCCGTCGGACGCACGAGGTCGCCCACGCGGAAGCGCGCGCCGTCGAGCACGGTGATCGCCGTCGCGCTCGCCGCGTCGGGCGTGAACGTCTCCTGATCGATCGCGTCGCGGTTGGGCAGCAACTCGTCCTCGAGCCACTCGTGCACCGTGCTTGTCGCGGCCCGCCTGGGATCGCCCAGATGGTCTAGCAGCGGCGTCTCGTGCGGGCTCACCAGCCCGATCACGTCGCTCACGTCCTCCGCCAGTTCGGGCAGCGTTACCCCGCCGTCGTACGTCGCTTTTCCGGTAAATGCCATGTCCGTCGTCTCCGCCTCTCATCGCTCCCGTGTCGCTCGTTCCGAATCGCCCCTCGTTCCCCCGAGCTACCCGCGCGCTCAGCCTCCCGCCCGAGCCCGCAAATAGCGCAGCACGTCACGCCGCCGGCCGCTGCTCAATGCCGCCTCCGCCAGCCTCGACAGCTCATCGCGGTCCCCGCCGTCCACGCGCTCGCCCATCGCCACGCTCGCGAAGCCCGTCGTCGGTGTCGGCGAGGCGAACAGGAACGGCTTATCCCCGCGCACACGCTCCACAGCCGCCGCCACATCCGGCGTCTCCATCTCCAGCAGCACACGCTCGACTACCAGCCGCGCCGTCTCGACGTCGACGGCACCGGCGTCAAGCAAAGCGCGCTCGACCTCGTGCGCACGCTCGCGCTGCTCCAACGCCGCCTGCGCCGCATGCAGCGATGCCTCCAACTCCTGCACCCGCTGCGCGAGCTCCTCCGCCCGCGCCTCGGCCCGACGCGCCAGCGTCCGCAGACGCGAGGCCATCGCGTCCGACCCGCTCGCCTCCGCGCCCGCTTCTGCCGGCGGCGGCGGCGAGGGGCTCGCGCCTCCGCTCGCTCCGCCCGTGCCCCCGCTGTCGCCTCCACCCTCGCCCGGGGCTTTCGTGCCGTCGTCCTGTTCGCCCTTCTTCGCCATCGTCAGCTCCTTCGCTCGCTCAGCTCACCGCTCCACGTGTGTCGCCCCGCACCCGCTGCGTCAGTCGATCCGCGATCGCTCCTCGGCGTACCCCAACTCCTCCAGCACGCGCACGCGGTCCACGCCTACCGCCAGCTTGGCCCGCGCGCTCCGCAGGCGCTCCTCCTCCGTCACCGGCAGCGGGTCGGGCCACTCGAACCGCACGCGGCGATCCGCCTCACGCGTCCGCAGCACCCCCGCGCGGTCCAGAGCCATCAGCACCAGCTCGCACACCCGCCCCAGGCCCCGCCCATACGCCGCGCGCTTCTTTTCCGTCTTCGTCAGCACCCCCAGCAGCGTGATGCGCAGCGCGTTCGCGCTCGAGAGGTGCCCCAGCTTCGCTCGCACCACGCCCAGCACCACCGGCGACACGCTCGAGACCTTGTCCAGGCTCTCGCGCACTTCCTCGATGTGCTTCTCCTCCGAAGGTGAGTAGCCATCCCCGCCGAAGGCCTGCACCTCCGCCTCCGGGTTGTCCGTCGACCACACCCGCCCCGGCCCCACCGGCATCTCGCCCGCCGACGGGTCCAGACCCTTGGCCAGAAACATGTTGAAGCTCTGCATCGTCACCCGGTGCGCCCGGTCGCTCAGCCGCGTGTTCAGCTCGTCCTGAAGCGGGATCAGCGGCTCGACGTCGCTCATCCCCGCGTACCGAAGCGGTTGGCTCGCGTTCTGCACGTGCACCACCGGCAGCACGCCCAGCGACAGCGCCGCATCGTCCACCGTCTCCCCGTCCACCAGCACCCGCCGCCGCTCCGCCGTCAGCACCTCGACGATTTCACGGTCCCGTCCGCCGCTCTCCCGCCCGAGCAGGCGCGCCAGCGCACCGCGCGACGCGCCCGCGTGCGCCGCCGCCCGCTCCACGCGCGATCGCACGATGTACCCACGCAGCACGCGGTAGTCGTGTGGATCCAGTACGGGCACGCCGCGGTCGGCCGCGACCGTCTCGATACGCACCAGCCGCGCCAGCTCCAGCAGCGCCGCCTCTCCCGAGACTCGGCGTGCCCGCGCCGCCTTGAGCATCTCCTCCATCCGCACCACGAAGTCCACATGCCCGTGCACCGAGCCCAGCAGCGCCGCATCGCGCACCAGCTCCGCTCCACCCGATCCTTCGAGCACCGCCTCGAGCGCCGCTTCGATGCGCGAAGCGAGCTGCGCGTCCTCCGCCTGGCTGACGATCCGCCCCGGCTTGCCGAACGCGAAGTCCACCAGCGCGTCGATCCGCCACGCGATGTCGTTCTCGATCACGATGTCGGGCCGCATCGCGCGGTCGTCCGTCTGCGGCCCGCGATGGCGCAGGCGCCGGGGCAGGCCCCGCGCCTGGTACAACTCCGCCGCACCCGGATCCGCGCCCGCGGTCCGACCAGTCACGCGAGGGTTGCGGTAGTACGACCACAGCCGCTCCGCCTCCGGCGCCGCCGATTGTTCGTGCCGCGCCAGCGCCGTCTCGATCGCGGCGTCCTCGCCCCGCGTCCGCTCATCGCTCGCCCCCCGACGCTCGCTCGCCCGCCTGATCATCCGTCGCTCCTCACGCTCGTCCGAACACCACCACGCCACGCACGCGGCCTCCACCCCACCGGGAACGGAAGCGCCTCGTGCGCACAGGGCACCGCGCTATCGGAGCGCGAGCGCGCGCGCAGCCGCCGCCGACGCACACGCCATCGCGTCAGACGCCACGCCCAAGCCGCTCACAAAAACGTCAGAAAATCACACCCCTGCGCGCCACCGCCACACGCCCCGCGCGCATATTCATCGACGCCCGCACCCCCGCGTCCCTCAACGCTCATAAATCCCGCGGCCCGCCGCCCCCGCGCCGCTCCATCCCTAGGTCGGCGCGTCGCTCCCCTCTTCCACCATCTCGATCTCTGAACCCCGATCCAGAT
>CAYTSW010000076.1:0-13016 GCA_964440605.1 uncultured Phycisphaeraceae bacterium | reverse complement strand
GTCCGTGCGACTCGCTCGGGTCGAGCAGCCAGCGCAGGAACGCCGAGTGACGGATCTCGGCGCGGACGATGCCGAGCGCATCGAACACATTGAAGCGCCCGATCTGCGCTTCGAGTTCGAGCAACTCGTCATTGTCTACTACGAACTCTTCAAGTGCTCGCGTGGCTGCGGCGTGGTCCATCGAAGAAAGGGTACCTCAGCACACACTTCGTCCGCACGGGCGGGACGCCCGTGCCACCAGGCGGGATGGTTGCGGTCGCCAGGGTAGAAGCCAGACGGGCTGGAAGCCCGTCCCACCGAAGGCAGGGGCCATCGGTGGGGGCGGCGCACCGGTCGGAGACCGGCGCCACCGGGGAGGCGCTCGGTCACATCGGCTTGCGGTCGATGGTCACGTCGTAGACGTGCAGGAGCTTTTCCTTGTCGAAGATCATCTCGTCGCGGGTCTGGCCGACGAAGTCGTAGAGGTGGGTCAGTTCGATGGCGTCGACGGGGCAGGCCTCTTCGCACATGCCGCAGAAGATGCAGCGGAGCTCGTCGATCTCGAACTTGGCGGGGTACTTCTCGCGGTCGTCCCAGGGGCTCTCGGCGGCCTCGATGTGGATGCAGTTGGCCGGGCAGATGGTGGGGCACATCATGCAGGCGACGCACTTGACGCGCCCGTCTTCGTCGCGGTTGAGGCGGTGGACGGCTCGGAAGTTGGAGATTTCCATGCCGCCGTCGCGGACGTCCATGTCCTCGCGCCGTTCTTCGGGGTATTGGAGGACACGCGAAGTCTTGGAGTTGCCCAGGACGGGGAGTTTGGACTGGCCGAAGCTGGTGAAAAAGTGGCGCAGGGTGGTGCCGAAGCCGCGCACGACTTCGGGGAGGTAGACGGACTCGAGTGGGTTGAGCTCGGGCCGGTGCAGGCGTGTGATGTCGCTCTCGGGGATGGGCATGGGGTCAGGATAGTGGCGGGGGAGCGACGAAGCGACGGATGGGAAAGGCGAGAGACGGAGAAGTTCAGAGAGCGAGCACCGGGCGCGAGCCCGGTGGAAGTGAGGATGGTGAGGGGTGTGTCGAGCGCACAGCGCCACCGGGCTGGCACCCGGTGCTAGTTGTGGGTGCGCCGGCTGGGTTGTGAAAGGGCTGCCCCCGGAGTAACGCAGCAATGGGACGTCTTGGTCCGTGCTCCCTCGCGTCTCGAGCCCGAAGGCCGCCCGTGTGGGTGAGATTGTCGGCCGGGCATCCCCAAGTTATCCAGCTTCGCGCACAGAATGGGGGGTTTGACCTACTCGGGATAACCGATTGCGGGGTACCCGCGGTGCACCCGGGATGACCCGCACCGTGATCAGAGGGCGTCGCGGGCGATGCGGACGCCGCCGTCGTCGGCTCGGCGGATGAAGAGGGTGTGGCCGGCGTCGTCGGTGCGATGGCCGGCGATGCAGTCGAGGATGAGTTGGGCGACGTCGCCGGGGGCGAGGCAGGTGTCGGGCGTGACCTGGTCGTGGTCGAAGAGCGAGCGGAGCATCGGGGTTTCGACGGCCGCGGGGGCGACGCAGTAGGCGCGCAGGCCCAGCGGGCGGGCTTCTTCGTCGAGGACGCGGGTCATGAGGTTGGTGGCGGCTTTGGCGGCGGCGTAAGCGAAGAAGCCGGGAAAGGGGTCGGCGGAGGCGTAGCTGGAGATGTTGACGATGCTGCCGCGTTGGGAGCCGTCTGGTGGATCTTGGGATTGGGTGTGGGCCTCGAAGTCGATGAGGACGAGTCGCATGAGTTCGGCGGGGCCGAGGACGTTGACGCCGAAGGTGTCGGCCATGACGTCGGGCGTGGTTTCGGGGATGGGCTTGAGGGGGGCGGAGCCGGCGTTGTTGACGAGGATGGACAGCGGCTGGCCGGCGAGGGTCTGGCGGACGCGGTCCATGAGGTCGGCGGCGCCCTGGGGTGTGGCGAGGTCGGCCTGGATGGGAATGACGCGGGCGCCGGTATCGGCCTGGAGCTGGTCGGCGGCGTCCTTGAGGGGGCCTTCGCGGCGGGCGGCGAGGAGGACATCGTGGCCCCGGCGGGCGAGCAGGCGCGCCATGGCGAGGCCGATGCCCGAGGAGGCGCCGGTGATGAGTGCGGGGGGCATGTCGGGCATGGCGGGTGTTCTGCGTCGGTGGGGTGACAAGGGTTGGTGCGGCAACGGCGGAGGAGGTGCGCGGCTACGCTAGCGCCGATGCGATCGTTTGATACAGCGAAGGTTGGCGTTCTCGTGGCGCTGGGCGTGGTGCTGGGGGTGCCGTTCCTGTTTCGGCCGGCCTCGGAGCGTCTGGGCGACGCGGATCGGCGTGTGATCATCATCACGCCGCACAACGAGCAGATCCGGCGCGAGTTCGCCTCGGGCTTTGCGGACTGGCACGAGCGGGAGTTTGGAGAGACGGCGGAGGTGGTATGGGTGCAGCCCGGGGGGACGTCGGAGATTCGTCGGCAGTTGCAGGCGACGTATCGCAACGCGATCAAGGGCGGGCAGTTGACGGTGAACGGTGAGCTCGCGGGTGGGATGAGCCCGATGCCGCAGGACCTGCTCTTCGGCGGGGGCTCGTACGAGCACGGGCAGATGAAGCGCGGGGTGGAGGTAGCGCTGGAGCCGGACGACCCGCGGGTGGTGGCGGCTGCGGCGGCGAAGCTCACGCCGATGATCGGGGAGATGGACACGGGCGAGGTCGCCGACCTGCTGCGCACGCTGGCGAGCGATGCGGAAGTGGGGACCGTGAGCGGCTTCGCGGCGGCGGAGCTGCGCGAGGCGTTGTCCTCGCTGGCGGATGAACCTGCAGACGGCGTGATCGCGCTCGAGCTGGCCGGTGGTTCGGCGAACGTGACGATGTCGATCAGCGTGCCGTTTGGGTATTCGGAGTCGGAGTTGGAGGCGCTCTTCGGGGCAAACTACATCGGGCCGCGGAGCAACCCGCTGTACGAGCCTGAGCAGTATTGGCTGGGCACCGCGACGTCGGGGTTTGGGATTGTCTACAACCGGGACGTGCTGCGGGAGCTGGGGGTAGTGTTGCGGCCTGACTTGCCTGCGGACGATCCGAAGCGGCACGAGCCGAACGACTGGGAGGACTTTGGTCATCCGGGCCTGCGGGGCTGGGTGGCGCTGGCGGACCCGCGGCAGTCGGGGTCGGTGACGACGACGTACGACTCGATCCTGAACCAGTACGGCTGGGAGAAGGGCTGGCGGATCCTGCGGGAGATGTCGGCCAATGCGCGGTACTTCGCCAACTCGTCGCCCAAGGTGCCTCTGGATGTGAGCCAGGGTCAGGCGGCAATCGGGGTGGCGATCGACTTCTACGGTCGGTACCAGAGCCAGGCGGTGATGCAGGAGGGCGAGACGCCCGAGACGAGCCGCGTGGGGTACATCGATCCGGAGGGGGCGGTGTTCATCGACCCGGACCCGATCACGCTGCTGCGCGGGGCGGGGGATCGGGAGACGGCCGAGCGGTTCGTTCAGTTCGTGCTGAGCGACGCGGGTCAGGCGTTGTGGCAGTTCCCGGTAGGGCAGGGCGATGAGCAGCTGGGCCCGGAGCGGTTCGAGCTCCGGCGGATGCCGGTGCGTCGGGAGTTCATCGCGGAGAACCGCGAGCGGTTCATCGACAAGGTGGACCCGTTCGCGGTGGCGTCGACGATCGAGAGCCGCGGCTGGCGATCGGCGGTGGCGCCGATGATGGCGGCGTTCGGGATCGAGACGCACGACGAGCTGGTGCGGGCGTGGGACGCGTTGATCGCGGCGCGGCGGGCGCACGAGGCGGGATCCTTCCCAGCCGACGAGCTGGCGCGGATGGAGGAGCTCTTCTATTCGATGCCGGTGCACGAGATGCCCGACGGGACGGAGCTGGTGTTCAACCCGGAAAACTACCGTGCGGTGCGGGATGACTGGCGTGATCCGATGCGCTGGCCTTTGACGAAGATCGCTTACTACAAGCATTTCCGCGACACGTACCGGGAAGTGGTGCGGTTGTGGAAGGAGCGAGGCGGGGCAGTGGCCTCGCGGGAGAGCTAGCGCATGTCACCGATTGTGAGCCCGAAGGTGCGGCCTCCCGCGCTGACCAAGATCTTGGCGACGCTCGGCCCGGCGACGGACGACGACCACGTTTTGGAGCGCCTGATCGAGGCGGGGGCGGCGTTGTTCCGGCTGAACTTCTCGCACGGCAAGTGGGAGGAGCACAAGGCGCGTCTCGAGCGCGTGCGCCGGCTGAGCTACAAGCTGAACACGCCGCTGACGGTGCTGGGCGATCTGCCGGGCCCGAAGCTGCGGATCGGCAAGGTGCGGGGCGACGGGATCATGCTGGAGAAGGGTCAGGAGGTGATCATCCGCGAGGACGTGGACGAGTCGGAGCCGGGGGACGTGCCGATTCTGGCCTCGGACTACGAGCGGATCGCGCAGGAGGTGTTGCCGGGTCACCGCGTGCTGATCAACGATGGGGCGATCCGGATGCTGGCGATCGAGCCGACGAGCGACGGCGGCCTGCGGTGCAGCGTGACGACCGGCGGGCTGGTGACGACGCGCAAAGGGCTCAATCTGCCCGACAGCGATCTGAGCGTGCCCGCGGTGACGGACTTTGATTGGGAGTGCGTGGACTGGGCGGTTGCCAACCACGTCGACTTTCTGGCGTTGTCGTTCGTGCGCAAGGCGTCGGAGGTGGAGACGCTGCGCAAGGGCCTGGTCTCGCGGTGCGGTGATGACGCGTGCGGGATGCCGCTGTCGGCGGCGCTCGTGGACCCGACGATCCCGATCATCGCGAAGATCGAGACGCCGCAGGCGGTGAAGAACATCGCGGAGATCGTGGACGCGGCGGACGGCATCATGGTGGCGCGGGGTGACCTGGGCGTGGAGATGGACGTCGCGGAAGTGCCCATGGTGCAGAAGAGCCTGGCGCGCGCGGCGCACCGCGTGGGCAAGCCGGTGATCGTGGCGACGCAGATGCTCGAGTCGATGATCGAGAAGCCGAGCCCGACGCGCGCCGAGGTGTCGGACGTGGCGAACGCGATCCTCGATGGCGCGGACTGCGTGATGCTGTCGGGGGAGACGGCGGTGGGGAAGTATCCGATTCTGGCGGTGGAGACGATGTTCCGCGTGGCGCGGGCGACGGAGGCGGAGGTGCGCAAGAGCGCGGTGGAGCCGACGGTGCCGACCAAGCTGCGCGAGAGCCGCGAGTTCATCCCCGCGCTCGCGCACGGCGCGTGGCACATGGCCAACGACATCGGCGCGGAGTTGATGGTGATCTGGTCGCAGCGCGGCGGGGGCGCGCGGTACCTCAGCCGGCACAACTTCCATATCCCGATCTTGGCGTTTTCGAGCAACGGCCCTTCGGTGCGGCGGATGAACCTGCTGTACGCGGTGTTTCCGGTGCTCTGGATCGATGTACCCGGACACCGATCGGAGTTCGCGGAGCTGGTAGACCGGATGGTGCTGGAGATGGGCTGGGTCGAGAAGGGCGCACCGATCGTGCTGCTGGGCGGTAAACCGCTGGACGCGCCGGGTTCGACCAATACCGTGGCGATCCGTCGCGCGGGAGAGCTGACGGTGGGTGAGGCGAGACAGCAGAGCGCGGCGGCCGAAGCGCCGATGCAGGCGGCGTCGGAGGCGGAGGCGTGACACGCCGGGGTGCGGTGATCGCCGTGGGCGACGAGCTGGCGATCGGTCAGAGCCTGGATACGAACTCGCAGCGGATCGCTTTGGCGCTGACCGCACGCGGGGTGCGCGTGGTCGAGCACGTGGCGGTGGACGATGACGAAGGGCGCATCGCCGGCGCGATCCGGCGACTGTCGCGCGAGGCGGAACTGATCATCCTCACGGGCGGACTCGGGCCGACGAAGGACGACCTCACGCGCGAATCCCTCGCGGCGGTGCTCGGAGAGAAACTCGTGGAAGATGCGGGCGCGCTTGCCTTCCTCGAGGGCATCGAAGAGCGGCGCGGGCGCGCGTTGACGCCCGAGCGGCGGCGACAGGCCCTGCGACCCGCGTCGGCGCGATGCCTGGCCAACGCTCTCGGCACGGCTCCGGGGCTGGCGGCAACGCTCGAGGCCGAGGGTCGCAGGGTCGAGGTCTTCTGCCTGCCCGGCCCGCCGCGGGAAATGATGCCGATGCTCGAGCGTGAGGTGCTGGCGGCGTTCGCGAGCGATGCGGAGGAGGGGGTGGCGATCGTGACGCGCGTGCTGCGGAGCTTCGGTCTGGCCGAGGCCGACGCCGCGGAGCGGCTGGGCGAGTTGATGGACCGCGCACGCAACCCGATGGTGGGCATCACGGCGTCGGGAGGGATCATCACGGTGCGCATGCGCGCGGTCGCGCGGGCCGCTGATGCGCGGGCGATGCTGGACGCGGACGAGGCGCTGGTGCGTGAACGGCTCGTGGGGACGGTGTTCGGCGCGGACAACACTTCGCTCGAGGGCGTGGTGATCGACACGCTGCGGGGACGCGGCGAGCGGGTGATCACCGTGGAGTCGTGCACGGGCGGGCTGATCGGCGCGATGCTCACCGCGATGCCGGGGAGTTCGGACGTCTTCGATGGCGGGTTCGTGACCTACGCGAACGAGGCGAAGCGCGATGCCGTGGGCGTGAGTGAGGAACTGCTCGAGTCGCACGGGGCGGTGTCGGAGCCGGTGGCCCGGGCGATGGCCGAGGGCGGGCTGGCGTCGGCGGTGGGAAGTCGGGCGACACACTGCCTGGCGGTGACGGGGATCGCCGGCCCCGGCGGGGGAAGCGACGAGAAGCCTGTGGGGACAGTGTTCATCGCGCGGGCGCGTCGGCAGCATCCGACGGAAGTCCGGCGCTTCCTGATCGCGGGCGATCGCGACGACGTGCGCGAACGCAGCGCGGTGGCGGCGCTGGGGATGTTGCGCCGGGCGCTGGAGGGCGGGACGCGAACGGGCCGCCTGTTGTGGGAAATCGAAGGCGTGTAACGCGAAGTCAGCGCGTGAAGGCGAACCGATCGTCGCGCGGAGCTACCGAGCGGGTTCGTAATCGACGAGGTAGTGGTCGGGGCCGGTGTACCCGTGGAGGTAGTCGACGGCTCCGGGGCCGAGCGGGCGGTACGGGCCTCGGTCGGTGGGGCGGAAGCCGGCGGCTTCGATCGCGGCGATGAGCTTAAGGTCGACGGCGGAAGCAGCGACACGTAGGGGTGAGGGCTCTTCGGTGTCCGTACGCGCGCGGGTCACTTCGTTGGCTGTGGCGATCATGCGCCCGACCACATCGTTCAGGGCGTCGCCTGAGAGGGCGGCATGGTCGATGTGCCAGGCGTCGAGGCGGCGGATGTTGAGCTCGAGGGGATCGCCATCGGTCCAGGCGGCGGCGAAGGCCACCGGGTCGGCGGCGTTGCCGTCGTGGGCGAGGACGAGCGCGGTGGCCCTGGCGGCTTCGGTGCGGTCGAGGCGCTGGAGGAGGTCGTGGTGGTCGGTGGGCGGGGCGGTCGTGATGGTGGGGGTCATGGCGGATGGTTGGCACGCAAGGCCGGGAGCACTGACCCGCACAGCCGGGGTCAGTGCGCCCCCGACTGATGAGTGACAGCCGTTGAAGAGGTCAGTCTTTGGCTTTGGGATCGAGGAGGTGGAAGACCGTGCGGTTGAGGTGGTCGGCGACCTGGATAATGGTGGCTGAGGAGAGGAAGGTGGTTTGGGCGCGGATGGTGCGGACGAGTTCCTGGGCGAGGTCGGGGCCGAGCAGGGTGCCGCGATAGCCGGCGTCGGGTCCGGTGCGCACGTCGGCGGCGTCGCCGCCCTTTGACGAGCCGTTGTCGACGGGCTCGATGGGTGGCGGGCCGCTGGAGATGTTGTCGGCGGCGGTGATGAGTTCGCGCTCGGCGTTGTTGAGCCCGCGGAGGCCGGACTCGAAGAGCGAGGGGATGCCTGAGGAGTTCATGTGGACCAGCCTTTCGCGAGCGCGATTCACCCGCTCGAAAAACGGTCCGATTGGGCGGACGGTGGTGCAAGGCGGAACGCCGCGGCGCGCGGCGCGGGGACGGGGCAGAGCGCGAGCTTTGCCCGGCTTGACGCTTGGGTCCGAGAAGAGCGGAGCGACGGGGCTTATTTGGATTGGAGGACGACGACGCCGTCGGCTTCGGCCTCGCCAGCGAGGACCGCGCGGCACCAATCGGCGCACATGGTCGCGCCGGCGCCGCCTCGGGGGTGCGCACACAGGCGGTCGAAGGCCTGGAGGGCTTCATCGATGCGGCCGGCTTTGAAGGCGTCGATGGCGGCGTGGGTCTCGTCGATCCAGGCGCGGAGTTCGTCGGGCGATTCGTCGGGGGCTGGGATCAGGAGCTCGTGGACTTCGACGGGGGTTTCCTGGCCGACGACGCGGAGGCGGCCGAGACGTCGCCAGAGGTGCGCGTCGCGGATGTTCGGCGAGAGCCGCTCGAAGGTGGTGGCGTTGACGATGGCGCTGGTGCCGAGCTGTTTGTTGGCGGATTCGAGCCGCGCGGCGAGGTTCACGGCGTCGCCGATGACGGTGTAGTCGTTGAGCCGCGGCGGAGCGCCGCAGTCGCCGACGATGACAGACCCGGTCGCCAGTCCCGCGCGCATGCCCAGGCGCGGGAGGCCTTCGGATTCGAGCTCGTCGTTGATGCGGTGAAGGGCGCGGTAGCAGGCGACGACGGATTCGACGGCGTGGTCGGCCTGTTGGTCGTCGGGGAGGGGCGCGCCCCAGAAGGACATGATGCCGTCGCCCAGGAACTTGTTGACGTAGGCGCGGCGTTCGAGCTGTTCGTCGGTGAGTTCGCGGAGGCAGCGGTTGAGGACGCTGACGGTGCGCTTGCCGCTTAGCTTCTCGCTGAGGGCCGTGAATCCGGCGAGGTCGGTGAAGAGCATGGTGAGCTCGCGTTCCTCGCCTTCCATGTTCATGCGGTCGGGGTGTTCGGCGAGATAATCGACGAGCTGCGCGGAGACGCGCGAGCGGAACTGTCGAGTAATGCGCGCGCGTTCGCGCTGTTCGGCGATGCCACGCACGAGCGTGCTGCCGCCCCAGGCGGCGGTCGCGGCGACAACGGGCGGGCCGAGGACGAGGGCGAGATCGCCCACGTCGAAGATGAGCCAGATGTTGACGGCGGCATAGGTGAGAGCGAGGGCGAGGGCGAGGATCCAGCCGCGACCGACGGAACTGGTGCCGGCGAGAGCCGCGGTGAGGCCGAGAAGGAGGGTGGCGAGCAGGTCCAGCCAGGCGGGTGCGTCGCGTTTCCAGTGGTTGGTGAGCAGGCCGTTGGCGATGGCGGCGTGGGCGACGACGCCGGGCGTGCGGCCGCCGAGGGCGGTGGGGTAGAAGTCGGCGATGGCGCCGGTGGCGGTCCAGCCGACGAAGACGAGCTTGCCCTCGACGTTGGGAACGATCTCGTTGGTGAAGCGGTCTTCGAGGCGGGCGAGGACGGGGTTGTCGCCCGGCGTGCGCAGATCGGGCCAGGCGATCATGGCGCGGAGGACGTTGGCCTCTTCGCGGGCGGCCTCGAGGTCGGCGGCGACGGGCTCGCCGCTGCGGGCCCGGTCGATGAGGTCGGCGATGCGGGCTTCGAGATCGTCGAGCGTGCGCGTAAGGCAGGGCACGAACGCGCGCAGGCGCTCGGCTGGGGATGCGTCGTCGGGCGGGGTGACGCCCGCGCATGGTTCGTACTGCTCGGCGAAGAAGAGGAGGTTGTCGTCGACCATGGCGACGTCCGCGTCGGTGAGGACATTGGCCTCGATGCCGCCGAGGAGTTGGGCGGCGCGGAGCCGGTTGGTGCGGAACTCATCGCGGGCGCGACCGACCTCGAAGAAGGCCCAGGCGGGGAGGTGGGGGTGGACGCGGAGCCATGGCTCGGCGTCGTCGTTGGCCCAGGCCGTGGGCGGAGTGTCGTCGGCGCGGGCGAAGGTGCGAGCGCGGTCGGCCTTGGTGGTGGCGGGTCGCCAGGGCACGATGAGGCGGCCGTCGTGAAGCGGCAGTGACAACTCGTCCGCGATGGCGAGGGCGTCGTCGGTGGTGGTGAGGGCCTCGTTGGTGTGGCCCAGAAAAGCCAGCGCGCCGGCGATGCCGAGCTGAGGGACGAGGCCCCCGGGCGTGAGAATGGCGGGCTCGAGCTCGCGCACGAAGGTCTGACGCTCGACGAGCTCGGCATTGACGAAGCCCAGGCCCCAGGCGGCGCTCGCGATGACATCGACGGGGCGGTCGAAGGAGATGACAGCGTCTTCGTCGAGGGCGGGCCCGGTGGCGGCGGCCGCGGCGGCGACAACGGTGCGGCCCGCGCGGTCGATCGCCTCGGCGAGCATGGCGTCATCATCGATGCGTGTGATGCGGCCCCACTCGTCTTCGACGAGGCGGGGGTCCTGCGGGTGCGGCATAAGGATATCGAGGACGATGGCGCGCGCGCCGGCGTCGTGGAGGACGTCGACGATCAGCGCGAGGCCGCGCCGGTTCCAGGGCCATCGCCCGACGCGCTCGAGGGTGGCGCTGTCGATGTCGACGTGGAGGATGTCGTCGGAGATGGGCGGGAGGTTGAAGCGGGCCCAGTGGAAGCGACGGTCGAGGAGATCACCTTCGAGCTCGTTGAGCGCACCGAGCGCGGTGAGCAGCGTGACGAGCAACGCGCACAGGAAGCCGACGACGAGGACGGGGAGCCTTGCGATACGTCGCGCGCGGGCGCTGGCCATGCGCCCAGCATACGGGGTGGCCCGTACGTGCAGGCACGCCGAAAGGCGTGGGGTCGTCCCGAGTGATGAGGCGAAGCGGGCTTGTGAGGATGGATTGGACGCCGTCTGCGAGGTTGGGGGTTTGAAACTGGGGGATCTTTGTTATCTTAGAGGGTGATGAATCTTGTCCGCGGGGCCGTCGGCGTGCGCGTTGCCAAGCGCGTCGGCTCGGCGGCGCAGGAGGGACCGAAGTGGACGATCATCTGGAATCGGGCCCGGAAGGCCAACGGGCGCTCGAGGCGTTTCAGAGCATGGTGGGGAGTGTGGGGGTGAAGCGCTTCGCGTCCTCGCTCGGGCTCTCGACGCGCCAGGTGAATCGGATCTTGTCCGGCGTGCAGCCCAACCCGGTGGATCGGCTGCTCAAGTCGTTGCAGTCGTGCGACCCGGACGTGGGCGATCAGGTGCTCGACTTCATCTGCTCGGAGATGGGCGGGTACTTCGTGCGTGAGGAGGGGAGTCTCGACCAGAGCGCCATCAACGCGGTGCGCGAGTGCGCCGAGGCGATCGCGGCCATCAGCGACAACAAAATCTCGCCGGTGGACGAGCGCGAGATCCGTGAGGCGATCGCGGCGCTGGTGTCGCTGCACAACGCGGTGACCGAACAGCGCAAACGCTCGGGCGTCGACGGCGATGTGCACCTCAACGTTTCGGTACGCGAAGTGGCGTTGCGGCGATAGCGCCGCGGCGGGGACGCCTTACGCTGTTGGTATGGATGCATCGTCGTCGGAGTTCGTGGAGTTGGCGGGGCGGGTTGCGCGACTGGTGGCAGAACAGCACGCCGGGGCTCGCGACGCGCCCGTGCAGCCGGGGACCGAGCCGGGGGAGGTGCTGACGTTGCTCCCGGGGGCGGCGCCGGAGGAGGGGGAATCGTGGGAGGCGATCCTGCGGGACGTGGGGCGGGTGATCGGGCCACACCTCACGCGGTGGCAGCACCCGGGGTTCTTCGCGTACTTCCCGGCGAACCTGTCGTACCCCGCGGTGCTGGCGGAGCTGCTCACCGCCGGGCTGGGCAACCAGGGGATGCTCTGGGCGACGGGGCCCGCGGCGACGGAACTCGAGATGCGGATGATGGACTGGCTGGGACGGGCGATCGGCCTGCCCGAGCGGTTCATGCACGAGCCGCGGGAGGGCGCGGATCGCGGCGGCGGCGGGGTGATTCAGGGGACGGCGAGCGAGGCGCTGCTCTCGTGCATGATCGCGGCGCGGGATCGGGCGCTGGAGAACGTCTCCGAAGAAGACCGGCATCGGACGCGGCTGGGGGTGTACACGTCGGAGCAGGCGCACTCGTCGGCCGCCAAAGCGGCGCAACTGCTGGGGCCGACGATCGTGCTGCGGACGGTCGCGACGGACGAGACGCTGGCGATGCGTGCGGATGCACTGCGGGAAGCGATCGAGCACGATCGGGCGGCTGGCATCGTGCCGGCGATGGCGGTGCTGACGCTGGGGACGACGGCGACGACGGCGGTGGATCCGATCGAGCCGTTGTCCGCGGTCGCCCAGGAGCGCGGCCTGTGGACGCACGTCGACGCGGCGTTCATGGGGGCGCAGCTGCTGTGCGCCGAACATCGGCACTGGCTGGCGGGCGTGGAGCGCGTGGAGTCCTTCAACTTCAACCCGCACAAGTGGATGCTGACGAACTTCGACTGCTCGGCATTGTGGCTGTCGCCCGCCGGTCGGCGTCGGCTCAACGCTTCGATGAGCATCACGCCGGAGTATCTGCGCAACAAGGCGAGCGAGGAAGGCGGGGTCGTGGACTTCCGCGACTGGCACATCCCGCTTGGGCGGCGGATGCGCGCGCTCAAGCTCTGGTTCGTGATGCGGCACTACGGGTTGGAAGGCCTACGCACGCACGTGCGCAAGCACATCGAATGGGCGAGCGAACTCGAGGCGTGGGTGCATGAGGATGAGCGGTTCGAGGTCGTCGCGCCCGTAGTCTCGAGCCTGGTGTGTCTGCGGCTGAAAGCCGGCGACGAGGCGACACAGGCGCTGCTCGAAGAGGTGAACGCGAGCGGCGAGGTGTTCGTGACGCACGCGGTGGTGCCGGTGGGCGGCGAGCCGCGGTACATCATCCGCGTGGCGATCGGGGGGACATTTACGCAGCGTGTGGATGTGGAGCGGGTGTGGGGGTTGTTGCGGGGTATGGCGTAGGGGTGCTGACGGCCTGTTCGTCTCGGGGTGCCCGGGTAGGGCGCAGCCGAACCCGGCGTTGGGCGTGGAAACGCGCAGAGGCCGGCTTCTGCTGCGCAGTAGCCGGGCACCCGCAGCGCAGTAGCCCGGCACCCGCTGCGCAGTGGCCAGGCGCCCGGATGCGTGGCCTTACGCCGTGCCGAGGGGGACGGCGGCGGGGCGGGGTTGGG
>CAYTSW010000075.1:0-13125 GCA_964440605.1 uncultured Phycisphaeraceae bacterium | reverse complement strand
AGGCGACCAGGTGGTCCGCTTCAGTGATCAGACAAACCAAGGCATCGCATTGAATGGTAGCGGCGGATCTATTGTCATCCGTCCCGACGCTGAAGTTCGTGGGACGAACTACAACCTTCGCACGCGCCCGCAAAACTCGTCGGGAAATCAGTTCGTCAACCACGGTCTGGTCAGTGTTGACGAGCCCGGAATCGGTGAATTCAAGGGCAATCGTCTCTCAGGCGCGAACGAGTTTCCCGCTACATCCGGCACGTTCACGAACAACGGAACCGTGCAAGCGCAGAACGGCGGGCGGTTCCAGTTGTTTGATGCTTCCGACGTGACCAACTGGGATTCCTCAACCGCAACACTCAACGATGGTGCGTGGATCGTCCGGCAGGACTCCGAGATCAGATGGAACAGTGTTTCCCAGGGCTTTGCTGACTTGGATAATGACGGCGAGGTGGACGACTTCCTCCCCGCCCCCTCCGTCGAGTTCCGCACTAACAACGCCGACGTCACGCTCGACGGCCCGAACTCCGTCATGACGCCCATCAACTTTATCGAGACCAACACCGGCGCCTTCCGCCTGCTCAACAGGCGCGACTTCACCACTCTCGACGCCCTGAACTACGAGGGCGGCACGCTCACCCTCGACGCCGGCAGCGACCTGATCGCCAACGGCGCGGTCTCGATGAACGTCGGTTCGCGCTTCGAAGTCACGATCGACGGGTCGAGCAGCTCGGTCCCCGGCGTGGATGCGATCGCCGATACGCAGCTTGACGAGGGCGTGGGCCAGTTGCTTGCGCTCGCCCAGGTCGCCGTGAACGGTGCCGTGCTGGACGTGTCGGTGCCGACGGGCTTCGACCCGGCGGTGGGCTCGTTCTGGGACATCGTCGTCTCGGAGGTCGGCGTGACGGGCGTCTTCGACTACACGCCGATCCAGTTCTCGCCGTCGGGCAACTTCCTGATCGCCGAGTACGACGACTCCAGCCGCGTGCGTCTGCGCGTCGTGGTGCCAGCACCGGGTGCGGCGACGCTGCTCGGCGCCGCGGGCCTGCTGGGCCTGCGTCGTCGGCGCGGCTGAATCGACAGCCTCGAACGCATGACACCCTCACCCGCTCGCGGTTCACGCCGCGAGTGGGCTTTGTTCCTCGCTGTGGGCTACGGGAGGCGGCCGGTGGAACGGTGCTCGCGGCAGGACATGTTCGATCGCTTCCCATGAGATTTCGAAGGAGCATGTAATGCAAGTAGCACGATCAGCATTATCTGTTGTCTTGGTGGGCGGAGTTGCTGCGGCGGTAGACGCCTCGGTATTCGACGAGCAGGTCAACGGGGGCGCAGATGCCGGTGGGACGATTGGTACGGCAACGGTCGTCCCCGGCGGAACCACGCGTATCGAGGGATACATGCGGGGAGCCAATGGTCGGCCCGCGGCGAACGGTCCAACGAACCCCGGCTACGAGATGACGAGCAATCTGGAAGCTGTCCCGAACTACGTTGACGTGTATCGCATCGAGATCGAGAACCCGTCCACGTTCTCCGCACGGCTGACCGTGACGGAACAGAACGCAGACGCCGATCTCGAGCTCGGCGGGGGCGGGGGGTTCGGGACGCCTTCGTTCGCGGATCCGAACTTCTTCATGGTCGATGCGCAGGGGCGTCCGGTTGCAGCGTCTTTCGACACGGGCGGCCTGTTCACGGGTGACTTTGGTGTTTTCCAGCCGGACTACGACCTTGGCGGTTATCTCGTCAACCATGACACGCCGCGAACCTCGCGCATGGAAGGCATGCAAGGAATCGGTGCGGGCAATAGCACGATCGTCGATTCTGGGGTGTATTATCTCGCGGTGGTCCAAGGGCAAAATGGCGGTTTCGCGCCCGGTCCGGATGCTCCGACCGATGGATTTCTATGGAATCGTCCCCGCCCCGAGAACAACTTTCTGGGGCAGACCGGCGCCGATCGGCTTTGGACGGGCTTCGGCGACATCTGGGGCTCCTGGGGTCCGACGGACGAGTTCGCCCAGGTCTCCGGCGACTTTGTTGAAGGAGTCAGCAACTGGCAAGCAGACTTCAACTACGCGATTGATTTCATTCAGATCCCGGCGCCTGGCGCGGCGGCGTTGCTCGGCCTCGCTGGGTTCGCCGGCCTTCGCCGTCGCTGATTGAATCTCCACATCGGCCCCGCATCGCTTGACGGCGGTGCGGGGCCTTGCCAAGTCTGAGCGTCTTGACGCTCTCCGCGCGGCGGCGCACGCAGGGCCGCCGTCGGTGATCGGGCGGAATACCGAAAAGACGGCGGGAGCGTATGGCGTCATCGCTTGTCGCGGGAAAGCGTTGGCGCTCATCAGAGAGAGTGGAGGTCAAGAGCTCGGTGAGGCAGGTCACGCGGCTCGCTCGTCGGGCCACCAGAGGGCTAGCGCATAATAACGCCGAGGCGATTGATCGCCTCGGCGTGCGATGAAAAATGTGCCGCTAATCAGATGCGCCGGCGTCGGCACCCATAGAGACCGCAGAGCGTCAACAGAGCTGTAGCGCCGGGCGACGGGATAACACTTCCCTCGAAGTTGAACGTGAAGCCGTGCCGCACGCCGTCCCCGGCCGGGGAGTTGATGTTTGCCGCGGCCAAACCAATGAGCCGGTACTCGCCGGCTGGGAGGAGTTGATCAAAAGTATCGGCCACGCTGCCTTGCGGATCACTGAGTACCCAGGAGGCGACGGGAGACTCCACCCCGAAAATGGAGGTGCCGGCAATGAGAGCGACGATGACGCCGCCATCCTCGATGGGATCATCCGGGTTTCCAGGCTGGGGTCGCAGCGACGAGTCGATCGGATTCCAGCCATCGAGGAATACATCGAAGTTGACGCGGGTCGACTGTGTGAGTGTGAAGAAGACGTTGGCTAATGCCCCTGCAGATGCGGAGTAGAGGGGTGTATCCCCGAAGGCCTCGGCAGCGCCGAACGCGCCGCCGCTCGCAGAGAACTCGGATGTGTCTCGCGAGACACTCACGAATGCGGTGGCGTCGGCGTTGCCGTTGGCGTCGTTGGTCTGATCGGCGACGTCGTCTGAGAATGGCTGCGAAAAGTCGGGCTGGATCGAGGTCACAGCGGTGGGCGAGCCGACGACAAAGTAGCCGTCGTTCACCGCGTCGCCGGTCGGTGCCGAACCGGTTTCGGCCCCAATGGTCTGCCCAAGATCGAAGACGTCTTCATTGCCGCCAAAGGCGGGCGAACCAACCAGACAAACTAAAAGCGCAGGGTGAATGTGAGTCAGTTTCATCATGTGGTCTCCATGGTGAGAGTGTTTGGGTGACGTATGTTGTTTCAGTCCCGCTTGCGGCGAAGTCCGAGGACACCCGCCCCGGCGAAGACGAGTCCGGCGCCGGGTGCGGGGACGACTTCGCTGGCCGCGTCCGCGATGCCGAAGGGGACTTCGAACGCGGTCAGGATCTCGCCAATCTCGTCGTCACCGTCGAGATCCATGTGGTCGATCCAAAAGACCTGTCCCCCTCCGGTTGTTGCCCACATGCGGCCATCGCCGGTGAACGCAAGTCCGGAATATCCGGTCCCGCTGAACTGAGTCGCGGCCACGACGGTTTGCTGACCGGTCGCTCGATCCACCTGCACGAGACCCGCGGTGGTGGCGCCCCAGGTGATGCCGGTGAGGGGATCCGTAGCAAGATCCCCGACGTAGCCGGACGCTCCGGTGCCGACCGGTGTGGGCAGATTGGATGAGGAGGAGAACTCGACGCGAAGCAGGTTCGGCGAGTCGTCGCCATCGTTGTGGTACCAGAAGCCGTCGCCGCCCTCTCCGAAGGAGTCAGCTGCTCCGATCGATACACCGGTAGGGGTGGCGACACCGGTTGAGATGTCAATAACGGAGACGGCTCCGGTGCCTCGCTCGGAGGCGAAGTAGGTGCCGTTTGGGCCGATGGCGATGTTAAAGTCGCCTTCGCTCGCTACATCAGTGAATGTCTGGCTGTCCACATCAATGGCTCGTACACCGATGTTCTGAACGGAGACATAAATGGTAGAGGCGGCAGCTGTGGCGTTGATCAGGCAGACAAGGCTTGCAGACGTGCAGGTACCGATGATGTGTTTCATGGATTGTTCTCCCGTACACGAAGGATTGAGTGGCGCGGAGCGGGCTGCGCCCACGGACTCCGGGTCCTCGAATGCCACCGTTCGGGGCGGGCGAGCATTTCAGAACACGCTCGGCCTAATCAAACCGGGGCTTTCAGGTAGGCATCACGCAGACAGCCCACACGCACTCGAGATTCGGGTGCGTGTGGGCGTGTCTGTTCAGCTCCGCCCGCTCGGTCGCGTGTCCTGTTCGCGCGAGCGAGTGCACAGGGTGGGCGTCACTGCGGACCCCATCGGGGTCATTGGCCCGTGGGGGTGGGCCGTTGGGTCGCAACTCGACGCGGTGAGAGAGGAGAGAGAAGAGACCTCGCCGAGTCGCTGTCACTGAGAGAAAGAGAGAGAACACGTGAGCGGCCCGGCAAGCTGTTGTGCTGGCGTGCTCAAGAGAGGTACCGCTGGAAGAGGCGTGTTCTCGCAGCGAAGCCAAGAAAAAGTGAACTGGTCAGGGTAAAGGGCTGTCCTTTAAAAAAGCCGCATCGCGGTGCGAGAGCGGGGGTTGTGGCTCGGTCACCGGGGAGGAAGTGCGGGTCCGTGCCCCGCGACCAAGATGTCATTGTGATCAGTCTTTAAGGAGACATTCTCGTGCACACGCTCTCAGACAAAGCTCGCTCGATCGCCGCGACCGGAGCCGTGGCGTCCGTCGCCGCGATCGGTACCGTGGCTCACGCTGCTCCCGACTTCAGTAATCTCGAGGTTATCGCCGCCTACCTTGACTCCGGCGGTGGCTATGTGAACGGCCAAATCCCGGCGGCTGACATCCAGAACATTCCGCTCGGCCGCGAGTGGAGCTTCCTGGCAGACGACGCGCCATTTGTCGGCGGTTATGACGGAGAAAGCTGGGATGTCAATCCCGGCGGCGTTGCGCTCGTTGATATCCAGGGCCAACTCGCCAATCTGGGTCCGGTCGATGTCGTCCGGGTTACAGTCTCCGGGACGATCTTTGCCAACACGGAGTTCGGCGCTGAAATCGATGGCGAGTTGACCTTTAACAAGGGTCTCGACGACGACTTCGGCCCTGTCTCTGCGACGGGTATCACCTTCGGCGAGTTCTTTGAGTTCTCGTTCGAAGCGGCTGCGCCCGTCGCAGGTGCTCTGGAGTACGTCCCTTCGGAACTCGGCGACACCTGGTTCGGCAGTCCGCCCGAGCCGTTGCCTGACTACTTCATCCGGTACACGGGCAGCGACAACTTCAACGGAATCATCGCCGGCGCGGACCTGTCGGTCGCGATCACCGTTGTGCCGGCTCCGGGCGCCGCGGCGTTCTCGATGTTGGCGCTGCCCGCGCTGGTGCGCCGGCGTCGCCGCTGATTAAACGGGGCTTGCGTCGTTCTGAACATGTGCGCCCGCGGCGTCTGAAGCCGCGGGCGTTGTTGCGTGCTAGGCTGACGAAATGGGCGTTGAACCGCGTGTGCTCTTGAGTCTGGATGGCTTCGCGTTCGATCCTGGGAGTGGGGCGATGCGTTCGCTGACCGCGATCGCGGGCATGCTCGCGTCGCGGTCAATGGCGGTCGAGTGCGTCTCGCATCTCCGCTCGGAGGCCGCGTCGGCCGATGCGCGGTCGATTGTGAAGGCGTCGCTCAACGCCAACACGGCGACACGGCGACGGCATTCGAGCGGTGTTTGTGTGCTCGAGGGCGAACGGCGGGGCGTGCGACACACCGTTGGCTTGATGGAAAGCGAAGATGCCGCCGACGCGGCGTTCGCAGCGGTTGGTGAAGCGCGCATAGAAGCGCACGATCCAAAAGTTGTGCTTACGGTGGGTGGTGGGCCGGGGACGAGGCGCGTTCAGGAGTACGCGCGTCTGCGTGGTTGCAAGGTTGTGATGGCGGTGCGGAATCACGGCTACTACAACCCCGAGGCTTTCGCATGTGCCGACGCCGTGCTCACGCCTTCGGAGTTCCTCGCTTCGGCGTACCGAGAACGTGTCGGAATCGCGGCGCGCGCGCTTCCGACGCCCGTCGACTTCGAGGACACGTATGTTGTGGATCCTGACCCGGTCTTCGTGACATTTGTCAATCCGATCCCGGCCAAGGGTGCTCACGTCTTCATGCGGATCGCTTCGGAGTTGTCGGAGCGTCGTCCTGACATCCCGATGCTGGTGATCGAGTCGCGTGCTGTGTCGAGCACGTTTTTGGGGGAAGCTGATCGTCACGGCTTGTCGCTTCGGTCGAGCAAGAGTCTGTTTAGTTCACCCGCGCTCCCGCTGCCCCGGGATGTCTTCCGGCACGCGCGGATCATGCTCGTCCCGTCAGTCTGGCCGGAGCCCTCCGGTCGTTTGGCGGCGGAGTCGTTGGTCAACGGCGTGCCGGTGATCGTGTCGGACCGCGGCGGGTTGCCCGAAACGGTTGGAGAGGGGGGGCGCGTCCGAGAGCTGCCGTCAACGCTGACAATGGAGTCGCTGCGCGTGCCGTCGGCGTCGGAGGTGCGTGCTTGGGTCGATGACATTATCGAGTTGACGGACGATGTCGCGGCGTACGAGCGCGCTCGCGAGGCAGGGCTGCGCGAGGCTCGGCGGTATGAGCCTGAGCCCATGGCTGAGGCCTACGCGGACTTTGTTCGGTCCGTTTTGGCGTGAGCGGGGTCAGGAGGCGAGGCCGAGTGATTCATCCACCCATTCATCGGCGCGCATGACGCTCAAGCGACGCCTGCGATCATGCGCTCGCGCGCGTCGATGTGCCCACGTCTTGAGAATCCAGGCGGGGATTCGGGGAACTCTGCCCTCGCTGTCGCTCGAGGACGAGGACAGCCGACGTGCCAGACTTCTCACCCAGGGCGGGAGAAAGACGCGGAGTACTTCGTCGTCGAGGCTGACCACCAGCTCGGCGGAGCCTGCCTGGCCCTGCCGACCCGCGCGGCCGTACAGCTGTCGTTCAACGCGCGATGACTCGTGGAGTTCGGTCGCGATAACGTGCAGCCCTCCAAGTCGTTCAACGTCGTCGCTGAGCAGAATGTCGGTGCCGCGGCCGGCCATGTTGGTGCTGATGGTGATGCGTTGGCGTTGTCCTGCTTCGGCGACGATCGCCGCCTCTTCTTCGTTGGTGTTGGCGTTGAGCAAACGATGGGGGATCTCGCGCTGCTCGAGCATGGCGCTGAGGAGGAAGCTCGCGCGCACGCTCCGAGTGCCGACGAGGACGGGGCGGCCGGATTCGCTCATTTCGAGCACGCGTGCGATCACCGCGCGGAGCTTCGTTCGCTCGTTTGCGAAGGTGCGGGTTGGCATCTGGACACGCGCGATCGGGCGATGCGTCGGGATGCGGCACACGCGCCTGCGAAACGTGCGCCAGATCTCGCGCGTCTCCTCTTTGAGTGTCCCGCTCATGCCGGCGAGCTTCGGGTAGATCTGGAAGTAGCGTTGGAAGCTGATGCGTGCGAGGGTGTTGTTAGCGCCGGTGATCTCGATCCTCTCCTTGGCTTGGATGGCCTGATGCATACCGTCGCGCCACGTCCGATCGGGCATGAGTCGCCCGGTCGCTTCGTCGATGATGACGATGGCTCCGTCGGAGATGATGTAGTGCTTGTCACGAAGGTAGAGGAAGCTCGCGGAGAGGGCCTGGGTGACGAGTTCTTCGCGGCGGCGCTCGCCGTGCAAGGCGGGGTGAAGCGTGTCGGTCGAGATGTCTCGGATCGCTCGTCGTCCCGCCCCCGTGAGTCTGACCTCGCGGTGCGCGAGGTTGATTTCGAAGTGAGTGTGTACAGAAAGACTGCCGGCGATGGAGCGCGCGAACTCGTACACCTCGGCGCTGCCGTCGGCGGCGTTGCCGCCCGAGATGATAAGCGGCGTGGTGGACTCGTCGATGAGAACGGAGTCGGCTTCGTCCACGATGGCGACGTACGGGCTGCGCGTGAGCGGCGGCCTCGAGGGCCTTCGGGCGCCCGACGTCAGCCGTTCGCAGAGCAAGGATGAGACGCTTCGTGCGCGGTCTTGGGCCAACTGATCGCGCAGATAGTCCGCCGCGGCTTCCTTGTTCGTGCAATACGTGACATCCGCCCGATAGGCGGCGCGGCGTTCGTCGGGCGTGCTCGTCGCGACCACGCTGGCGACCGTAGCGCCGAGGCGTGTGAAGAGCGGCCGCATCCAGTCCGCATCGCGCGAGGCGAGGTAGTCGTTGACCGTCACCACATGACAGCCACGCCCAGCCCACGACTCGATCGCCGCCGTCATGGCGGCGACCAGCGTTTTGCCTTCGCCGGTCGCGATCTCGGCGAGCTGGCCGCGGAGCATGGCGGAGACGCCCCACATCTGAACGTGTCGGGCAGAGAGGTCGATGGACTGCTCTGCCGCGAGGGCTGCCGTCGCTATCGCCTCGACGCGTTCTTGCGTGCTGAGGCCGCCGGTGCGGGCCGAGCGCTTGAGTCTGGCGAGCCTTTCATGGTAAGCCGACGGCGATTCGCCCCGGAGTTGAGCGAGCAGAGTCTCGGCTCGACGCGCTGTGGCGCGGTCGGCATGAGCGGATGGTGTGAGGCGATGAACGAGTGATTCGCAGGCGACGTGCAGAACGTCGGCGCCCTTTGGGCGTTTCACCACGCGAGAGCGGTGGCTCAGCGAACGCCAGAGCTCGAACTCATGGGCGGAGACTGTGGTGACGGGGCGCGGTGCTGTGACGGCGGGGCCGACCTGCGTGGGTATCATCCGATCCGCAACCTTTGCTGGAAGAGTTGACGCGTGTACCGCCAGACTCGGGCGGCGAGAGGCTTGTCTTGGAGCGCGATCCGGACGACCACGCGCTGCCCGGGGAGGAGTTGGTGCTCGTCGGGCAGTTGCACCAGCAGCTCGAAGAATGGTTCGGCTGCTTTGAGGTGCGATGGGTCGTCGGCTGCGGTCTGGATCGGCCCTCCCGCGGCGAGACTCATGGCGACAGACGGAAGGCTTTGTTCGCCGGCGGGTCGGATCTCGAGCAGTTGGGCGTGCAGATGATCCTCAGGCCGACCGCGGACGCGCAGTTCAGCGTCCCCGGTCCCTCGTTCAACAATCAGGGCGTTGACTGCCTGGCCCGCGAGCGCGCGGACCCGTAGGGTGGAAGGGTCGATGATCCTGCCGACGAACTCACCCCGTTGCACATACGCGCCGGGGAGCTGGTGCGGTTGGGCGGGGATCCAATGCCCGTCGATCTCGCTCTGAGCGACAAGGCCGTTGAGGCGCCCGGCGAGGAAGCCGCGTTGGCTTCGGTACGCGGCGATCTGCTCATCGACAATCTGAACGGATCCGGCGCCCTCGCGCATCGCGCTGCGGCGTGCGGCGTCGAGTCGCCGCAGTTCGGCGTCCAGCGCGTCGAGGCGACCGGACAGCAGGTCGTTGTGCAGGGTCACGATGTGGGACCCCCGGCTGATCGATCCGCCCGGGCTCGCTCTTCGGAGAAATCCGGGGGTCTCGGCGTACACCTCGGTCACCTGCTCGGCTTCGACAAGACCGGTGACGCGCACGTGGTCGGGCATGGGGACGACACCGACGATCAGCACGAGCGAGCATACGGCGAGGCCCGTGGTCAGCAGCGCACGCGGTCGTGTGCGGCCGAGCTCGGGGCTGGTCAGCAGATAGCTTACGCCCTTCCAGGAAGGGACGATGAGGAAGCCCACGATCGCAACACCGACGAGCACGAGGCCCAGGAGCAGTCGTTGGTCGGCGATGAAGAGGATGATGCCGATGACGATCAGGATGCGGTAAATGAAGGCGCTGACGGCATAGGTGGAGAGCAGAGCGGCTTCGCCCATCCCGTCGGACGGGGGAACGACATTGCGCACCTTCCATGCTCGCTTCTTGATCCATCCAAGCACCTGGTCGTTCGCGCGCTTGCCGAGATTCGGGAGCTCCATCAGGTCGGATAACACGTGGTAGCCGTCGAAGCGGAGCAGGGGGTTGGCGTTGAAGAGGATCGTGCTCACGCTGGCAACGAACATGGCGTTGTAGGCGATGGCGGCGACGAGCGTGCCCTCGGCGCTGCGCGCCCACACGATGGCGGCGATGGCGGCGATGGCGAGTTCGACCACGATCCCCGCCGCGGCCACGCCGGCGCGCCTCCACTTGCTGCGCATCGTCCACGCACTCGACGCGTCGATATAGGGAACAGGGAGAAGAACAAGCAACATGATGCCGAGCGTGGGCACTTCACAGCCGCCGTAACGGCGACCAAACACCTTGCACGCGACGCCGTGGCCGAGTTCGTGCAGCGCTTTGATGACACCAAAGGTGAGGTACAACAGTACCAGGTTCTCCGTCGCGAGAATCCCTTGGGCCGCGGTCCACATGCGGTCGAGGTCGCCGATCAGGTGCGCGGCGCCGAGTGCGACGATCGCAAACCAGAGCAGGGCGCCGATCGGCGAGACCATCCAGGCGAGGAAGGGCGTGACCAGTTCGAGGAAGCGGTCGGGGTTCCACAGCGGGACGCGCGCGAAGAGCAGATTCGTGAAGAACCCGCGTGTTTCGCGGCCGATGCGTTTGCGTCGCTGTTCGATCAGTGCTTCGACGTTGCCGGCCTTGTCGCTCGCGACAAGATTCAGGCCGTGCAGTTGGCCGAGCATCTGGACCGTTTCGCCTTGCGTCGGCGCGGCGTCGCCGAGCGATGCGGAAACGAGTTTCCACGCATCGTCTACCGTTCGGCGACCGTCGAGCAGGCCGAGCAGTCGGTAGACCGGCTGGTTGACGCGGAGAAAACGCCCGCCGATCGCATCCTCGATGACGTACCACAGCTCGCCGCGGTAGACCTGACGTGTGACGCGGGCGTTCACGCGCAGCCTCGGCTTGAGGTCCGCGACGCGGTGCCAGTTTTCGCTCAGGGTGGGTCGGTCGATGGCCATTGGGTACCTTCGGCGGGCAGCGGTGCGGGGGTGGGGGACTGCGCTGTGCGGGCGTTGCGACGCGGTGTCAGATCCAGAGTTTCATCCGCACCCAGTCCACGACGGGTCGGGTCCAGATGTCGATCCAGGGTCGCGGCTCGACCGCGATCCTCGCGACGCCCTCCATGCCGGGGCGCATCCATTGAGGGCGCTCGTCGAGCTGCGCTCGCACGCGGAAGACGTTCCTGCCCTCACGCACTTGAGCCGCGGGATCGACTTCGAGGACGGTGAAGGAGAGTTTGCGCGCGGGGTACGCCGCAGCCGCGAGTTCACCCCGCTGATCGGGCCGGACATCACGGACGAGGTCTTCGCTGACAAAGACATCGACGCGCAGTTCATCGCCGGCGGCCAGTTCGAAGAGTAGATCGCCCTGACCCACCGGGGCGCCGACTTTGGTCTTCAGGTCGCCCTTGAGCACACGCCCCGCGACCGGCGCGCGCACCGCGGCTCGGTCCATGTCGACGTCGATCCGTTGGATCTCCGCCTCCGCACGCTCGGCCTCGGCGCGGGCCATGAGCGCTTCGGGCGTATCGCCCTCGTTGCGTGCCTGACGCTCGCGACGCAGAGCGATCGTGCGCTCGGCCATCAACGCGGATCGTTCGAGACGCAGACGGTCCGTGTCGATCTGAGCCAGCAACTCGCCCTGCTCGACGACTTTGTCGTCAACGCCGACGAGGACGCTCCGGAGGTGGCCTTCGAACGGCGCGGGCAGTTGGTAGAGCTGGGCCGCTTCGGCTCGGAAGGGGGCGCGGACGCGGAACTGTCCGTGGGCGAAGACCGCGAAGGCGAGGAAACCGATGAGGAGGAGGGCGACAAGCTTCGCCCACGTGTGTTCCGGCCCGAGCACGACGCCAACGGCACGTCGCGTGCCGCGCATCGTGCGCACGGGCAGCGGGCGAGAGGCCTCGTGTTGGATGTCCAGCCTGGGGCCGATGAACTCGAGCGTAAGCCGGAGCGCCTCGACATCGCGGGGAGGAATCGTGTCCGAGGACGAGCGTTCCAGCGTGATCGCGCCGCGAGCGCCGTCGCCGGCGCGGAGCGGCATGCTGAGCACGCAGGTGGCGGAGTTGTCTCGGAGCAACTGTTCATTGAGTCGCGCGACGATATCGTGCCCGTCGGGGGTTGGCGCGATGACTTCGATGTCCTGATCGAGGCACTCCTCCATCGCGCTCTCGAGACGTTGGGCTTCCCGCGATCGAGCGGATATTTTCTCCGCGTGGCTGGACGCTTCAACGACCACGCGTCGCCCTCGCACGAACCCGATGCTGACGCGATCGCAGCCCCAGGCTTCAGCGATCGCGTTGCACGCGGCAAGGGCGGCGGGCCTGAACTTGTCGTGCTCCCCGCTCGCGCTGACGACGCGCAGCGCCCGCGCGAGCTGGGCCAAGTCGTTCTCGGCGTGTTGCAACGAGCGCTCTGTTTCATCGAGTGACACGAGCTTGGACGTCAGCGCAAGCCGTTCGAACGCCTCGCGTTGATCCACGATCTGCCGGTCGATGAGGTAGACGCCGTACCAAGCGTCGCCGCCGGTCAGCATCGGTAGCGGGAGGATGAGCAAGGCGAACCGGCCGTCCTCGCCGTAGAGCCCCGCGTCATCGCCGATCGGGCACGCCCTGGGAGTGTCGACCGGTCGGTCGCGGATGACTTCGATGGCGCGGGCGATCCACGACTGGCCTTTCGTTCCGGGTTTGTGCGTGGGCGGTGTGGTGCACACGCACTCGATGTGCCCGCTGGTCTCGGCACGCATGATCGCGCCGGCGACGGCGGGCGCCGTGTCGCGCTGCTTGTCGAGAAGGGTCTGGAGAAACGTCACGCGTTCGCGGTGTTGCGTGCGTTGCGTCTCGGGAGTGGTTTCAAGCGGCGCGGCGTCGGATCGCATGGGGTCGCGTTCCTTGCGTGAGGGGCGGCGTGCGAGGAGGAAAATCGCCCTGCCGGCGCGATCAACACCAGCGGGGCGGAAATGGGAGTCGCTGATCAGGCGTTGGGCTGGTCGGCGGTGACCGGATCGGAGATCGAGCCGGCAATGGGGCCGTCCTGAGCGTCGGCCAGACGCTTGCGGGCGTCGAGTTCGAGTTCGCCCATCTGCTGCAGGGCGTCGATCTCTTTCGCGATGTCGGCGGGCATGTGTGGCTCCTTTCGTGGGACTCCGAGACCCGCGGCCGCTAACCCGCG
>CAYTSW010000074.1:0-13259 GCA_964440605.1 uncultured Phycisphaeraceae bacterium | reverse complement strand
TACTCGCTCATCAAGGCCATCTCCAAGAAGAAGGAGAAGGTCATCAACGCCAACCGCCCGACCTTCATCGAGGGCGCCGTCGAGAAGGGCCTCGACGAACAGCGGGCCAACGAGCTCTTCGAGCTCATCCTCAAGTTCGCCGGCTACGGCTTCAACAAGAGCCACTCCACGGGCTACGCCATCGTCGCCTACCAGACCGCTTTCCTCAAGACGTACTTCCCCAACCAGTACATGGCCGCCTTCCTCACGTACGAGAGCCAGGCGCAGAAGGTCGACGACTGGATCAAGTACAAGGACGACTGCCGGCGCACGCGCTTCGTCGACGGCTCGGTCGGCGTCGAGGTCGCGCCGCCCGACATCAACCTGTCCGACGAGACGTTCACCGTCGTTCACCACGAGGGCGAGCCGCGCGACGCGCTGCACGGGCACGTCCGCTTCGGCCTCAAGGCCATCAAGGGCGCGGGCGGCAAGGCCATCGAAGCCATCGTCTCCGAGCGCGATGAAAGCGGGCCTTATAGAGGGCTGTACGACTTCTGCGAACGCGTCCCGCCCGGCACGGTGAACAAGGCGACCATCGAGGCGCTGGTCGTCTGCGGCGCGTTCGACTCCGTGCACGGGCGCGAGGCGCGTTCGTCGATGGTCGCGTCGATCAACGACGCCGTGGCCGCGGGCCAGGCGCTGGCGCGCGACCGCGCCGCCGGGCAGTGCGCCCTCTTCGGCGGCGACGACGCCGACAGCGGCCCCGCCATCGACCGCCCCGAGCCGTCGCTCATCCGCACCCGCCCGTGGGACGAGCACGACATGCTCACCCGCGAGAAGGAAGTGCTCGGCTTCTACGTCTCGAGCCACCCGCTCGACCGCTACGCCGACGAGCTCGCCGAGTTCGGCAACACCGATTCGCAGACCATGCCCGAGCGCAGGCAGGACGAGCGCGTTATCGTCGGCGGGCTCATCAAGCAGGTCCGCCCCGTCACCACGCGCAAGAACGACCGCATGGCGATCGTCACCTTCGAGGACACCAGGGGCAACTTTGAAGCCGTCCTCTTCCCGCGCACCTACGCCGACTGCGCGCAGGACCTCACCACCGACTCGATCGTCTTCCTCATCGGCGACGTCGACCACTCCCGCGGCGACCCGCAGCTCAAGGTCGAGCGCATCGTCCCCATCGACCGCGCCGCGGCCGAACTCGCGACCGGCATCGAGCTCACCCTCGACCGCGCTTCGCTCAACGGCAGCGCCGAAGCGACCCTGCTCCAGCTCGCCGGCCTCATCAAGAGCCGCGGCTTCCCGATCGGAGGGGGCGCACCGGTTCCGATCGCGCTCGTCATCGCCGAGGCAACCCGCCGCGTCCACATGACAACGCGCGTGAGCGTCACGCCCACGCCCGACCTGCTCGCCGACCTCCGCCTTGTCCTGGGCGACGAGGCGGTCCGCGTCCGCGGCGGCAAACCCATCGAACAAGGCGGACGCCGCCCCCGCTGGCAGAACGGAGGCCCGGCCCTCGTCGGGGCCGCGGGCTGACACGCGCCACGGGTGCGGGTGCCCGGCTACCGCGAAGCGAAAGCCGGAGTGATGTCTTCGAGCGCTGACGATCCGGGTTCGGCTGCGCTGTACCCGGGCACCCGCGGACCCCGGACCGAGACCACCCGCGTCCAAGATCCCGGCTCAGCAAGCTGAGCCGGGGCACCCAAATGTGTCGCCTCCTTCCTCAAGCGAACTTCATCAACCACGCTTCCGTACCCTCCCGCATGCCGCCGTGGGACTATTCGCTCTTCCTCCTGCTCTCCACGCTCCCCGAACTCATCGTCGCGTCGCTCATGCTCTTCGCGCTTCGGCTGCCTGACAAACTCGGCGGCCGACGCGTCACCATCGCCCGCGTCGTCCTCACGACGATCGCCGCGGGGCTCGTCTTCGCGTTCAAGGCGGGCGTGCTCTTCGTCGTCAAAGCGGTCTGGCTCTGGGGCGTCATCGGGCTGGTGTACGTCCAGTTCGTCATCGCGATCCCGCTGATGGCCGCGGTCGTGCTCGTGGTGAGCATGCGTTCGTGCGAGCGTCGCGCGTCGTGGCCGGTCGTTGGGCTGAACGCCGGCGCCGTGCTCATCGCCCCGCTTGTCGGGATGTACGCGAGCCTGTACGAGCCCTTCAATCTGCGCCTCGAAACCGCGACGCTCGACGTCGCCGGCTTCGAGCCCGACCGGCCGCTGCGCATCGCCGTGCTGTCGGACTTGCAGTGCTGGCGTATCACCGATCATGAGCGCGCCGCCGCCCGGGCCGCGATCAGGGCCGAGCCCGACCTCATCCTCATCCCCGGTGATCTCTACGCCAAGCCGCGCACCTTCGTGCGCACCAGCGAGGCGCTCTTCGACGAGCACCTGCCCGACTTTCAGAGCTACTTCGCCGCGCTCGAGGCGCCGCTCGGCGTCTTCGCGACGCCCGGCAACGTCGACGCCGACGATCGCATCCACCGCCTGCTCGACGATACGGGCGTCGTCTATCTCAACCGCGACCTCCGCGTCGTGACGTTTCAGGGTCAGCGCATCGCCATCGTCGGCATGGGCCGCTACCAGCTCACGCGCGAGATCGCGGCGATCGAGGAGCAAATCCCCGATGACATCGACCTGGTTGTATCGATGGCGCACTACCCCGACGCTGCGAACCAAGCGCCGCACGACGCGCGGACCGATCTGTTCGTCTCCGGCCACACCCACGGCGGCCAGGTCCGCCTGCCGGGCGTCGGCCCGCTGCTCAACGTCAGCATGGTCCCACGCCGCGTCGCCGGCGGCGGGCTGCACACGCTGCGATCGTCAGGGCACACCGTGTATGTCAGCAGAGGCGTCGGCATGGAACGCGCCGGCGCCCCGCCGCTGCGTTTTCTCTGCCCGCCGGAAGTCAGCCTGATCGAGGTCGAGTAAGCGCAGCGTTTCAGCCAGCACCGGGCGCGAGCCCGGTGGCCGGTGCGCTCCCGCTCACGATCGCGCGCCCCGCCTCCTGCGCGCGATGCAGGCTCGCTCTTCGCGTGCGCCGGAACATCACGATCGCCACAGTCAACAACGCGAGCCACGCGAGACGAACAAGCCACACAAACGCGTTGCCCGCGACGAGTGAGGGCCACGACACGGAGCGGCTTGTCCGGAGCTGGGGATTCAGACCGCTGTTATGGATAAAGAGCTCCATCCGGGTCTCGCCCTGAAGGATCCGGTTGAGCACAACCGCCTCGCGTTCGTAGTCATCCGCTGGCTTGTCAGGAGCAACCGATGCGGCGCCAGCGTGGGCGGTCCGCGCGATGCGCAACCACTCGATCATCAGCGGCACGCTGAGATCGTCGCGCGACTCGGTAGTCCATAACAGCGCGCCCGCGCCGTCGAAGGCGCGGACGAGCTGGCCATCGGTCTCGATGCTCGGGTACGAAGGGGAGACACCGCCCGCGGCCGCGGCAGGTCGAACGCCAACCTCCGAGGGCCTGAGCTTGAACTCCTCCGTCGTCGAGGGTCCAAGGGGCCGACGGGTGAGTGTGTCCACTTCGATCTCGAACACTGGCCCGCTCCACCACGTGGGCTCGAGCGTCCAAGTGCGCACCGCGTGTGTCACACCGACGACCGGCCCGAGGTTGTAGAGGCCCATCGCCAGGAACATCGCGACCGCCCACAGCCCTATCACGCCCGCCACGCCGTTCGACTTCCCCGAAGCCCACCTGTTGAACGATCGGGCCGACATGACGCCGACGTCTTCGAGCGCCTCCCCGCACTCCGGGCAAGTGGAGGTGTCGAGGCCGGAAAGGTCGTAGCCGCACCCGCCGCAGACCGACGTCTGACCCTCGGCCGGGCTCGGGTCGGCGAGCGACCGGAGGATGGCCCACGCGCACAAGGCCGCGAACCCGATCGCGACGCCGATTCCCAGGATGGTCACGAGCGCGTCAACCACGACCCCTATGCTACCGCCCGCTCTCGATCCGCCGCGAACGTTCAACCCTCCAGGCCCCATGACGAACACCGAAACTTCCGTCCCGCTGCACAAGATCAAGGTCGTTCTGTTCGAGAACGTCCACGACCGCGCCGCCGAGCTGCTCGCCGGCGCGGGCTACGACGTCCGCCAGGTGCCCGGGTCGCTGACGGGTCCCGAGCTCATCGACGCCGCCGGCGATGCGCACATGGTCGGCATCCGTTCGAAGACGCACCTCACCAACGCGTTCTTCGAGGCGACGCAGCACCTCTGGTCCGTCGGGTGTTTCTGCATCGGGACGAATCAGGTGGATCTCGAAGCGGCGGCCCGCCGGGGCGTCGCGGTCTTCAACGCGCCGTTCTCCAACACGCGGTCGGTCGCGGAGAAGACGATCTGCGAGATCATCGCGCTGCACCGCAAGCTCTTCGACCGCTCGGCCGCGCTGCACCGGGGCCGCTGGATGAAGAGCGCCGCGGGCGCGCACGAGATCCGCGGGCGCACGCTGGGGATCATCGGTTACGGTCGCATCGGGTCGCAGCTCTCGGTGCTCGCCGAAGCCATGGGCATGCGCGTGCGCTACCACGACGTGGTGGATGTGCTGCCTCTGGGCAACGCCATCCCGGCGCCGACGCTGGACGAGCTGCTCGCCGACAGCGACGTCGTCACGCTGCACGTCCCGGCGACCGCCAGCACGGCGCGGATGATCGGGCAGCGCGAGCTCGAGAAGATGAAGCCGGGCGCGATGCTCATCAACAACGCGCGCGGCTCCGTGGTCGATCTCGACGCGCTCGCCGATTCGCTGCGCTCGGGCCGGCTGAGCGGGGCGGCGATCGACGTCTACCCCGAAGAGCCCGCCAAAAACGACGCGGAGTTCGCCACGCCCCTCGCCGGGCTGGAGAACGTCATCCTCACGCCCCACATCGGCGGATCGACGCTCGAGGCGCAGCGGAACATCGCCGAGGAGGTCGGCGGCAAGCTCATCAAACTGATGAACAACGGCTCGACGACGACCGCCGTCAACCTCCCCGAGGTCGAGCTGCCCAAGCTCCACGCGGAGCACCACCGCGTGCTGCACATCCACAAGAACGTGCCGGGCGTGCTGAGCAAGCTGCACAACGTGACGGCGGAGCTGGGCGTGAACATCGCGGCCGAGTTCCTGCAATCGGACTCCGCGCGGAGCTACATGATCTTCGACGTCGCCGCCAGCGCCGAGCAGGCCGAGGCGCTGCGTAAGCGTTTGAAGGCCGAGGTGCCCGAGACCATCCGCGTGCGCACGATCTGGTGAGGTGAAACGTGATCACGGGTGCGGGTGCCCGGTGGCTGCGAAGCAGAAGCCGGCCTGGGGGCACCACAGCCAAGTCTCCGGGTTCGGCTTCGCCGTACCCGGGCACCCGAAGCCGCGCGGTACGCTCTTCAGGCCGCTCAACGAACCGGAGACCCCCATGCCCACGATCGCTCAAGCCGTCCTGCTTCCGCAGTTCCACCTCACTCTCGGTCTCGCCGACATGCTGTCGCGTGACATCAAGGATGCCGACTTCGCCCGGGCCGTCGAGGGCTGCGACGCGATGCACCCGGCCTTCGCCTACGGGCACCTCGCGATCTACCCGAACCGAGTGCTGGAGGCCATCGGCGCCGATACGCGTGGTGAAGCGGACGACGACTTTGATGGCCTGTTCACGCCGCAGCAACGCAGCCTGGACGATGCCGACGGTTCGATCTATCCGCCCAAGCAGCGCATCCTCGAGCTGTTCCGCCAGCGTCATCAGACGCTTGCGCAGGCGCTCGAGTCGGTCGATGATGCGGTGCTCCTGCGCGAGCACCCCGATCCGGATCGGCGCGAACGCTTTCCCACCATCGGCGCCATGGCGACGTTCATGGTGGGCGGCCACGCGATGCTGCACCTCGGCCAGGTCAGCACGTGGCGCCGGGTCAAGGGCTATGGCCCGGCGATGCCCCACGTTTCATAGCGGTCTGTCCAGAAGAGAAAACACCGGGCTCGCGCCCGGTACTTTTTCGTGTGTCGTGTGGTCGAGCTTCCCCGGGCTGTCAGTCGGAGTTCGTTCGCGCCGTCAGGCGGCGCGAGGGTTCCAGTCGTCGTCGCTGGTGCCGATGGTGCCGATCACCGCCTCGACGTCGTCCTCCAACTCGTCCAGCTTGGCCTGCATGGAGTCGATGGTGGTCTCGATCGCGTTGATGACGTCGTCCGTGCGCCACACGCCGCTGGGCTGGGGGCGGTCGGAGGGGCGGATCGGGCCGAAGACGCCGCCCATCGGGAACGGCAGTGCTTCGCGATCGGAGTCGAAGCGGTCGAAGGTGTCGCCGGGCTCGAAGCGCATCCGGTTCATGACAAGCCGCCTTCCTGACGCGGGGCTGTACTCGCGTCGGGTAAAACATCGGATCGGTTGCGGGTTCGGTTGACCCGCACATGTCCCGCCCGCGGGAAATGCCGGTCGCGACGATCGCTCTGCACGAGTTCGGCGACCCGGCGACCCCAAGCAAACGGGGCGACTCCGACCGATGACGCAAGCCGCGCGCCCGGCAACGACCACCGGTTGTGACCATTCACACACGCGATTCACGGACGCGCGGGGCGATGCCGAGCTGGAAACCTGCGCACCGACGCGGACCTTGCCCCCTACGGCGCAGGACTCGCCTTCTCGGACGCTTCCACAACCGCCCGATCCTCCCGGCTCGCGCCCACGCGCGGTTCCGTTCCCGCGATCACCCTCTTGAGGTTCCCCCGATGGCGGTAGATCACCAGCAGTGCGAGTAGCGTCGTAAGCACGAGGAATGGCCAGGCCGCGCCGACAAAGGCGAGATCGCCCATCCGATGCGCAGGCCAGCCAAGCAGGCGGAGCAGCGCGATCGATGCCGGCAGCGCGACCGCCGCGACGCACGAGGACACGCTTACGTAGCGCGAGAGCTTCAGGGTCGCGACCCAGACGAGCAACGCGATCGCCGCCGCGGGCGTGACGATCGGATAGATCGCGAGCAGCGCTCCGAACGCGGTCGCGACGCCCTTGCCCCCGTTGAGTTTGAGGTAGATCGGGAAGATGTGCCCGAGGATGGTGGCGGCGGCGACGCCGAGCCAGAGCCAGGCTTGCGCCGGCGTGATCGCGGCGTTGCCCAGCGCGTCGGTCAGGAGGCCGACGACGAGCGTGGGCATCGCGCCCTTGAGCACGTCGAGGATGAAGCAGAGGTTGCCCGGCCCGCGGCCGAGCACGCGGCGGACGTTGGTCGCACCGATGTTCCCCGAGCCGTGCGCGCGGATATCGATGCCCTTCGAGCGTCCGATCAGGAAACCGAAGGGGATGGCGCCGACGAAGTAGGCGCCGGCGATGGCGAGCGTCCAGAAGATCGGAGTCATGGCGTCGGGTCGTCTGTCTGCGAGGATTGGCGTTGCAGTTCGAGGAGTGTGGCGTGCTTCATGAAGGCCGCGGCCGCCGTGGCGCCGGCCGCGGCGATCCCCCGCCACCCGTCCAGGACGGCGCGGCGGAGGATCATCTGCTTGCACCACGCGCCGATCGGCGAGGCCACGAGCCGCGCCGCTGAGGTGCGCCGGCCCATGCGCTGGTAGCTGAGCGCTGCGGTCTGCGCGTGCCGCGCCTGTTTGGCCATGAACTCGGCGAAGTTGGTGATGGAGTTGTGGCGCAGGTGGCCGGCGAGGCGGTCAACGCGAGCGCCGGTCGCGGTAGGTTCGAGCGCGTCGTGCGGGTCGTACCCGCCCCAGGCCGCCGTGCCGTTGCGCACCAGCCGCGTCCTCCACTCGGGCTGCCACGCGTGCTTCAGCTCGTGGTCGCCCCACCAGACGCGCCGGTTGACGGCGTACGCCGCGACCGCCGGGTCGTCGCGCGAGACGGCTTGGCGCACGCTTGCGCGCAGCTCGTGCGTCAGTGATTCGTCGCTGTCGAGGTGCAGCACCCAGGGCTGCGTCGCGCGGTCGAGCGCGAACTGCTTCTGCCGCACGAAGCCCAACCACTGCTGCTCGATGACCGTGACGCCGTGCGCGCGCAGCAGTTCGAGCGTGCCGTCCGTCGACCCGGAATCCACTGCGATCGTGTCCGCTGCCAGTCCCGCGATGGACGCCAGCACACGCGGCAGCGTGTCGACGTTGTCGCGGCAGACGATGGTGATCGTCAGCGGTAGTGGGGAGCCATCGGTCGGCGGTGTTGAAGGAGTCGCGTCGTTCACCACTCGCCATAATGACGACTCCGGCCGCGTGCGTACACTCGGCCCATGACCCGCCCGCCCACAGAGTCGATCCGCTTGTTGCGGGTGGCCAGCGCTGGGGAGGGCGCGTTGGCGCGGGCGCTCGCGGAGCCGGGGTGGGAGCGGGATGCGCAGGTCGTGAAGGAGAACGAGGAGGGTTCGGTCGTCGCCGCCACGCTCGCGGGGCGGGCGGTGGTCATCAAGACCATGCCGCTGCGCACGCCGGCGGATCGCATCCGGAGCGTGGCGAACCGTTCGCGTCTGGCCCGCCAGTGGCGTGGCGCGCTGGTTTTGAGGAAGGCGGGCGTGCGCACCGCCGAGCCCCTTGCGCTTCTGCAGGGTGTCGGGGGGCGGGGCGAACGCGTCGAATCGCTCATCCTCGAACGGCTCGAGGGCAGGACGCTGCTCGAGCACCTGCGCGATCGTGACCTGACGTTCGACGAAGCGGCGCAGCTCGTCGAAAGCATGGCGGGCGACCTCGAGCGCATGTTCTTCACGGCGTTCAATCGCGACCACAAACCCTCCAACCTCGTCGTCGTGCGCGAGCGAGGCGCCTTGCGAGCGGTGGTGATCGATACGGTCGGCGTGCGCCGGCTCCGGGGCCTGAGCGGGGCGAGCAACACCCGCCTGGCGCGCATGCTCGCGAACCTGGTGATCGAGCCGATGGGCGTCGGCTGCGCGCCGAGCGTCTACTGGCGGCATCGCTTGATCTGCCGCGTCTGCGACTATCCGCGGCCTAAAGCCCAGGCGAAACCGGGCTGGAGCAAGCCCCGCGCGCGTATGTTTGCTCGTCGCCTGATGGCGATGGCCGACGAACTCGTGCGCGGGCACGGCGACCCGACACCGAAAGACAACCCCTTCGAGATGCCGCGACCCGTGCGGTAAGGGAGCACCCCATGGCCGGCGACCGCGAGTACACCCGGTATCAGAAGGGCATCATCAACCGCTACTACCAGCACCAGGACACGATCATGGCCCGGAAGCTGGGCGAGATCGTGAGCGAGCTGTACCTCGCCGAGGGCAAGGCCGCGGACCGGCTGTGGGGCCGGGCGGAGAAGGCGCTCGCGCAGCTCGCGGCGAACGACACGCGGGTGAAGAAGGTGCTTCAGACGCGGGACGTCGAGGGCTTGGCGCGGTTGGCGAATGATTTGGGGTGACTGGAGGCCCGGGTGCCCGGCTACTGCGCAGCAGAAGCCGGCCGCTCTCTCCTCGAAAGTCGATATCCTGACGACGTGCCGAGGCGGATCGAAGGTTGCAACCACGCGCGATTCCTGACGTTTTCCTGTTACAAGCGCTTGGATCTCTTTGGCTCGCCACGCATCGGCGATGAGTTCGTTCGCATCCTCCGCGAGGCTCGGGAGCGACGAGGCTTCAAGTTGCACGCATGGGTGGTGATGCCCAACCACGTGCACCTGCTCGTCCGCCCGGGCGGATCTGCCGCAACCGTCGCCGGCGTGCTTCGTGCCATCAAGCAGCCGATGGCTCAACGGGTGCTTCGGCGGTGGGTCGAACTGGATGCTCCCGTGCTCAAGCATCTCAGGGATCGCGACGGGCGGCCGCACTTCTGGATGAAGGGCGGCGGGCATGACCGCAATGTCTTCAGCGCAGAGGAAGTCGAAGAGAAACTCCGATACATTCACGAGAACCCCGTGCGGGCGGGACTTGTGACGCGTCCGGAAGACTGGGCGTGGTCGTCCGCCCACCTTTGGGATCGCCGGCACGAGTCGGGCGTTCCGATCGATCCCGTCGAATAGGTTCAGGCCCGGTTGCCGGCTTACTGCGGGATAGGTTCCGAGATCGTGTCGACGGTGCGGACGTCTCTGATCCGGGTTCGGCTTCGCCGTACCCGGGCACCCGAGTCTGAGTTCCGTCCTGGGTGCCCGGCTACTGCGCAGCAGAAGCCGGATCGGCGGTGTTCACATGTGTCGGGTCCGGGTTCGGCTGCGCCGTACCCGGGCACCCTCGCACAAGATTCCCGCAAAAAGAACCGCCCCCCGCGCGGTCGCGGGGGGCTGTCGGGAGGAGAGAGAGAATCATGGGGAAGGCCCGACGCGTGGGTTCGGCCGGGCCCTGCGGTGGTGGTGGCTCAGTAGCTCGTGTGGTCGAGCTTCACTTTGCCTCGGAAGATCCAGTAGATCGCGCCGGTGTAGGCGAGGACGCAGGGCATGCCGACGATGGCGATCAGGAGCATGATGCCGAGCGTGCTCTGGCTCGAGCGGGCGTTCCAGATGGTCAGGCTGTTGCCGGCGTCGATGGACGAGGGCATGAGGTTGGGGAAGATCGCCGCGGCGAAGAGTGCGGCGAGTGCGGCGATGACGGCGGTCGAACTCGCGAAGGCGTAGGCCGGCTTGTGCTTGAACATCGCGCGGGGGATGTTGGCGATCGCCAGGACGTTGAGCACGGGGATGATCCAGAGCCACGGGTGGTCTTGGAAGTTTTGCGTGGCGCGCGGGATCTCGACGAGGGTGTACATGGTGGTGAGCAGGTAGAGGATGAGGAAGAAGCCGAAGGCGCGCCAGATCCACCGCTCCATGCGCTTCTGGAGCTTGCCTTCGGTCTTGAGGTAGAGGAAGATCGCGCCGTGCATCGTGAACAGCGACACGGTCAGCAGGCCCACGACGAGCGGGTAGGGCGAGAGCTGCTCGATGACGCTCTGGTTGACGATGAGCTTGTCGTCCAGCGGCATGCCGATCATCAGGTTGCCGCCCGCGACGCCGAAGAGCAGCGCGGCTCCCAGGCTGGAGGCGAAGAAGCCGACATCCCACACCTTGCGCCAGAGTTTGGAGTTGGTCTTGGAGCGGAACTCGAGGCTGACGGCGCGGAAGATCAGGGCGAACAGCAGCAGCATGAAGGCGACGTAGAAGCCTGAGAAGACGGTCGCGTATGCCGAGGGGAAGGCGGCGAAGAGTGCGCCGCCAAAGGTGACGAGCCACACCTCGTTGCCGTCCCACAGCGGGCCGATGGAGTTCATCATGATGCGGCGATCGGTGTCGCTCTTGGCGATGGGGTGGAGGATGCCGACGCCCAGGTCGAAGCCGTCGAGGACGACGTAGCCGATGAGCAGGACACCCAGCAGCAGGAACCAGATGACGGTCAGTGTGTCGTGACTCACGCCTTGCCCCCTTCCTCAATCGGGCGGTGCTCGAACTGTTCGGGGTCGGCTTTCGCGTCGGTCATGGTCTGGGTGTGCCAGACGCGTTCGGCGGAGGTCTTGAAGAAGCCGCCGCCGGCGTGCTCGTCGGCGCCGCGGATGGAAGCGTGCTCTTCGGGGCCGGCCTGGATCTTTTTGTTGAGCACGACGAGCCAGACGACGAAAAGCATGCCGTAGATGAGGCCGAACATGATGATGGACCAGAGGACCTGCTCGGCGCGGACGGATTCGCTGAGCCCGTCGCTCGTGCGCAGGCCCTGCATGGTGACGCCGTCCTGCACGCTTGGGTAGACGATCCACGGCTGTCGTCCGACTTCGGCGGCGATCCAGCCCAGGTGATTGGCCGCGAACGCGCCGAGGATGCTGAAGACGTAGATCCACAGGAGCCAGCGCATCTGGTAAATCCGTCCCCCCTTCATCAGCGGCAGGCTGGCGAGCGTCAGCACGATGAAGAACATGCCGAGGCTGATCATGAGGTGATAGCTCTGGAAGGGCAGCCAGACCGGCGGCTGCTCGTCCTCGGGGATGTCGTTGAGGCCGGTGACTTCCGTCGTCGCGTCGCCCGAGATGAGCCAGGAGAGCATGCCGGGGATCGCGATGCCGTAGGTCTTGCCGGCGTCGGCGTCGGGCCAGCCGATGAGATAGAGGTCGCCCGGGCCCGTTTCGAAATGGCCCTCGTAGGCGGCCATCTTGGCCGGCTGGGTTTCGACGACCTGCTTCGCCTGGTCGTGCCCGGTGACGAGCGCGAGCAGCGAGAAGAAGGCGGCGACCGGCAGCGCGATGCTGAAGCTCCGCCGCGCGAAAAGGTCGTGCTGCTTCTTGAGGATGTACCAGGAGGAGACGGAGAGCACGAAGAAGGCGCCGAGGATCATCGCGCCGATGAGGGTGTGCGTCAGGCGGTCGACGCTGGAGGGGTTGAAGACCATGGCCCAGAAGTCGGTGATCTCGGCTCGATAGGCGACATCGCCGATCGGCGTGAGGTTTTCGACGATGTGGTAGCCCGCGGGTGTCTGTTGCCAGGAGTTGGCGACGACGATCCACACGGCGCTGAAGCACGACCCCAGGAAGACGAGCAGCGTCGCGGTGAAGTGCATCTTCTTGCCGACCCGGTCCCACCCGAAGACGAGCACCGCGAGGAAGCCCGATTCGAGGAAGAAGGCGAAGATGCCCTCGGCGGCGAGGGCCGAGCCGAAGACGTCGCCCACGAATCTGGAGTAGGCAGCCCAGTTGGTCCCGAACTGGAACTCCATGACGATGCCCGAGGCGACGCCGAGGGCGAAGTTGAGGGCGAAGATCTTGGTCCAGAACTTGGCGGCGTGCTTCCACGACGCGTCACCCGTGCGGAGCCACTGGGCCTCGACCAGCACCATGATCAGGCCGAGCCCGATGGTGAGGGGCGGGAAGAGATAGTGGAACATAATCGTCCCGGCGAACTGGAGCCGGCTGAGCAGTTCAAGGTCCATACGGTGCCTCACTCGTAAATCCCGTCAGACGGGAAATAGTACTGTTAGACCATGCTAGGACCCGTCTTGCAGGAACGCAAGGCAGAAGATTGGGGGAGATACCGACGTATGGAGGCAAGTCGCATCGATCGGCGACCGTGGGGCTGAGTCCGAGTCCGAGGCGGTGGTTGGTCGACGCGGTCAGTCCCGATCGAACGCGTAGCTCATCCGGCCGTCGCCGTCGAGATTCACGGCGACCCGCTCGAAGGGCTCTTCGCGGGCGAGGCGTTCGAGGATCTCGGCGCTGAGCGTGGGCAGCAGGGTGCTGTCGATGACGTGATCGATGTTGCGCGCGCCGGTGCTGACCTCACGGCAGCGGGCGAGCAGGGCGGCGATGATCTCGTCGGAGAACTCGAGCGCCGCCTCGTGCTGGTCGCGTAGGCGACGGGCGACCTTGGACAGTTTGAGGTGAACGATGCGCTTCATCACGTCGTCGGAGAGAGGGAGGTAGGGGATGA
>CAYTSW010000073.1:0-13415 GCA_964440605.1 uncultured Phycisphaeraceae bacterium | reverse complement strand
CGTGCGCGCGCTGGACGACGCGGTCGCCCAGCGCGCGCACGTACCCGCCGCTGCGCGGGTCGGGCATCGACGGGTCGACGTACAGCTCCACCAGCCGCGCGTGGTCGAAGGGCGAGCCGAGGCTGAGCGTCTCGGCCTCCTCGCAACCGAGCCGCGACTTGACGTGCTCGAACGACCCGCCCGCGGTCGTCAGCGTCGCGCTCGTGAGCACGACGGTGTGCTCACCGCCGAACAGGTGCGCGCGTAGAAGCGGCGCCACCTCCACCGGCGAACAGCTCAGCGTCGCCCGCACGCCCATCCGCTCCGTCCGTTTCGCCTCGGCCCAATACACGCACCCGTCGAGCGTCTGCTCGCACAACGCCTCGGCCTCGTCGGCGATCGCCTGCGCCCGCTCAACGTACGCGTTGAGCTCGTAGCGGTCTTCATCGCGCCCCGCCAAGTCACGCAGGCCCTTGAGCGCCCCCGCCAGCGCACTCATCGGCTCGCTGAGTTCGTTGTCGAGCGTCACGCCTTCGGGCACGCGCACCGTCCCCTCGCTCCCGCCCTTGCCGCTGCGTTCGACCATCCGTGCCACCCGCTCGAAGAAGGCCTCGCGGGCCATGTCGGCCTCTCTTACCCACGCCAGCGCCGCCTCGACCCGCGACAGGTCCGCGCCGCTCACGCCCATCGTGACGAGGAAGCCCTTCTGCTGCTTCGGGCGGTGCAGCGTCGAGAGCAGGTGCGCGACGCGCCCTTCGCTCACCGAGACGCCGAAGTGGTCGCTCGCCACGTCCTCCACGTTGTGCGCCTCGTCGAGGATGACGTGCTCGTAGGGCGGCAAAAATCCGACACCCCGCACGCGCAGCGCCAGGTCGCTGAAGAACAGCGCGTGGTTGCAGATCAGCACCTCGGCTCGCTCGGCGCGCCGCCGTGCCTGCTGGAAGAAGCACGCGGAATACGTCGGGCACTTACGCCCCATGCAGTTGCCCGCGTCGGACTGCACCTTGTCCCACACGCCCCCCCGCTCGAGTTGGGGCAACGTCGACAGCGTCCCGTCGCGCGTCGACATCGCCCAATCCTCGATCACGTGAAGCGACCGCCGGCTCGCCGAATCGGGCAGCAGCTTTTCCTGACGCTCCGACGCCAGCTTCAGGCGCCGCACCGAGACGTAGTTGCCTCGCCCCTTCACCAACTCCGCCCGGAACAGCGGCTCGCCGTGCTCATCGGCGAACACACGTTCGAGCAGCGGCAGATCCTTCCCGATGATCTGCTCCTGCAGCGCGATCGTGTTCGTCGCGACCACCACCCGCTCCCGCCGCTCCACCGCCCGCGCGATCGCCGGCGCCAGGTACCCGAGGCTCTTGCCGACGCCCGTGCCCGCCTCCACCAGCAGGTGTGCCCGCTCCTCCAGCACCCGCGCCACCGCCCGGGCCATCTCGACTTGCTGCGGCCGCGCCTCGAACCCCTCGCCCAGCTCCCGCGCGATCGGGCCCTCACCTGACAACATCTGCGACACGTCAACCCCGGTCATCCGCGCACCATCCACGCCGACCAACCGCTCGCTGAGTCTCCACGCTGGCGTCTCGATCGTCCCATTCGGCAAGCGTAGTGGACCTTCAGACCCGACGGCACGCGCCGGATCTCATCAAACACCTACGCCGCCTGCGAGGGTACACACAGCCGACCGCTCACTCCCAACCTGCGCGACGACGACGCGCCACTCCGCAGACAAGCAGCGTCCTTTCCACGGCTTACTGGCTCAACGGCCGGCGCTTCGGCTCGCCCACCCTCCGCGGATACGCCTTCGGCGTCCGACGCAGCTTCTCGAGCACCACGACCCGCCCCGTCGGCGTCTCCACCACGCCAGCCTCCGCAACATGCAACAAATGCAGCGCCTGCTTCGCCTCCGAGAGCTCGTCCTCCGCACGCCCGCCCTTGACCAGCAGCGTCAAGCCGCCAACCTTCGCAAACGGCGTCGTCAACTCCGCCACCACCGCCAAGGGTCCCACCGCTCGCGCCACCACCGCGTCGTACGCCTCGCGATGTCCGCCCACCCGCTCGTCACCACGCCTCACGCCGCGGTCCTGCCCCAGTTCCTCCGCCCGGCCGGTCGCCGTCTCCACGTTCGAAGCGCGTACGGCTGCCGCCGCCTGACCGATGAAATCCGTCTTCTTCGCCGTCGCGTCCATCAGCGTAAACCGCAGCTTCGGCGTCACGATCGCCAGCGGGACGCCCGGCCCGCCCCCGCCGCTGCCCACGTCCAGCACACGCGAACCATGCTCCAACTCGGAGAGCATGGGCAGCAGCGTTAACGCGTCGAGCACATGCTTGTGCCACGCCTCCTCCGGTTGGGTGATCCCCGTCAGATTCATCCGCGTGTTCGCGTCGAGCAGGTGCGCGAGGAACAGGCCCAGCCGCTCGAGGTCGCCCTCGTCGAACGACAGGCCGAACGCGTCCGTCGCCTCGACGAACGACGTGGGCGGCTCCAACGCACGCACCGAGAGATCAAGCGTCAACGGCTCGCGGGGCTCGCTCATCAGCGCAGCATAGCGCACCGGGCGACTCACTCATCGTCGAACTCGAAGCTCCGCCGCCCCCACTGGTAGCGAGGCCGCCTCAGCCCGACGTTCACGATGAGCCCAACCATGATGAACCCCGCGACGAGGCTCGACCCGCCCGCGCTGACGAATGGCAGCGTCATCCCCGTGATCGGCAGCAGGCCCACCGTCATCCCCACGTTGATGCCCATCTGCGTCGCGACCAGCGCTGCCAGCCCCACCGCGACCAGCCGCCCGAACGGATCCTGCGCCGCCGCGCCCACCCATAGAGCGCCGGCGATCCATACCGCGTACAGCCCCAGCAGCACCATGATCCCCGCGAGCCCGAAGCGCGTTGCAAAGACCGCGAAGATCATGTCGTTGTGCCGCTCGGGCAGGCGCGAGAAGTACACCAGCGCACGCGCATGATCCTCGTCGTTGCCCGTCGCGCCGCCCGCGCCGATCAGCGTGATCGCCTGGCGACCCTGAAAGCCGCGGTCGTCGACGAAACGGTCGTCCCCACGGAAGCTGTCCATCACCGCCTGGATGCGCTCCACTTGGTGCGGTCGCAGCAGCGGGTACTGCTCCGCTTGAGCCGCGACCAGCGAGATGACCACCACCGCCGCCGCGAACGCCCCGCCCAGCACCGCCGTTGAGATCAGGTGCTTCAGCCGAGCGCCCGCCGCGAGCAGCATCGCCACCGCCGCCGGTAGGAAGAGCATCGCCGTCCCCAAATCGGGCTCGACGAGGATCAGCGCCATCGGGACGATCGCCAGCAGCGCCGGCACGACCAATCCCTTGAGCCGCCGATGGTTCCGCCGGAATCGCAGCCAGCTCGCCGTCACCAGCACGTACGCGATCTTCGCGAGTTCGCTGGGCTGAAACTCCGTAATGCCGACGTTGATCCACCGGCGGGCGCCCTTGCGAGGCCGCACGATCTCCTCCGGCACGAAGGGCAGCAGCACGATCACCAGCAGCAGGATCACCCCCGCCGCCATCGGCCACGCGAGGTACACGTACCGCCGGAAGTGCGGCACCGCGACCACCGCCCCCGCCACGATCCCCAGCCCGCCGAAGACGAGCTGCCGCACCGCCGTCCCGCTCAGCATCGGTCCGTCCAACCCGTTCGTCAGCCCGATGCAGTACACCCCGATCAACCACAACGTCAGCGTCGCCCCCACGACCAGCCAACCCGCGTGCACCCACGCGACAGGCGATCGCGTCAGCGACCGCCCGCGCCGATCGAAGAAGCCCGGATCACCCCCGCCCAGCCCGCGGTGATACGACGTGATCCGCTCCAACCGCTCCGGATTCACGAGGCCACCCCAACGTCACGGGTGCCCGGGTACTGCGAAGCAGAACCCGGCTGCTCGCGTCGTCGGGCGTTGCCGAACCAACTCTGCGGGTCGGTGCTGTGCGCTCCCACCATCACAGATACCCCTCCGCCACCAGCGCCCGCACCACCTCGTTCGCCAGCGGCCCCGCCGCGCGCCCACCGCTCCCCGCATACTCGAGCACCACCGACAACGCGTACCGGGGCGACGGGTCCGACTCATCACCGACGAGCGCCACGATCCACGCGTGGTCGCCGGAGCGCAACACCTCTCCGTCAGCCCCCAGCGTTGGCGCCGCGGTTGCCGTCCCTGTCTTCGCCCACACGCGCACCCCCTCCACATCGAACACCTTCAAGCGTTCGCCAGTCGGATACCGGATGGCGTACCCCGTTCCGCGCTCGTCCTCCACCGCCATGCGCAGCCCATCCAGCGCCGCATCGACCGACGAGAGATCGAGCCGGAGATCCTCGCCACGCACCGGTGCGTCCTTGAACAGCCGCGGCGCGATGCGCACGCCGTCGCGCGCGAGCGTCGCGTACGCGTCAGCCGCCTGCAGGGGTGTCCACGTCACCGGCCCCTGCCCGATTCCCATGAGCGTCGCGTCGCCCAGGTACAGAGGCTTGCCGTCCAGTTTGTCCCCAGCGTTCCCCGCGCTCTCGATGCCCACGCCAAGACCGATGCGCTCGCCGATGCCGAATCTCTCCAACCACGCCTTCAGCCGGCGCGGCCCCAGATCGCGACCGAGCGTGTAGAAGTAGATGTTGCACGACAGCCCGATCGCCTCCCGCGCGTTCAGGTCGTGCCCGAGCTGGTCGTTGTGCGTCGTGCCGAAGCGCTTGTAGATCCAGCATCGCAGGCGGTCCGGCTTGTCCTCGATCAGGTGGCCCGTGCACGCGATCGCACGCCCGAGAGCGTGCACCCCCTCCGTGACCGCCGCCGCCAGAATCAACGGCTTCACGGGCGAGCCGGGCATGTATGCCTTGGCGAGCGGCCGGTTCACCAGCGGCGCGTTGAGCCGGTCCTCTGCCATGGCCTGCGCATGTTCGCGCATCTGATCCCGCGTGAACGTCGGCATGCTCACCGCCGCGAGCACTTCGCCCGTCTGCACATCCAGCACCACCGCCGAGCCGTTCAGCGGCGTCCGCTCCTCCAGCACCGCGTTCCCGTGCCACGCGTTCACCCGCGCCAGGCCCACGTCCGGCGTCAGCAGCGCCTGCACCCGCGCCTGCAGCATCACGTCGATCGTCAGCCGCACGTCCCCGCCGTTCACCGGCGAAACCACCTCCTCCACGCCCGTGTCGCGATGCGTCACCACCCGTCCACGCAAGCCCCGCAGCTCGTTTTCTCGCGCTGACTCCACCCCGGTTGATCCGACGAGGTCGCCCGGGCGATAGTGCCCACGATCCACAAGGCCCGTCTCCGATTCCACCCGAGGCCGCGCTTCCGTGTCCTCAGCGAACACCCCGCGCATCCAACCCAGCAGGTGCGTCCCCACGCCCGCCACCTCGACCGACTCCGTCGAAGACCCCTCTTCCCGCAGCGGCGGCGGAAAACTCGAACGGTCGACATCCACCACCACCCGCTCGAACGGGTACGTTCGCCGCCCGCCCGGCACGACTTCGACACCCTCGTGATTCTCCGCCAGCCGACGCAGCGCAAAGGCTTGTTCACCCACGACGCCCGTCGCGACCGTGTGCGCCGTTACCTGTTCACGCAGCGGCGTCTTGACATCCTCGAGCGTCACTTCCACCGCCGTCTCGCGGTCGCGGCTGAGTTCCTCCCGACGCTGCTCGAGCCGTCGCTCCCACACCGCGCTGGCCATGCGCTCCACGGTCTGCGTGATGCGCTGGCGACGCTCGTCCAGCTCCGCCCGGTCCGCATCCAGCGCAACGGCTATCTCGTCCCACAGCGCGTCGATCCGGGCCTGAGCGACAGGAAGCTCGGCGTCGATCAACGCCTCGCGATCGGTCACGTCCAGCGCGTTCCACCGCTCCCCCGCCCGCTCGCGTGCCACCCGTGCCGCCTCCCGAGTCGCCCAGTCACCAACGATCAGCGCGTAATCCACTTCGAGGTCGAACGCCGGGCGGTCATACGCCAGCACCCGTCCTTTCCGATCGAGGATCCGCCCCCGCACCGTCGGCGTCCATCGCTCGTCCAGCAGCGTCCGCTCCGCAGCCGCCCGCAGCTCGTCGCCCATCACCACCGTCAGCCGGTACGAAGCCGCCGCCAGCGCCCCCATGCCCAGAGTAATCGCTCCGCCGATGACAAGCACCCGGCGCACGAACATGCTCCGAACCAGACGACGCGATCCCATAACCACATTATCGGCCGGCACGCCCCGTCGGCCCAACACCACGCCGAACACGGCCCGGGCCTCGCCAGAAGCTCGCCCCACTCCCGTACGGCGGAATCAACGGTCCTTCGTGACCTCGATCTCGGCGTACGCGTTGTGGTTGTGGATGGACTCGAAGTTCTCGCTTGAGATTGCGAACCACGAGACGCGGTCGTCGCCCATGAGGCTCGCCGCCAGGTCGCGGATGATGTCCTCGACGAACTTCGGGTTGTCGTACGCCTCTTCCGTCACAAACTTCTCGTCCGGGCGCTTGAGCACGGAGTAGACCGGTGCCGAAGCCGCCGATTCGAGGTGGCGCACGAGATCCTCGATCCACATGGTGCCATCAAACCGCACCGCGGCTTCGATCTCGCACCGCTGGTTGTGCGCTCCATAGGCGCTGATTTCCTTGGAGCACGGGCAGAGGCTCGTCGCCGGCGCCGCCACACGCATCACGAGGTCGTCGTGCGAGTTGCTCGTCGCCTCGAAAGTCACCCGGTAATCCATCATCCCCGCCGCCCCGGTGACTGGGGCCCGCTTCTCGATGAAGTAGGTGAACGTCAGCGTCAGGTGCGCCGATTCCGCCTCGAGCCGATCCTTGATCGCCCGGGCCACGTCCATGAAGCAGTCCGGGCTCAGGGGCCGGGCGTGCGTATTGAGCACTTCCAGGAAACGGCTCATGTGCGTGCCCTTCTGGTGGTGCGGAAGGTTCACATACATGTCGATCGACGCCACCGTGTGCTGCGGCTCCCCGCCGGGGGTTGCGAGCTGGATGGGATACGTCACCCCCTTCACCCCCACCTTGTCGATCGCGATCTTACGCGTGTCCGCCTTGGCTTGGATGTCGGGAATGGCATCAGGGGTCGTAGGCATGAACTTCTGATCCTTGAAAGGCTCCGGAGCGTTGATGGCACCGGCAGAAAGGGTGTTCGCCGCGCGGGCGGTATGCGAGCGCGGACGATCGAGGCATCACAACAGGTGACGTTAGGGAGTTCGTCGGGCGAAAACGACCGGATGCTCCCCACGGTGGCGTGCGCGGGTCGCCCCCATCGCGATCAACCAGCGCCAGCGGAAGTCGAAGCCGCCGAGCGCTTGATGCGCGCTCGTTTCGGCACGTGTGGCGCTTCGCCCGGCTTGTCCGTCTGATGCTCGATCATCGTGTCCGCCTGCGCCCAGCCCAGCGGAAGACCGACGAGCAGACCCGCGATCCAGTCCATCGGCATGATCCGCAGCACGCCGGCGACCGAGTGCTCGTACACCGCCTCCACCAGATCGCCTGACGTCGCCATGCTCCCCACGATCGGCCCGATCGCCGCGACCAGAGGCACCGCGAGGATCGCCCCCAGCATCCCCCCATGCTGAGCGAACGTGCGCGCCAACGCGCCACCCACGAAGCCCCCCACCGCCGCCGCCGCCAGGGCCTGCCCCACCATCCCGGTCCGAGCAACGACCCAAGCCAGCGCGATGGCACTGGCGATGAACACCCCGGCCCCGATCGCCGGCGCCTTCGGGTTGTCCCTGGCGATCGCTTCGCGTCCCGGCCCGCGGCCCATATACGCGAGCCCGACCGCGATCGCCGCCGCGACCAGGCCCAGCAGGAAACCCTCGATCCCGAGCGAGGCCGCGGGGTTGCCCACCTCGGGCACCCGCGCCAGATCGTCCAGCCGAGCGGTCCCCCACGCCCCCCACACGAGGGCGACGCCCATCACCGCGATGCCGGTGCGTCGGCCCGCCATCAACGAGGCGACCAGCCCGACACCTCCGGCCAGCACCAACGCCAGCAGCGACCGGATCGTGCCCAAAGCCGGCGAATCGCTGACAAGCGCCGTCGCCGGGCCACCGTTGAGCGACGGCGCCCCACCAACCAGCCAGCCTACCACGGGCCCGACCACGACCGCGGCTACCGCCAGCAACACCCATCGCGCGATGATTTGCGTCATAGCCCCTTCTTACGCGTTTCCGCTCGCCCTTGCCAGTCGGTCCCACCATCGCCAGACTGTCCGCGCCGTGCCCACCTCAAACGACGACAACCCGCAGCACCCCTCCGTCGGCTCCGACTTCGAGGACGCCTACCTCATCTCGGGCGAGACCCCGAGCCTCGTCGATGTCGAGCGCGTCGCCCGGGCCGAGGACGCCGTCGCCCTGACCGAGTCCGCCCGCCAACGCATCGCCGCCTCCCGCGCCGGCCTCACCGCGGTGCTCGAAGAAGGCCGCGCTATTTACGGCGTCAACACGGGCTTCGGCTCGCTCGCACGCCGACGTGTCGAGCCGCACCAGCTCGTCGACGTGCAGCACAATCTCATCCGCTCGCACGCCGCGGGCGTCGGGGAGCCTCTGCCCAACGAGACCGTCCGGGCCATGATGCTCCTGCTCGCCTGCTCGCTCGCGCGGGGCTACTCCGGCATCCGGCTCGGACTCGTCGAGGCGATCTCGGGCCTGCTCAACAGCCGTATCACGCCCGTCGTGCCCGAAACCGGATCCGTCGGCGCGTCGGGCGACCTCGCCCCGCTCGCCCACGTCGCCCTCGTCCTGCTGGGCGAAGGCGAGGCGACCACGCCCGCTCACGACAAGCCCATCCCCGGCGGACAGGCCCTCAAGGAAGCGGGCCTCACTCCGATCGAGCTTGGCCCCAAGGAGGGCCTCGCGCTCATCAACGGCACGCACCTCATGGCGGCCCAGGCGGCGCTGGCGCTCATCGACGCCCAGCGCGTCGTCGACGCGGCGATCGTCGCCGCAGCCATGAGCATCGACGCCAACCGCGCAACCGACACGTTCCTCGACTCACGCGTCTATCAAACGCGCAACCACTGGGGACCATCACGTGTCGCAACCCGACTCCGACAACTGCTCGACGGAAGCCAGATCATCCCGAGCCATCGCGATGGCGATCCGCGCGTGCAGGACCCCTACTCACTCCGCTGCGCGGGATACGTCATCGGCGCCGCCCTCACCTCGCTCGATAGCGTCTACGAGTGCGTCGACGCCGAACTCGGCGCCGTCACGGACAACCCCCTCGTCTTTTCCGTCGGCGCCGGCGCTTCGGCGCAGGTCATCTCCGCGGGCAACTTCCACGGCTTGCCCATCGCCCTCCCGCTCGACCACCTCACCATCGCCCTCACCCACGTCGCGGGCATCGCCGAGCGCCGCGTCTTCCTCATGCTTGCGGCGTCCGACCCGCAGAACCCCCTGCACCCGCACCTGAGCGTCCGCCCGGGCGTCGAGAGCGGCCTGATGATCACGCAGTACACCGCCGCCGCCTGCTGCAACCAGCTCATCGCGCTGGCCAGCCCCGCTTCGGTCGTGAACATCCCGACGTGCGCCGGCATGGAGGATTACAACTCCTTCGGCCCCACCGCCGCCCTGCAGGCCCGACGAGCCGTCAGCCTCGCCGCCGACGTCGTCGCCATCGAACTCCTCTGCGCCGCCGAGGCCCTCGAGTACCAACGCCCGCTCACGTCGGGCCACGGCGTCGAGCACGCCCACGCCGCCATCCGCTCCGTCGTGCCCAGGCTCGAGTCCGACCGTTCCCCGGCCCCGGACATCGCGGCGATCAAGCGGCTCGTGCTCGCGGGGCGGTTCCGGTAATCCCTTCCCTTCCGCTGAACCTGGGGAATACTCAACGGGGGCCGCGACGCTCGCATCACTCGTCACGCCCACCCGACATGAGGAAACCATCGCAATGCGCATCATCATCACCCTCGCCGGCGTCACCGTCGCTCTCGGCGGCTTCATGACCCTGCTCATCCCCGGGGACGAACGCGTCCCCCGCACCATCGCCTTCCTCTCCATCGCTGACGACTACGAAGCGCCTGAGCAGCCGGGCCTGGAAGTCGGTAGCGAGGCTCCCACGCTCGCTCTCCAGAACGAAGTAGGCAAAAAGATCGATCTGGCCGACCTCTACGCCAAGGGTCCGGTTGTTCTCACCTTCTATCGCGGTGGCTGGTGCCCGTACTGCACCAAGGCCCTCTCCCAGTGGCAGACCAAGCTGTCCACTCTGAGCGAAGTCGGCGGCACCTTCGTCGCCATCACACCCGAGAAGCCCACCTACATCGCCTCCACCAAGGACCAGCGCAACCTCGAGTACACCGTTCTCTCCGATGCCGACGCCGAGGCCGGACGCGCCTTCAAGGTCCAGTTCACCCTCGACGACGAAACGATCGAGAAGTACAAGGGCTACGGCATCGACCTGACCGAGCACAACGCCAACGGGGAGTGGACGCTTCCCGCCCCTGCGACCTTCGTCATCGACACCGACGGCGTTATCCGCTGGGTCTTCGCGGACTGGGACTACTCCAAGCGTGCGGACCCCGATGAGGTCATCCGCGCAGTGCGCAAGCTCATTGACCGCCGATAATCCGGCGGACGCTGCACGCCAGCACACCGCAACGCCCCGCCGCGCCGGGCTCCGGGGCGGTGTCTGTTGCGCGTACAATCGGGATCCCGCTAACCGGAGGCCCACCATGACCACCCTCGACGCCGCCGCACGGACCATCCGCGCCCCGCGCGGAGCCACGCTCTCCTGCAAGTCGTGGCCCGCCGAGGCCGCCATGCGCATGCTCATGAACAACCTCGACCCCGAGGTCGCCGAGCATCCCGAGAAACTCGTGGTTTACGGCGGCCGGGGTCGGGCCGCCCGCTCGTGGGCCGCCTTCGACGCCATCGTCGAAACCCTCAAACGCCTCGAGCCCGACGAAACGCTGCTCGTCCAGTCGGGCAAACCCGTCGGCGTCGTGCGCACGCACGAAGATGCACCCCGCGTCCTCATCGCCAACTCCAACCTCGTCCCCCACTGGGCCACGCAGCAGCACTTCGACGAACTGTCGGCTAAAGGCCTGATGATGTACGGCCAGATGACGGCCGGGTCGTGGATCTACATCGGCACCCAGGGCATCCTCCAGGGCACCTACGAAACCTTCGCCGAGTGCGGCTACAAGCACTTCCCAGAACTCAAGTCCGACGAGCGCGGCCCGCTCACCGGCAAACTCTGCGTCACCGCCGGCTGCGGCGGCATGGGCGGCGCCCAACCGCTCTCAATCACCCTCAACGGCGGCACCTGCCTCATCGCCGATGTTGACCGCTCGCGACTCGACCGCCGCTGCCACGACAGCTACCTCGACGAGGTCCTCCCGAGCATCGACCAGGCCATCGACGCTTCGATCGATTACGCGAAGCACCATCGCGCCGTCAGCGTCGGCGTGGAGGCCAACGCCGTCGACCTGCTCGAGCGCATGATCGAGCGCTCCATCACGCCCGACGTGCTGACCGACCAGACCTCGGCGCACGACGCGCTCGTCGGCTACGTACCGACCGATATGACGTTCGACGAAGCCGCGATCCTGCGCGACGCCGAGCCCGACGAGTACGTCAAGCGCTCGATGGACGCGATGGAGCGTCACGTGCGCGCGATGGTCGAGCTCCAGTCGCGCGGCGCGATCACCTTTGACTACGGCAACAACATCCGCCAACGCGCGCTCGACAACGGCTTCGAGGACGCCTTCAAGTTCCCCGGCTTCGTCCCCGCCTACATCCGCGAGCAGTTCTGCCGCGGGCGAGGCCCCTTCCGCTGGGTCGCGCTCTCGGGCGACCCCGAAGACATCTACACCACCGACGCCGCCCTCATGGACCTCTTCCCGCAGGACCAGCGCCTGCACCGCTGGCTCAAGAGCTGCCGCAACGCCGACGGCTCGCCGCGCTTTGCGTTCCAAGGCCTCCCCTCGCGCATCTGCTGGCTCGGCCTGGGCGAGCGCGACAAGGCCGGCCTGCTCTTCAACGACCTCGTCCGCACCGGCGAAATCTCGGCCCCCATCGTCATCGGCCGCGACCACCTCGACTGCGGCTCCGTCGCCAGCCCCAACCGCGAGACCGAAGCCATGAAAGACGGCACCGACGCCGTCTCCGACTGGCCCCTGCTCAACTTCGCCGTCAACATCGCCTCGGGCGCGAGCTGGACGAGCTTCCACCACGGCGGCGGCGTGGGCATCGGCTTCTCACAACACGCCGGCCAGGTCATCGTCGCCGACGGCACCGACGCCGCCAAGGAACGCCTCGCCCGCGTGCTCGCCAACGACCCGATGATGGGCGTCTTCCGCCATGCCGACGCGGGGTACGAGACCGCGATCGACTGCGCCCGTGAGCACGAAGTAGACATCCCGATGATGGATGAGTGATGCCCGCCGCGTGATGGCTTGAGTGACCCATGCGTGCCACCGGCGGCTTGTGCGCCGGTGCGTGCTCAGACCAGACACGGTCGGGCAAGCCGCCGGTTGCACCCTTCTTTTCATCCGCCATGGCGATACGGGGCTTGTAGTCGCCCTCGCTTACAGCTACCCTGAGGCTGCATAACGCTCCTGCTGGGGAGCGTGTACAGGGAGAGCCGGCGAGCCAAGTCGGCATAACTCAGGAGAGATAGATATGAAGACCGCATGTACAGCGTCGGCAGTTATCGTCTGCGCCACCGCCCCCGTCTTCGCTGGGTACGACATCTTCGGCAGTCCCATCGGGGGTGCCCCCGCGGCCAACGTTGTGATCGACTTCGAAAGCCTGCCGCTGGGCTTGCTCGAAGCTGGCGATGAGATCGCCCCGGGCATCGTGCTCACCGCGATCTTCGGCGGCGATGTCGGCGCGGAGATCTTCGAGCGGGCGCCGGGGAACAAGGCGCTACGCCTGATCCAGGAGGACGTGAGCGGCCTCAACTTTTTCACCGACCGCGCGATCTTCACGACGCCGCAGGAAATCCAGCGTTTCGAACTGACCACCTACGTCATCGACGAAGAGCCCAATGAGCAGGGCAATCCAGCCCTGCGCCTGATCGACAGCGCGGGAGACTTCTCGCTCAACGCGGGGTGGGCGGCGACGGAGGAGGGGTCGTTCCGTCGCTTCGAGTACGACGGTGTGGGCAATCCGGGCGTGGCGTTCGAGTTCCGCTCGTCCATCAACAACACCGATTCCATCTGGGCGTTCGATGAAGTGAGCATCTGGTACGTGCCTTCGCCCGGCGCCGCCGCGATGCTCGGCTTCGCGGGCTTCGCCGGCCTGCGCCGCCGTCGCGCTTGATCGACTGCTCCAACTGATTGCTTGCCCAGCGGGTCCGCCTCGGCGGGCCCGTTTGTACGCGCGACGTTCGTGCACGCCACCCTCGGGCGCCCTGCTACATTCGAGGCCATGCCCCCCTTCCCCCATACGAGCCCCGTCCAACGCCCGCCCATGGCCGCCGGGCGATTCGCGGCCACGATC
>CAYTSW010000072.1:0-13801 GCA_964440605.1 uncultured Phycisphaeraceae bacterium | reverse complement strand
GCCAGTATGCGTGGAGGGTGCCACTGACCTTGGCTCTGCAAGGTCAGTGCGTTGGGCATGAGCCCGGTGCCACGATGCACCGAAGGCGCGTGGTGCGGCGCGGACGGTGCCGAGTTCCGGGTGCCACTGACCTTGGCTTTGCAAGGTCAGTGCGTTGGACATGAGTCCGGAGCCACTACGCACCGAAGGTGCGTAGTGCGAAGCGCGGACGGCGCACGCTCCACGCCGCTGCACTGCATCGTGGCACCGGACCGGCAATCCAACAGACAGCCCCCCTCTCTCGTACCCCCACCGAACACCGGGCTCGCGCCCGGTGTTGACCGCGTGTCGGCGTGCGCCTCGGACCCGCGTGGCCCGGCGTTCTTGATCAGCGACGCCGCGGCGACTGCTTGCGCACGGTAACGTTGGGCTGGAAGTCGGCGACCAACTGATCACCGACGGCGAAGCCGTCGAGCACGACGCCGGCCGTCGGGCGGTAGACGAGGATGATCGTCTGCGTGGGCTTGGAGATGCTGAGCTGATCGGGTAGATCATCGAGGCTGGAGACGGGCCGGCCGGGGTTGAACCCGATCGTCACGTTGCGCCCGTCGCCGTAGATGAACCCGATGGCGGCATACGTCCGGTTCTGCGTATCCACAAGAACCGGCGCACCGCTGGGGTTGTTCTCCTCGATGTATCGCCCGATGGGCGTTCGCTGGCCCATTTCGGCGAGCATCACCTGCACCAGCCCGGTGTCGCTGGTCACGCTGAAGGTGTTGGCGCGCAGGTTCTGATCGAGCCCGCGCCGTTCGAGACTCTCCTGCGCGAACGCGTGCTGCCCGCTCGTGACGGCTCCGAACTCCTCTTCGATGTTCAGGCCGCCCGAGCCGCTCGCGAGGTTGATCGTCCAGCCGAAGGGAAACTGCAACCGCTGGTTGACGACGCTCTCGCGCGACAGCCGCTGGTCGGGGTTGACGGTGACGGCCCCGGCGCGTCGCAGGTCGGTGACGCGTCCGCCGGTGCCGCTGTAGAGCGTGCCCGTGGCGGCGACGAGTTGATCGGCCGATGAGAACTCCTGCGCGGGTTGCGCGAGGTCCCCAACGAGGGGCACGCGGACGCGCTTGACGAAGAGGTCTCTGGGCGTCGCTTCAGCGGGGATGGCAAACTCGAAGCCCATGACGGAGTTGGATTGTCCGCCCGTCGAGGCGATGGTCATGTCGCGCGAGTTGACGGGGTAGCGGGCCTTCGTGGCCGCCTCGGCCTCGGGGTCGGCGACGATGACGTACGGGTGCGCCGCGTCCGCGCTGCCGTCGGGCATCGTGTAGACGAGGCGCACGAGCCCGGGCCCTATGAGCACCTGCCCGCTCTCCTCACGCGCGCCGGCATTGAAGTTGACCACGAAACCCACGGTCTTGGCGTTCGCCGGCACTGGCTCGCCGTCGGGCAACTGCACGTCCTGGTGGTTGGGCGGGAAGAACGCCCGCGCGTCGGCACCCTCGTACCGCGTGACCACGCTGAACTGCTCGGGCGTCAGCGCGCTCCGCCCGACGATCCCGCCCGAGTCGGTGTAGAGCATGCGCATCATCGCCGCGTGCTCGGCGAGGTCGGGCAGACGATCGGCCATCGGGGTGTCCGTCGAGAAGCTCCCTTCGCTGACGTGCTCGTACAGCGTCGCGGTCCAGCGGTCCACCGGCACCCACAGCCCGCCCGACATCACCAGGTTGCCCCCCGGCTGCTCCACCGGGGAGTAGCCGAGCAGGTCGGGACCGAAACGCGTCATGGACAGCGCGTGCATGAAGATGCCGATGCTGATGACCCCCGCGCCCAACCCGAAGACGGCCCCGCCCACGAAGTTGGTCGCGTCGTCGAACATCACGTTCTTCGGGATCGACATCTCGACGATGATCCGCAGCACCGCGAGCGAGACCGCGAAAGGCGCCACGAGACCCACCGCCCACGCGATGTCTTCCCGCCAGTCCAGCAGCCAGCCGTAGACCAGCGGCTCCCAGACCGAGAACGCGATCGCGCCCGCGGTGACCACGCACACGAAGTTCAACAGCGACGAGAACGCGCCGCGCCCCTTGCCCCGGATCGCCCAGAGCATGGCGATGGTCAGCACCCCGACGATCACGATGATGTTCAGAATCATGTCGCTCCTGCTCCGGAATCAGCTCTCGGCCTTGGCGGCGGTGGGGGGCTGCTTGCTCGATCCGCCCGCGGAGCCGCCCTTGCTCTTGGACGCGGGCTGCGTCACGCGGATCACCTCGTCGATCGACGTCACGCCGTTGATCACGTGGTTGAGCGCCGCCTGCTGGATGCTCATCTGCTTCTTCTGACGCCACGCCGACCGCAGCGCCTGGAGATCACCCGAGGCGATCGGTGCGCGTTCCTCGGACCCGATGTTGTGCACCGCGAACGCGCCGACCTGACCGAGGTACCCCTCGCCCCCGCACGCCGGGCACGTCTCCTCCTTGTCCTTGACCATCACCGTGCCGCCCTTGCGGTAGAGCTGCTTGGTCTCCGCGGGCAGGCCCAGCTTCTTCAGGACGTCGGGCGTGGGCTGGAAAGCGACGCGGCAGTTGCGGCACAGGCGGCGGATGAGCCGCTGCGCCACCACACCGCTCAGGGAGTCCGCGGCCAGCTTCTCCTTGCCCACCATCCGGGTCCAGAGCTGCACCGCCTTGAGCGGGTCCTCGGCCCGCAGGCTCAGGTACTGACGCGTGCGCTCGTGGTCCGCCAGCGACGCCTCCTTCGCGGTCGCCTCATCGGGGATCTCCGCGACGCCCACGACGTCGGGGTCTCGCCGAAGGATCGAACGCAGCGTCGTCGAGAACTCGCCGCCCTCTCCGGGCTTGAAGTGGTTTGTGCGCACGCCCTCGATCATCGACTGCGGCTCGAACTCGAGCGTCTGCACGTTGGACGTGTAGGCGTCGTGCTGACGGACGAAGGCGTAGAGCGTGGCCGTACGCCCGCCGTCGGGCGGCGACGCCAGCAGCACCACACCCTGCCCGTCGTTCACCAGCTTCTTCGCGAGCTCGACCTGCTTGGGCAGCATGCCCAGATCATCAAAGGCGATCTGCACCTGCGACGCCGGGTCCACCCGCATCGTCAGGCGCACGCCGTTGGAAGAGCCCTGCGTGCTGATCTCGGCGATGGTCATGGCGTTGCCCGACGCGGTGCCGTAGGAAAACTCGCCGCGCTGCTTGCGGCGCCGGTCGTCCACGTCCAGCCCCGCGCAGCTCTTGAAGAAGTCGATGGTCGCCAGCGCCTCGGGCCCGGGCATCTGCTTGATCGCGCTGGGCTTGCCGTCCACCAGGATGCCCGCGACGTACACGTTCTCGCGCAGGGGGCGGATGTCGAGCTGCGACGCCCGGCGGTCGATCACCGTCGTGAGCAGCTCCTCGGCCCAGACGCGGATCTGGTACTCCTGCGTCTCGGCCATCGGCGCCTTGATCGTCCCCGACGGGCCCGCCAGCGTCATCGTCACCTTCGCCAGGCCCTTGTCCTCACGCCCGGCCTTGCGATGCTTCTGCCAACGCTTGATGTATTCGGCCGACCACTTCATCCGCTCGGGAACGCGATGGTCGCGGTTGCGCAGGTGGAAGTAGATGTATAGGTCCGTCGCGAGGATGAGCACCGCGATCGGCAGCGTCGCGAAGACAGGCAGCGGCACCGCGAGCCAGACCGCGATCGCCACCGCCGCCGCGCACAGGTGCCCCACGTTCCACGCCGTGCGCTTGAAGTACCAGCGGGCCGAGTCCTTGTCGTACACCGACGAGACCACCCACGCCCAGACCACGAAGAAGGGCAGGAACAGCAGCGGCTTCCACCACGACACCAAGTACAGGCCCTGACCCAGTGTCAGTGCCTCGCCCGCCAACCACACGCTCCCGCTCGATGCGCCCGTCATCTTCGCTCCAGTCGTCGAAGGCCCCGCCCGTTTCGATCACTCGCCGCCCGCCACCACGGCGGGGGCCGAAGAAGGTATCAGGAGATCCCCTTCAGACGCATCCGCAGCTCGTCGGCGTTCGGCGTCGCCTCCATCGCCGTGCGCATGTGGATGAACTCGCTCTCCACCAGCTTCACCAGGCACGCGTTGAAGTCCATCATGCCGATCTGCTCGGCTTCCTGCGTGTTGATGATCTCACGCACCTCGCCCTCGCGACCCTCCAGGATGAACTTCCGAACGGGCGCCGTGTTGATCAGGATCTCCAGCGCGGGCACGCGCTGGATGTGCTCGTGTAGCGTCGGCAGCAGCTTCTGGTACACGATCGCCCGCATCTGGTACGCCAAGATCTTGCGCACCTGCTCACGCTCGTCGGGCGGGAACAGGTCGTAGATGCGGCTGAACGTCTCCGTCGCCGACGACGCGTGGATCGTCCCGAACACCAGGTGGCCCGTCTCCGCGGCCTGGAGCGCCGCCTCGAACGTCTCCGAGTCACGCATCTCGCCCACCAGCACCACGTCCGGGTTCTCACGCACCAACGCACGCAGACCCGTCTTGAAGTCCAGGCAGTCGATGCCCATCTCGCGCTGGTGGATGACCGCCTTCTTGTCCTCGAAGATGTACTCGATCGGGTCTTCGAGCGTCACGATGTGCACCGGCTTGCGCTCGTTCACGTAGTCGAGCATCGAAGCGATCGTCGTCGACTTGCCCGAGCCCGTCACGCCCGCCAGCAGCACGATGCCCTGAGGCTGCATCGCGATCTCGCTCATCACCTCGGGCAGGTGCAGGTCCTTGAACTTGAGGATGTTGCTCGTGATCAGACGCGCGGCGATGGAGATGTTCCCGCGGGCCTGGAAGAGGTTGATGCGGAAGCGGTTGCCCTTGTCGTAGTCATACGCGAAGTCGATCGAGCCGTACTTCTTGAGGTCGCCGAACTGATCCTTCGTCAGGATGTTCTTGCAGATGTCCATGAACTCGTCGTGCGACACCGCGTCGGTGTCCAGCGGCTTGAGGGCGCCGCGCAAGCGCACCTTCGGGACCGCCCCGGTCTTGATGATCAGGTCCGAGCCCTCGAACTTGATGCACGCCTGGAGGAACTTCCCGAACCGCGTCGCGTGCGGGTCCGTCTTGCGCTCCGCCGCCAGGGCGATGTGCCCCGTCATCGACTCCCCGGTCCCGAATCTGGTATCGCTCATCACGTTCATTTCGGCACGACTCGCTCTCGTCAGCCCCACCCCGAAATCGGGCCGACGTCCACGCCGACCGCGCTCGATCCACACCGCCCCGGGCTACGCCAAAGCGGTCCATCAACAGCCCGCGCGGCCACTTCCTCGCGAGCCGCACACTGTACCACCACCCACCGCCCCCCCGCACCATCACGTTCACTTCGCAACGATCATGACGATGGTTCGGGCGATGATCGGACGTTGCGCGGCATTTGCCGCCCTTCGCCTCATGCCGCAACCTCGATGGACGATCTCCGTTCCGGGGAATCGCCATGACCCTCGCCATCGCCTCCACACCCGCGCCTCTGACGCAGCCGAGCCCCCGCTCCGGCGCGGGCGATGCCGCGACGTCGCCGGGGGCGTCGACCGGACTCCCGCCCACCGAGGCCGCCGCGGGCGCTGTGGCTCCCGATGCCGTCACGCCCGCCACGCCGACGACCCGCAATGAAGCCGCCAGCACCGCGGGTCGTGATGCCGCCGATCGCCCGCTTCGCCCCGATGACACCGCGGAGCTCTCCGATCGCGAGCGGGAGAAGGTCCGCAAGCTCGAGGATCGCGACAAAGACGTGCGCGCGCACGAGCAGGCCCACGTCGCCGCCGCCGGCCCCCTCTATCGCGGAGGGCCGACGTACTCATACCAGCGAGGTCCCGACGGCAAGCGCTACGCCGTGGGCGGCTCCGTGCAGATCGACACCTCCGAAGGGCGAACACCCGAGGAAACGATCGCCAAGGCGCAGCAGATCCGCCGCGCGGCGCTGGCGCCGGCCGAGCCTTCGTCCACCGACCGGCGCATCGCGGCCAAGGCCTCACGCATGGAGTCCGAAGCCCGGCGTGAGCTCAGCGAGGAGCGGAGTCGCGAGGCAAAACCAGCGTCCGCGGATGTCGCCGAGCCCAGCGCCTCTCCCGGTGCGACTGCCTCTGCCGACGCTTCGACTCGAGCTGCTGACGAAGGCGCAAGCCGGCCCGGCGTCACTGTGCGCTCCGTGAGCCCCGCGAGGAACGAGGCGCCCGACGCTACAGCAGCTTCCGAGCGCGAGACGCCGTCAGCCGCCGCCAACGACGGTGCCGCCACGCTGCGCGTCAGGCCTTCGGAAGTTCTCGCAACGCCTCCCAGCGAGGCGCTCGCCGAGGAGCGCCGCCCGATCAACCTCTACGCCTGAGGCGCCGAAGGCTGCGGCTGCGCGCCGGTTCGCGCCCGTACCATGGGCGCATGACCATTCCCGAACCGCCGCGCTCGCTTCGGCTGCTGCTCGACTCGCTCGTCGATTACGCCGGCCTCTTCCCGCCCGCCAAGCTCGACATGTTGCCCGCCATCCGCAACTACGCCGCCTACACCGGCGTCGAACACCGCTGGATGCTGGGCCGCTTCATCCTGCCCGTCGCCAGGCTGGAGGAGTTCGAGCGCCTTGCCGCGAACGATCTGCCGTCGGGTCCCGACGACGAACCTTGGCGCCTGTCAGCGCTGGTCGGCTCGAACGTCGACGCGGATATTGAGGCGATCTTCGCGTTCAACCGTGCCCATGCCGAGGAGCCGGCGAACGGCCTGGCGGTGATCGACGCCATCGAGCTCAAGGAGCCCGACCCCTTCGGCATCGATCGCCTCATGAAGCTGATCCCCGAGCAGCTCACGCCCTACTTCGAGATCCCCGCCGACACCGACGTGCGCCCCGCGATCACCGCGCTCGCGGGCACGGGCGGGCGCGCCAAGATCCGCTGCGGGGGCGTTACGCCCGACCTCATCCCCTCGACCGAGGACGTCGCGACGTTCGTCACCACATGCAGCGCCGCCGATGTGCCCTTCAAGGCCACCGCTGGCTTGCATCACCCCATCCGCGCCGAGCACCCGCTGACGTACGAAGACAATGCGCCACGCAGCACGATGCACGGCTTCCTCAATGTCTTCCTCGCCGCCGCCTTCGTGCGAGCCGCCCGCCTCGACCGGAACAACGCACAGGCGATTCTCGAAGAGACCGACGCCCGCGCCTTTCGCTTCTCAGACGAGGGCGTCGCGTGGGACGACAAGTCGCTCGACAACCCGCGCATCGCCCAGACGCGTGAGAGCTTTGCGATCGGTTACGGCTCGTGCAGCTTTACAGAGCCGCTGGACGACCTCCGGGCCATCAAACTGCTTTGAATAAAGAACAGTTGCTGCGCGGTCGCGTGCGACGCGGCCAAAGAAAAACCCCGCGACGCACGCCGCGGGGCATTCACACTCAGCTCCACTCGGATGTGGTCAGCTCGGTGGTTCAGGCGCGACGACGGCGGAGACCGGCGAAGCCCGCGAGGCCCAGGAGGGCGGCGGCCCCGGGGGTCGGCACGTACTCGTACGTGATGCGGACGAAACCGTCCGCCGCGAGGAGGCTGCCCGAGAAGGCGATGCCGCCGAGACCGGTGATGTTGGTGCTCTGGTTGGCGTTGACGTCGATGTCGAAGTCGCCCAGACCGGCGAACTCGGAGAGCAGCAGCGTGCTGGTCGAGTTGCTCTGGGTTTCCATTGCGCCGGGCAGCGAGGCCTCGTCGGGGCCGCCGTCACCGGTGAACACCGGCTCGCCGCCGGGGTGCTCATCGTCGGCGGCGAGGTTGAACATGCCAACGTTCGCGGGGTTGACGGCAAGAGCGGGGATGAGCAGGTCAGAGCTCAGGAAGCCGTTGGCGCCGTAGGTCACGGTGACCCCGCCGGCTTCGTCGCCGTCGTTGTCGACGGAGAATGACCCGCCGGAGATGGACAACTCAAACTCGATGGTCACGCTCTTAAGCGCTTCCGAACGGAGCTCGCCGGCCTTCTGGAAGTTCAGAGTCTCGACGAAGTCAGGGGTGCCCGAGAATGGCAGTTCCTGAACTTCGACGAACGTGTTGGCGGAAGCCGCGCCCGCACAAGCGAGCACCGCGCCACCGCACAGCGCAAAGGTCTTTTTCATTATGGAGTCTCTCCTCTTGATATCTCTAGCTCCCCGAAGCACAGGATGGGGAGCCACGTGTGTTTTCAGCAACATCCCGCGCGACACCCGCGCAAGGCCTTCTCTCATCAGGGATGATGACGCGAGATCGGCCTGCCGTCAACCCCGAGCGGACGAGTCCCACAAAAATTCGGGTCGCCGAACTCGATTCCCCGTGTCAGGGGCATGATCCAGGTGTCGCACAAGGCCTCGTGGGACAAAAAAACGCCCGCCTTTCGGCGGGCGTTCGGGTTGCATGCACGAGCGGGTCCGCTTAGCCGCGGCGGCGACGCAGGGTCGCGAAGCCCGCCAAGCCCAGGAGGGCCGCGGCGCCGGGGGTCGGGACGTACTCGTAGGTGATGCGGACGAAGCCGTCGGCGGCGAGGACGTTGCCCGAGAAGGCGATGCCCGACAGGCCGTCGATGTTCAGGCTCTGGCCGATGTTGGCGAGGATGTCGAAGTCGCCCAGACCGGAGAAGTCGGTCAGGAGCAGAGCCTCGGTCATCGCCATGTCGCTCTCCATCGTGGCGCCGAGCATGGCCTCGTCCGGACCGCCGTCACCCGTGAAGACGGGCTCGCCGCCGGGGTGCTCGTCGTCAGCGGCGAGGTCGAAGACGCCGACGTTCGAGGGGTTGACCGCGAGGGCCGGGACGGTGACATCCGTCGACTCGAGGAAGCCACTGGCGCCGAAGGTCACGGTGACCTCGCCGCCCATGTCGCCGTCGTTGTCAACGGCGAACGAGCCGCCCGAAATGTTCAGCACCAACTCGATCTTGACGTTCTTCAGGGCCTCGGACCGCAGCTCGCCGGCCTTCTGGAAGGTCAGGGTTTGCTCGAAGTCGGGCGTGCCGGAGAAGGGCATTTCCTGAACTTCGGTAAACACCGAGGCGGACGCGACGCCGGCAATGCCGAGCACGCCGCCAGCGCAAAGTGCAGCAATCTTCATTTGGATCTCTCCTCTGTCCCTCGGCGTGCGCGTACAAGCGGCAACGCCTCGGATGACTCTCTTGGTTACCTGTGCAATCGCGGATCCCTGGCAGGTCCGCACGGCTAAAGGGTCGCACATTTTCTCCCCGGAGTCAATGGCAATCTGACCACCCTATTCGGGTTTTAACACGCCGCACACACACCGCGGCGGCGAAATAGGGTGGTTTGCCCGCATGTGTTCTGGTGACATCGCGCTGGACGAGATCCGCGATCCGCTCACTCGCCGGCGTCGATCGCCAGGTCCAACTCCACGGTGACCGGCGCCAGGCACGCTTCCTCTGTGCACGCCTGATAGTCCAGGAAGAGGATCGCCCGGCCGGCCCAGGGCTGGTCGGTCCGCCTCAGGCGGATCGTCAGGTCGAACGTCCCGGTGTAGACGCGCATGGATTCGTCGGCCCCAAGCGCTGCGCCGTCGTAGGACTCGCCTTCGGGGTAGTCGACGCCCGCGATGGCGACGCCATCGTTACCGCTGAGCCGCACGCCGAACGGCCGCACGCCCGCGTGGCCGGGCTCGCGCGCAGTGATGTGGTGGTCCTCGTCGATGACAACGCGGATCATCACGGACGCCTCACCAGATGCGGGGACGACGACGCGGTCGGTCGCCGAGAGGATCTGCACCGGCGCTTGGTGGGAGGGTTCCTCCCGCGGGTCACGGTCGGGACCGAGGCGTTCGGGAAGCTTCTGGTCGAGCGCCATGAGCCGGGCGAGCGCGCGGGTGGAGTTCACCGCGGCGACGGGCGAGCGGCGGACTTCTGGGGACAGCGCGCGCATCAACGCCTCGGCGCGTTGCAGGTGGCGCAGCTCGCTGGCGATGTCGTGGAGCTCGATGAGGTTGTGGAGCATGACGCTGACGCCGGCGGGGATCGCGCCGTCGTAGGCCGAGGCGGTGCGCACGATCAGGTCGGTCTGCTCGGCGCGGGTGTCGTGGAGCGCGCCGGTTTCGTCATCGCCGAAGAGGGCGAAGGCCTCGTCCATGAGTTCGGTCGCGGCGTTGAGGTAACGCAGGTCGGCGCGGCCCGAGGCGGCGTTGACGCGGTGGGTGGTGAGCAGGCCGTGGATCAGGAAGGCGTAGTCCTCGAGGAAGGCGGGCTGTTTGGCCTCACCATCGCGGTAGACGCGCAGGAGCACGCCGTCGCGTGGGCGCATGTGCTCGAGGATCGCGCGCGAGGCGCGCTCGGCGTCGTCGAGGTAGGCGATGTCGCCCGTCGCGAGGGCGGCCTGGGCGAAGGCGGCGATCATTAGGCCGTTCCACCCCGTGAGCACCTTGTCGTCGAGCCCGGGCTGGTCGCGTGTGTTCCGGGCGGCGAGGAGCTTGGCGTCGATGGCGTCGATGCGTTGGAGGAGTTCTTCGCGGGTGATGCCGCGGGCCTGGGCGAGTTCGTCCGGCCGCGCGCGCAGGACGAGAACGGTCTTCGGGCCGTCTTCGGGATGGTGCGGGTCGGTGAAGTTGCCGTCCTCTCGAACGCCATACACGTCGGCGGCGAAGGCGGCGTCGTCCGCGCCCAGCACCTCGGTGAGCTGGTCGGGGGTCCAAAGGTAGTTCTGCCCCTCGCGCTGGTTCACCTCGGCGTCCTGGGCGGAGAAGAACATGCCCGTCTCGTCGGTCATTTCGCGGCGGACGTAGGAAAGTGTCTCGCGCATGATGCGCAGGTCCAGCGGGTCACGGTCGAAGAGGAAGCTCTTGGCGTAGACGCTGGCGAGCTGGGCCTGGTCGTAGAGCATCTTCTCGAAGTGGGGGACGACCCAGCGGGCGTCGACGGAGTAGCGATGGAAGCCGCCGCCAACCTGGTCGTACATCCCGCCGAGGGCCATGCCGTCGAGCGTGGTGCGGATGGCGCGGTCGACGGTGGAGCGGACGGCGGGGTCCTGGAGCATGCCTCGGGTGTCGATGAGGAAATCGAGGAAGACGGGCTGGGGGAACTTGGGCGCCCCGCCGAAGCCGCCGTGCTCGCGGTCGTGGATGGTCAGCAGTTGCTCGATCGCCTTGCCAACGTGGCGCTCATCGACGCGGACGGGCGTCATGGCCTCGGCGAAGCGGTCGCGCACGGCCTCGGTGACGCGATTGGCCTGCTCGATGACGCCGGCACGGTTGGTGTTCCAAGCCTCGTTGATGTTCTCGAGCACGTTCGGGAAAGGTGTGCGGCCGAGCTTGGCTTCGGGCGGGAAGTACGTCCCGGCGAAGAAGGGCTTGAGGCCCGGATCGTCGGCACCCTCGGCGCCGGGCGGGGTGAGCCAGGCGTTGAGGGGCCAGCCCCCGCTCTGGGTGAGGGCCTGAAGGGCGGCCATGTAGATGTCGTCGACGTCGGGGCGTTCCTCGCGGTCGACCTTGATGCAGACGAAGTGCTCGTTGAGCTGCTGGGCGATCGCCTCGTTCTCGAAGCACTCGCGCTCCATGACGTGGCACCAGTAGCAGGTGGAGTACCCGATGGAGAGGAAGATGGGCACCTGCCGCTCGCGGGCCTCGGCGAAGGCCCCGGGCCCCCAGGGGTGCCAGTCGACGGGGTTATGCGCATGCTGGAGGAGATAGGGACTCGTCTCGTCGATCAGCCGGTTGGGCTGTTTGACACCGGTATCGGGTTCCGCCATCGCCGCCGCTCCTTCCAGAGTCACCGCCCCAGCCGCCACAAGGCCCATCACGCCCCACGCAAGTCGAATCGGTCGCAGGCTCATGCCCGACTCTATCGGTCCGGCGTCGATCGGGGCGTCGCAATGGCGTGTGCGCCCGCGGAGTCCCCGTTGCGGGCGATGGCTTCAGCGTTGTGCCGGTTGCCGGTACGCTGTGGTCATGCAGCATGAGATCGACCGAGTGCTGATCGATCGCGGGCGGATCGCGCGCCGCGTGGCGGAGATCGGGGAGCGGCTGTCGGCCGACCTCGCCGGGCGGCTGCGGGCCGAGGGCGTTGCTCCGGAGGAGGACCACGATCGGGTGGTGATGCTGCCGATCATGACCGGCGCCTTCGTGTTCACCGCGGACCTGATCCGGCAGATGTCGCTCAAGCTGTCGATCAGCCTCATCACGGTGCAGAGTTACCCGGGCACCTCCACGCGGTCCAAGGGCGCCACGCTGCGTGGCGCGCTGCCGACGGACCTCGCGGGGCGCCACGTCGTGGTGATCGACGACATCCTCGACAGCGGGCGGACGCTGGGGCTGGTGCGCGACCTGGTGATGGAGCAGGGTGCGGCATCGCTAGTGTCATGCGTACTCCTGAACAAGCTGGTGCCCAAGGCGGTCGAACTGGAGGCCGACTACGCGGGCTTCGACATCCCCGACGAGTTCGTCGTCGGGTATGGCCTCGACTTCGATGGGTATTATCGAAACCTCCCGGAGATCGTCACGCTGCGGCGGTTGGGAGACGCGCTAGGCGACGCGACGCCGCAGCGAGCGGACTGATCAGCGCACCTAGGCCGGGCGACCCTCCGACATCGAGCGGGTGGGCAGCCCGAAGCGGGTGAGCGCGGGGCCGAAAGGGCCGTGGGGTGCGTCTGACGGGTGGTTGGCCGGTATGGTTCGGTACGGCGTGGGACTATGCGTTTGGGTACCGGTGGGGGAGTTCGTGACTGCTGAGCGTGTTTGGAGGTCGTATGCGAGTTGGTCGTTTGGCTGCGGTGGTGTCGGCGGCGTTGGTGTGCGTCGCGAGTGGCGGATTGGTGTCGGGCGTGTGGGCGCAGTCGTCGCCCAAACCCGGTGCGCGGCCCTCGATGGGGCCGATGCCGCCGATCTCGGTATCGCCTCGTCATTTCCACGCGGGCGTGCTGGACCCGGAGGAACTGGTGGAGGGGCGTTTCGTGCTGACGAACACAACGGACGAGGTGCAGTTTGTCTCGTCACTCGAGACGACATGCAAGTGCACGACGCCGACGATCAGCAGCCGGACGATCCCGCCGGGCGGCTCGGTGACGGTGGACGCCGCGATCGACGTGCGCGGGCATCTGGGCCAGACGATGAAGGCGGTGAACGTCTTCATCGAGGGGTATGAGCGTCCGCTGAGCCTGCCGATGAGCGGGCTGCTGACGGACATCGTGCAGATCGACGATCCGAAGCTGAAGTCGTTGCAGGGCGAGTTCCTGCTCGGTGCGCGCGACAACCGTCCCTTCAAGGTGCTCGCGGTACACAACGCCGAGGCGAGCTTCGAGCCGTTCAACGCAACCGCGGACGGCAGCGCGCGGGCGTGGCGCGTGCGGTACCAGGTGAACCCGCGCGAGGTGCCCTACATCCTCGTGGTCGAGACGGACCATCCCGAGTCGCGCGCGGTGTTGCCGCGCATGTTCGTCGGGGGCGCGTCGTCGGGCGAGATCAAGTACATCAAGCAGCGCAAGGAGATCTACTCGGGGCGGAACATGGTGAACCTCGAGGCGCTCGGGCGCGGGGAGAGCTTCGAGTTCGCGGTCCCGCTGCGCCGGCCCGACCACAGCCAGCGCCCGGAGGTGCGAACGGAGATGGACGGGCTGGAGGCGGAGATCGTCAGCGTGGTGCCTTCGGGCCACGACGACGACTACGCGACGTACACGATGCGGGTGACGAACGTTTCGGCCGAGCCGGGCATGATCCTGACGCCGCTGTACTTCAAGACGCCCGAGGACTTCGAAACGCGTCTGTGGATGGGCGGGATCGCCGAGGGCGAGGAGTCGTCCGCGTCCGAGGCGAGCGGTTCGTGAACATGAGTGTGCGGCGGGAGCCGGCGGAGATGGCGATGAACGGTGACACGGACGAGCGTGGGCGTGAGGGC
>CAYTSW010000071.1:0-13828 GCA_964440605.1 uncultured Phycisphaeraceae bacterium | reverse complement strand
TGCCGCGCTCGCTCATCGCGCTGACGATCTGGTCGGACTCGGCCTGCTTCACCCGTGGGTCGTTGGCCCCCTGGCCGATCAGCAGCGGGCGGACGATCTCGTCGACGTGCGTGAGCGGCGAGGCCGAACGCAGGAAGATACGCCCCTCGGGCGTGTCGATGTCGCCCACGCGCCGGCGGAGCTGGTCGCGGAAGCTCTTCCAGTAGGGCGGGATGGAGTTGAGCAGCGTCACAAGGTTGGAAGGCCCCACGATGTCGACGCCCGCGGCAAACTTCTCGGGGGTGAACGTGAGCCCGACCAGCGTGGCGTACCCGCCGTAGCTCCCGCCCATGATCGCGATGTTGTCGGCATCGGCGATGCCCCGCTCGATGGCCCAGTCGACGGCGTCGATCAGATCGTCGTGCATCGCGCGTGACCACTCGAGGTTGCCCGCGTTGACGAAGGACTTGCCGAACCCCGTCGAGCCGCGGAAGTTGACCGAGAGCACGGCGTGCCCGCGGTTGGCGAGCCACTGGTGGATCCCGTTGTACCCCCAACTGTCGCGAGCCCACGGGCCACCGTGAACGAGCAGGACCATCGAGGTGGGCTTATCGGGCAGCGCGTCGCCGTCGGTGTCGGCCCGGGGCGGGAGGGTGTAGTAGCTGGGCAGCGTTAGCCCGTCGCGGGCCGGGATGACCACCGGGTGCATGCGCGCGAGCTCGGCGTCCTCCAGCGCGGGGCGATTGGTGAAGAGAAACTTCGGGCCCTCGCCCGACGCACGGTCGAAATGCCAATACTCGACCGGCCCGTTGTCCAGCACGAACTGCACGATCCACTGCGAGTCGTCGGTGGTCCGGCTCGCGACCGAGATGTCGCCCTCGGAGACCCGGCGAAGCCGCGAAAACGCGTCGCGAACGCCCTCGTCGAGAAACTGCCAGTTTTGACGCAGGTACGTGGAGCCCACCGCCTGGACGGTGCGCTCCGTCGGGTGCAGCATCACATCGTTGACGTCGGCACGTTCGTCCTCAGCGAGCAGGCGACGCTCGCCCGTCCGGATGTCCACCGCGTACAGCGCGGCGGTGTCGCGGTCACGGCTGTCACGCATGTAGACGATGCGTCCGGTCTTGTCGAACGCCAGTGGCGCCGTGCTCAGATTGTCCTGGAGATCGATCTCGGCGAAGGTCGTCCAGTCGCTCCCGTTGCGCTTCAGGACGGTCATGCCCCCGTCGGGGCGCGGACGCACCGCCAGGTGGACCTCGTAGTTGAGATCGGTCAGAAAGCCGGCGTAGCCGTCGTTGCGCTGGACCAGTTCTCGTTCGCCTGACGCGATGTCGATCGCGTAGAGGTCGTGCCACTGCGGATCGCGATCGTTGAGGCCGATCAGGATCTCGCCGGGACTCCGGTGGCTGACCATCTCGATCTGCACCGTCGGCTTCAGGGGCTTACCCGTGGACGGATCCCGCAGCGGCTCGCCGTCCGGGCCGAGGATCGGGTCGCCCGAGGTCAGCGGGCGAGTCTCCTTGGTTTCGACGCTCGTCGCGTAGAGGCGGAAGTCCTCGTCGCCCCCCGTGTCCTGGACGTACAGGACGTGCTCGTTGTCGTGCGCCCAGAAGTAGCGCCGGATGCCGCGGAACTTGTCCTCGGTAACGGGCTCGGCGGCGTCGATGTCGTCGGCGGGGGCGACCCACACGTTCAGCACGCCGTCGACCGGCGCGAGGTAGCTGATGTACGAGCCGTCGGGGCTGATCTGCACGTTTGCGCGTTCGGGGTTCCCGAACAGCACCTCGCGTGGGATGAGTTCGGGCGATTGCGCACGAGCGTTCGTGGTCAGCACGCCGAGGGTCAGCATCGCGGGCAGGAGCAACGAGAGCGTTAGAAGACGGGTCGACAACATGGATGCAAGCTCCGTCGAAGAGTCGGGTGGGGATTGTTCCGGACAGCAGGCGGCGCGTCGCTGAGTGCGCACGCCTCCGGCATTCCGTTATACCGGCTGGACGGCGCCGGGTGTGCGGTCGGCGGTGTTGTCGTCCGCCGGGACGCCTCCCCGCCAGGCCCAGGTGAGACGCCGCTTTACCGCGTCGCCGATCACGAGCAGGCAAGGCAGCACGACGAGGATGATCACCGTCGCTGACATGAGCCCGAAGGCGATCGTGATCGCCATGGGGATCAGGAAGCGGGCCTGGAGCGACTGCTCGAGCATGAGCGGCAGCAGGCCGAGCACGGTCGTCACGGTCGTGAGCAGGATCGCGCGGATGCGCGCGCGGCCCGCCGCCTTGCACGCATCGCGCACCGACATCCCCTCGCTCCGCGCGTGATTGAAGAACTCCATGAAGATCAACGAGTCGTTCACCACTACGCCCGCGAGCGCGATGAAGCCGATCAGCGAGAGGATCGTCATGTCGAAGCCGAGCAGAAAGTGCCCCCAGATCATCCCGATCGTTGCGAACGGCACCGCGGTGAGCACGAAGAGCGGCTGGAGGTAGCTCGAGAACAGCGCCGCCAGAATGACGTAAATGAGCCCCGCCGCGACGAGCATGCCCAGGGGCAGGGTCGCGAAGCTCTCGGCGACGTCCTGCTGGCGTCCGCGCACGATGAGGTCCACCCCCGCTATCGACGCGACCGCCTCCCGCAGCTCGGGCTCGACTTCGCGCGTGATGTCCTCCGGGTTGGCGATGGCGCGGTCGACTTCCGCGGTGACCGTGATCGCTCGCCGGCGGTCGAGGCGCTTCACCGTGGCGTATCCCTCGGCCTCGGTGATGCTCGCGACCTCACCCAGCGGGACGGGCTCGCCCATCGGCGTGAAGACATACATCGACTCGATCGCGGCGGGGCTCCGCCGCACCGACTCTGGCGCTTGGACCCGCACGTCGACGTCTTCACGCTCGCCCGGGAAGGTGTGGGCCTCGAGCCCGAAGACGGTGGCCCGGACCTGCCGGGCGATCCCCTCGACCGTAAAGCCGAGTTCCTGCGCGCCCTCGAGGAGCTCGATGCGCAGCTCGCGTCGCCCGGCGTCGTTGTCGTCGGAAATGTTGTAGACGCCGTCGTAGGTCTCGAGTCGATCCTTGATCAGCTCGACGACCGGGGTCATCTGGGGAAGGCGGTCACCGACGATGGTGTACGTGATCGCCGGACCCTCGGGCCCGCCGGAGACCTCCTCCATGCTGAGGCTCTTGACGCCGGGCAGTTCACCGAGCTGCTCGCGTATGGCGACGATGACCTCATCGCTGCCACGCTCACGCGCCTCGACGGGGACGAGTTCCACGATGAGCTGGGCGAGGTGGGGGCTGGAGGTGGAGCTTGAGCCGTCGAGCGCGCCAGACGAGCCGACCGTCGCGAAGGCGGCGCTGACCTCGGGCTGGGCGATGGTCGCGGCCTCGATGCGGCGCACGATCGCGTCGGTCTCCTCCGTCGTCGTGCCCACGGGCATCTGCAGTGAGACGTTGAGCGTCTCGGCGTCGTTGCTTCCCAGAAACGTGAAGGGCACGCGCTTGCCCGCGACCATGCCGAAGGAGATCACAACCACCGCGACCGCGATGGTGACCGTCAGCACCGGTGCCTTGAGCGCCAGGCCGAGTACCTTCAGGTAGTGGGGGGTCAGCACCCTGTTGAAGAAGCCCTCGCGCAGGCTTGCGACGCGTCGGTCGAGCCGCTCCAGCGGGTTGGCCCGCGGCCGGCGCGCGGCCTTGTCCGCGCTGATCAACGCGTGGCCCATATGGCTCGGCAGGATGTAGAGGCACTCGATCAGCGACACGAGCAACGCGGACGCCACCACGACCGGGAGCGCACCCATCAGATCGCCCGTCGTCCCCTCGATCAGTGTCAGCGGCATGAAGGCGCAGATCGTCGTCACCACCGTCGCCACGACGGGCCAGCCAACCTGTCCCGTCCCCTTGACCGCGGCGTCGAGCGCAGGCTCGCCCTTCTCGTGGCGCGCGGTGATGTTCTCGGCGACCACGATCGCATCGTCCACCAGCAGCCCAAGCACGATGATCAGGCCGAACATCGTCAGCAGGTTGAGCGAGGAGCCGATGAAGTGCATCGTCGCGAGCGTGCCCAGCAGCGACACCAGCAGCCCGATGGCGACCCAGAAGGCGACGCGCCAGTTGAGCAGCAACACCAGCGTGAGCAGCACGAGCACGCCGCCCATCAAGGCGTTACGCGTCAGCAGGTCGAGGCGGCCGACGATGAAGCGCGCCAGGTCCGTCGTCGTGACCAGCGTGCCGGGCAGCGGGACGCCCGACCGTTCGAGGCCAAGTGCCCACGCCGCAAGGCGGGGGCTGACGTCCGCCAGCTTGCCGGGTGTCTCGAAACTCGCCCGGCTGAAGAAGGCCCGAGCGCGCTCCGTGGCCGTCAGTTCGATGTACTCGCCTTCGCGCCCCGCGACGTACGCCTTGACGGCCGCGGCCATGTCGACGGCGTCCTCATCGCCGACCTTGAAGACGGTCAGCGAGACCGCCGGCTCCGTGTTGAGGCGCGAGCGGAGGTCGACATCCTCGAAGCCGCTGGTGACGCGAGCGACGTCCTCCAGACGCAGGACCTGCCCCTGCCCGCCCGCCTTCACAACGATGCGGCGGACGTCTTCGAGGACCTCGTCGGCGCCGACGGTGCGCACCGCGGTGTTGATCGTGGGCGCCCGCACCGCGCCGCCGGGCAGCTCGATCATCGCCTCGCTCACCCGCGCCGCGATCGCGGGCAGGCTGAGCCCGTGCTCGAGCGTGGACGCCGGATCGACCTCGACGGTGATCTCGTCCGTGCGCACGCCGCTGACGGCGATCGTCCCCATGTCGGGCAGCGAGCGCAGGTCATCGCGGATGGCGTTGATGGCGGTCTTCATGTCCCGCTCGTCGTCGGAGCCGTACAGCGAGACGTTGATCACCGGCAGGTTGGGCTCGAACTTGTCGACGGTGATGCGTTCGACTTCCTGGGGAAGGTCCTGGAGCGCATCCATCTCACGTTTGACGTCGAAGACCTTCTCGGTGACGTCCACGCCCTCCGAGAACTCCACGCGGACGGTCGCAAAGCCTTCGCCGATCGTTGTGTTGATCTCCTCGACGTCCTCCAGGTCCGCGACCTGGTCCTCGATCTTGATCGCCAGCGAGTCCTCCACCTCGTCCGGCGACGCGCCGGGGTAGGGCGCCGAGATAAGCACCTCCGTCGGGCGGACCTCGGGGAAGAACTCACGCCGCAGCGAAACGCCGAAGATGATGCCCGCACCGATGATCGCGAGCATCACCAGGTTGGCGATGACCGGCTTGCGCACGCCGAAGCCGGCGATGCTCATGACGGGCGCTCCTCGCCATTCGCGTCGGTGAGTTGCGGATCAACGGGCTCGGGATCGGCGACGTCGGCGGGACGGACGAGCCTGCCGGGTGTCATCGACCCGAGCAGAGAGATGATCACGCGGTCGCCCGGCTCCAGCTCGCCCTCCACAACCGACCACTGCGTCTCGCGTGGGTGGAGCGCCGGGAAGCGCCCGTCGAGCTGGTAGAGCACGTTAACGTCACACAATCGAGCGCGGCTCGATTCGTCCACCGTCACCAGCCGGTCTTCGCGCACCGCGCTGCGTGGCACGACGAGTCTGGGCAGCGAACGACCGCCCTCCACCCGTCCCATCACGAACCGCCCCGCGCGCAGCAGCCGGGCCCTCGACTCCGGGTCCTGCTCCACTTCGACGAACACCGTCAGCGTGCGCGTGCCCTCGTCGGCCTCGGGTGCGATGCGGGCGACGGCTCCCTCCCACACCGTCGGCTCGTCACCCCCGGTCGAGAGCTCGGCCGGCGAGCCCACGCGCACGGAGGCGCCGGCGCTCACGGGCAGGCTCAGGGGCACCTCCATCACGCTCAGGTCCACAATCCGCGCGATGGGCGTTCCTACCGAGACCCGCTCGCCCTTACGTGTCTCAACGCTTTGAAGCACGCCCGCGATGGGCGCGACGATGCGTGTGCGGTCCAGATTCCGTTGCGCGAGCCGCAGGTCGGCCCGGGCGGAAGCGAGTTGGGCTTCCAATCGCCCACGCCGGGTCGGTAGCAGCGACAGTCGTTCGCGCAGCGACTCCGCGGCGCGCTGCTCTTGCGTGAGTTGGCGCTCCAGCCGATCGATCTCGATCTGCTGCACACCCGCGGACACCGCGGCGTCGCGGAACCGCTCCAGCTCGGTGCGCGTCAGTTCGACGGCGCGCTCGGCCAACGCGAGCGTCTCCTGTGTCGATTCGACTTCGACCTCCAGCCCTTGAAGGTCGGCCCGGAGCGCTTCAGCGACCGCCTCGGCCGCCGCGACGCGGTCGGCGTACTCCTCGTCCTGGATCTGGACGATCAGCTCGCCGGCCTCCACGCGCCGCCCGGGGTCGATCGAGGCCGGTCGCTCGGCGATCACGCCGGAGACCTCGGCGGCGACATCGGCCTCGGCCTTCGCCCGCGCGGTGCCGAATCCCTCCCACACCCGCGGCGCCTGCACAGGCCGCACGGTGACCACGGGGACGATCAATGCCCGCTCCTGCCGGGGCTCCTTGGGTGTTTCGGGCTTGGTCGCGAAGAGCACGCCGAAGATGCCAAACGCCAAGGCCAACGCAAGCACGCCCACCCCGGCGCGCATCGCGACCGCGATCGCTCGGGAGCGACCGGACGGCGGGTCGGACTGACGCGGTGTATCAGCGGTCACTGCTTGGGCCGATCGAGGGGCGGGAGTGTAGCGATGCACCCCCAGCCGCGGCGTGTGCAGCGATACCGAACAGCGATCAATCGGATGCGGCGATCAGAGGCGAGCGGGCTTCACGCCGAAGTGGGCGCTTCCAAGGGCATCCGCTCAACGATCGCGTCGGAGACACGGTAGATCGTCTGGAACATGCCCTTAGCGCGATCGACGAGCAGGTCCTGCTCCTCATCGGACAGGGTCAGCGCGTTCATTCGCTCCTTGAACGCCTTCCACACCGCGGGCTGCTCCTCGCCGTATGACAGCAGGTAGCGCAATCCCGTGGGGGCTTCGAGCCCGCAGGCCTTGGCGACGGGCTTGGCGATAAAGCGGTTCCCGTTCATGCTGCCTTCGAGCACGTAGAACGATCCCAGCAGAGCAATGGGCCGCTCGATGGCGTCAGCGTCGATCGCCTGCACCGCCGCAGTGGTCGTCTCGAGAGGCTGGGCGGTCTCGGCGTTGCCCGTGAGGTCCGCCCAGTCGTGCTCGATGCGGCGGGCATGTCCGAACTGGCGACCTTCGACAACGCCGAGTCGCGGCTCGGCGTCCCGGCGGGCCGGGATGTCCAACTCCAGCCTTCGATGCATGTGGATCACCTGACCGAGGTAGGCCGCGAAGTGGGCGACGGGTAGGCGACCGGTCGCCATCGCCTTCTGGAGCGGGTGCTCCTCGGCCTGCTTGTGCAGGTCGGCGGTCTCGTCGCGCAGGCGGGGCATGATCGGATGAGCGGTGGTGGGCATCGGTCGATCCTGTGAAGATGGGGTGCCGCGCCGTCCGGGTGGCCGGTCGCGATGAGACCCGGTGTTGAGACTCGGTCTCACCAACATTCAAGCGTATCCATGAGGGACGCCCGCCGCAATGCCGGCGGCCGCCATGTGCCAAAGTCGGCTGCCGACGGTCAGGATGGCAGTGCGGGCGAGCCGCAAACTCCCGCTGGGGGGCGTTAGCGGGGGTGTCCACGTGCCGAGACCGGCACGCCGCTTGCCCGACCTGTCATGCAGGGAAAGGACGCCAGCCATGGATCTCAACCGACTCACCCAACGCTGCCAGGAAGCCCTCTCGCAGGCGCAGAACCACGCCGTCAGCCTCGGCCAGGTGGAGGTGGACGCCGAGCACTTGCTATGGGCCTTCACGACGCAGGAGCAGGGCCTGCTCCCGCGCCTGCTCGAGCGCCTCGAAGCCGATCCCGCCGCCCTTGCTCAGGACCTTGAGGGCGTGCTCCAGCGCAAACCCCGCGTCGCGGGGCCCGGCGCCGAGCCGGGCAAGGTGTACGTCTCGCAGCGGCTGAGCAAGCTGCTGGTCGAGGCCGACGCGCGGGCGAAGAAGATGAACGACGAGTACGTCAGCGTGGAGCACGTCGTGCTGGCGATGCTCGACGAACGCGATTCGGCCGACACCGTCCGCGTGCTCAAGGAGCACGGCATCACGCACGACCGATTTCTCACGGCGCTCAACGCCGTGCGCGGCTCGCAGCGCGTCCAATCCGCGACGCCAGAGTCCACATACGAAGCGCTGGAGAAGTATGGCGTCGATCTGGTCGAAGCCGCCCGGTCGGGCAAGCTCGACCCCGTCATCGGTCGCGACGCCGAGATCCGCCGGGCGATCCGCATCCTCAGCCGCAAGACGAAGAACAACCCAGTGCTCATCGGCGAGCCGGGGGTGGGCAAGACCGCGATCGTCGAGGGCCTGGCCCAGCGCATCGTTCGAGGCGACGTGCCCGAGGGGCTCAAGGACAAGACGGTCTTCGCGCTGGACATGGGCTCGCTGGTCGCCGGCGCGAAGTTCCGCGGCGAGTTCGAAGAGCGCCTCAAGGCGGTGCTCAGCGAAGTCAGCAAGAGCGATGGGCGCATCATCCTGTTCATCGACGAACTGCACACCATCGTCGGCGCCGGCAAGGCCGAGGGCTCGATGGATGCCGGGAACATGCTCAAGCCCATGCTCGCCCGCGGCGAGCTGCGATGCATCGGGGCGACGACGCTCGACGAGTACCGCAAGCACATCGAGAAGGACGCCGCCCTTGAACGCCGCTTCCAGACCGTCTACGTCGACCAGCCGACGATCGAAGACACCGTCTCGATCCTTCGCGGCTTGCGCGAGCGATTCGAGGTGCACCACGGCGTACGCATTCAGGACAACGCCCTCGTCACGGCCGCGACGCTCAGCCACCGCTACATCACCGAGCGATTCCTGCCCGACAAGGCGATCGACCTGATCGACGAGGCGTGCGCGATGATCCGCACGGAGATCGACTCGATGCCCGCCGAACTCGACGAGGTGACGCGCCGCGTGATGCAGCTTGAGATCGAGGAAGCCGCGCTCAAAAAGGAGAAGGACAAGGCCAGCCGTGATCGGCTCGACAACCTTCGCCGGGAGCTGGCCGACCTCAAGGACAAGCGCTCGACGATGCAGGCGCAGTGGCAGAGCGAGAAGGAGGCCATCGGCCGCGTGCAGACGCTGCGCGAAGAACTCGAGCGCACCCGCCGCGAGATCGAGCAGGCCCAGCGCGACTACAACCTCGACAAGGCCGCCGAGCTGCAGCACGGCAAGCTGCCGCAGCTCCAACGTGAGCTCGACCAGGAAGAAGCCCACGCCGAGCATCGCCGGTCCGAGGCCCAGCTCGTGCGCGAAGAGGTCACCGAAGACGAGATCGCCGAGATCGTCGGGCGCTGGACGGGCATCCCCGTCGCGCGGCTCGTGGAGGGCGAGCGTGAGAAGCTGCTGCGCCTCGATGAGACGCTGCACCGGCGCGTCGTCGGGCAGGACGAGGCGGTGCAGCTCGTCGCCGACGCGGTCATCCGTGCGCGCGCCGGCATCAAGGACCCGAACCGCCCGATCGGCTCGTTCGTCTTCTTGGGCCCGACGGGCGTGGGCAAGACCGAGCTCGCCCGCGCCCTGGCCGAGGCGCTGTTCGACTCTGAGGACCACATCGTCCGCATCGACATGAGCGAGTACATGGAGCGCCACGCCGTGAGCCGGCTCATCGGTGCCCCGCCCGGTTACGTGGGCTTTGAGGAAGGCGGGCAGTTGACCGAAGCGGTGCGGCGTCGGCCCTACTCGGTCGTTCTGTTCGACGAGATCGAGAAGGCGCACCCCGACGTCTTCAACGTGTTGCTTCAGATCCTCGACGACGGCAGGGTGACCGACAGCCAAGGCCGCACGGTCGACTTCAAGAACACCGTCATCATCATGACGAGCAACATCGGTTCGCCATACCTGCTCGAGGGCGTGACGGAGTCGGGGCAGATCACCACCGATGCGCGGGCCGCGGTCACGCGCGAGATGCGCGAGCACTTCCGCCCCGAGTTCCTCAACCGCCTGGACGACACGGTGCTCTTCGCCCCGTTACGCCGCGAACAGATCCGCCAGATCGTCGACCTGCAGACCGAGCACCTGCGCAAGCGTCTGGCCGGGCGCGACATCGCCCTTGAACTCACCGACCACGCTCGCGACCTCATCGCCGACCGGGCCTACGACCCGGCCTACGGCGCCCGCCCGCTCAAGCGGTACGTCCAGCGGGAGATCGAAACCCGCGTCGGCCGCGCGATCGTTGCCGGCGAGGTGGTGGACGGCTCGACGGTGCTCGTGGATGCTTCGGAGGGTGAACTCGTGGTGTCGGCCCGATCGCCCGCGGCAACGCCAGCCTGAAACAGGTGGTCCTAAGAGATGGCGACGGTGCGAACAACACGGAACGTGCGCGCTTTGTCAACGCCGGACCGCGGTCCAACCCGATACCGGATTCGAGGCGCGTCCGGCCCGAGCTGCGGCTCGGCTCCTAGGGCTACCACGTGGGTTAGTTGACACTCGCCCGGATCGTGGGTCTAGTAGGTCGCAGCGGAACGCCGCTGTACTGTTTCCACCCGACTCGAGGGGAGTCCAAGATGTGCTCAGGCTCGCTGGCTGACCGTCGCCCGTGGAGGTTTGTTCTGGCGGGGCTCGCGCCGTTGGTGCTTGTCGGTTCGGCCTTTGCGCAGGCCGACGAGCGTCGCGCCGAACGCGCCATCCGCCAAGCGGATCCCACGATCACGGGCGATGAGCGCCTCCAGGTCGACACGGACCTCGCCCTGATCGAGCGGTCGATCATCGACGTCGGCGGCTTCGTCGCTCTCACGGCTGTGTGGCTCGACGACTCGTCGGACAACAACCGGCGCCTGATCCAGCCCGAGGCGACGATCTACGGGCGAGGCATCTTCGACGGCGGGGCTCACACCGTCTTCGCCCGGGCCCGCGCCCGCTACCGCGCCTTCAGCGAGGGCGACAGCTTCGACGGCCGCGGCGACCGCTGGACCGAGACGGTCTTCGATCGCTGGTGGTACGAGTTCGACCTCGCCCGCCTCGTCGCGGCCCACGAGGGGCGGAGTCTCGACTGGAACGTGAACCTGCGCGCGGGTCGTCAGTTCGTGGACTGGGGCGCGGGCCTGGCACTCTCCGAGCAGCTTTACGCCGCCCGCGCGACCGTCACGCTCGGCCCCGTGGATGTGCAGGGCCTCATCGGCATCACCCCCGGCGACGACGAGACGATCACGGACTTCGACGCCAGCCGCGACGACTTCAACGAGGACACCGAGCGTGCCTTCTTCGGCGGGATGATCACCTACACCTTCCCGAGCACGCACGAGATCTACGGCTATGTCCTGCACATGGGCGACGACAACTCCGGCGACCGCCCGCGAGCCCCCATCGTGCCCGAGCCCGTGCAGTTCGAGTACGACGCGACCTACCTCGGTATCGGCTCCACCGGGTCTATCGGCCCGCAGCTCCGCTACGTCGGCGAGTTTGTCTACCAGTTCGGCGACAGCCAGTCCGACCCCCTGCGCGGTCCGCAGGAAGAAGAGGACATCAGCGCTTGGGCAGCGCGGGCGCAGCTCACCTACCTGCTCCGCGACGCCTGGCTCACGCGCTTCGAGTTTGAAGCGCTCTTCGCCTCGGGCGACGACGACCGCCTCGTCACGACCGACACCGTCGGCGGCAACCTCGCGGGGACCGACGACAACGCTTTCAACTCCCTCGGCTTCGTCAACACCGGCCTCGCCTTCGCTCCGGCCCTCTCCAATCTCATGCTGTTCCGCGCGGGCGTCGCCACCTTCCCGCTGCGCGAGTTCGAGGGCTTCGACCGCTTCCAGATTGGCGTCGATGCCATCGTCCACAACAAGCTCGACTCCGACGCCCCCATCGAGGAACCGACCACCGACGACACCTACCTCGGCTTCGAGACCGATCTCTTTCTCAACTGGCGCATCACCAGCGACCTCTCCTTTACCGCCCGTTACGGCGTTTTCTTCCCGGGCGACGCCATCGCTACGCAGACCGACGCGCGGCACTTCGTCTTCCTCGGCGCCACCCTCCAGTTCTGATCACCGCCCCCTCACCCGCTCTCTCAGGCCGACGACCAACTCCCAGCGAGGATCGCCATGCTCCGTCTAGCCGCTCCTGTTGTTCTCGGTTGTTCGCTGCTCGTCATGGGCTGTGCGCGCACCGTCGTCGTTGACACCAACGAGACCGACTACAATCCCAACGACGTCACCGCCCAGCTCGACTTCTGGCACGAGCTCCCCGGACGGTCAGCCGTGACCAACAACGAGGGGCTGCACGGCGTGATCCTCTTCCTCGAAGGGCAGGATTCGACCGGCTCGTACGAGGAGCGAGTGGCTTGGTTCGACGAGCGCGGCTGGTTGACGGCGGGCTTCGATGAGGACCCCAACGTCGCCATGCAGCGCGGCACGCTCGCCAAGGTCCTGGCGCACGCGCTGGAGATCGATGGCGGCGTGATGATGCGGCTAACCGGCAAGTCGCCGCGGTACGCCACACGCGAGTTGGTCTTCCTGAACATTCTGCCCGAGGGCACGGAGTTGATGGTGATCGATGGCCTGGACTATCTGGGCGTGATTTCGAGCGCCGAGGAGTACCAGAATCTCCAGGCCGCGCGGAATCTGCGCCGGGAAGCGCCGGTGGACCCGAACATCCAGGAAGCCGAGCCTGAGGCGCAGCCGGAAGCCCAGCCCGAAGCCTGAGCAGGGCGCCGATAACACGTTGCCACGCTGATCTTGAAGTGCTCGGGAGACCGACGCGTGATCCTTCGTGCACGCGTAGGCGTCATAACCCGCCTAAACAGTGGATGTTGCGCGCGGGCGGCTTGGAAACCCCTGAAAATGCGGTAGTCTCTCCGGATTCGTGAAAGAAACAGCCGGCCCGCGCAGCGAGCGGCGTTTCCGGACCATCCGAAGACTCGATCGAGGGGAAACCCACGCATGGACCCGCGTCTACCGCTCTACGTCAGCGCCTTCACGCTCGGGCTGTCGGGCCCGCTGCTCGCGCAGGACGCCCAGCCCGTCGACGGCGACCGCCCGGGGCAGAACCAGGCTCAGGCGGACGCCGACGCGCCGCGGCCGGCCCGTGCGGTGGCCGAGAACGCTGGCGCCGCTCAGGCGGCGCGGGCCGATCTGGCCGCGACGATCGTCGAAGTCAAGGGCATTGCCAACGCCAAGCGGCCGGACGAGGAGGACTGGACACGTGTGCGTGTGGGTCAGGTGTACCCGCTGGGCACGCGTTTCCGGGTGGGGCCGCGTTCCGATCTGCGTTTCCGCGTGGGTGACGGGCAGCTCATCACGCTGAGCAAGATCGGCACGGTCACTCTGAGCCAGGCGGTGCGCGAGGCCGGGGTCGATCGCACGTTGCTCGATCTGGATCACGGCCGGATCGACTTCAACGTCACGTCCCCGACCTTCGACAACGAGTTGACCGTGGAGTCCAACGACGCCGTGCTCGCGGTGCTGGGCACCGACGGGTACGTCGAGGTCCGCGGGCGCATGACGCGGTCGGGCGGCTTGCCTCAGAACACCGGGCAGTACACCTTCGCGTACAAGGACCCGAAGGACACGCAGGTCCTGATCACCGAGGATCACGAGACGTCCAAGGAGCAGAAGGATCCCGCGGCGCTGTCGGAATCGAAGACGATCGTGTTCGCGCGTCCGCGCCAGAACGAGCGTGAGGAGCTCAAGGCGATCCGCCGCTCGACGGGACAGGCCCGCGTCGAGCTGACGCGGATCGACGGCATCCCGAGGCCGGCGTCGTTCGCGGACCGCACCGAGAGTTACCCGGACGACTTCCTGAGCCCGCCCCCGATCGTTGGTCCGCCGCCCGCGCCGCCGCCACCTCCTCCGCCTCC
>CAYTSW010000070.1:13711-13899 GCA_964440605.1 uncultured Phycisphaeraceae bacterium | reverse complement strand
CCAGCTCCAACAGTTGCACTTCGGAGAGGTCGAGCAAGGGAGTGAGCACCTCGGGCGCGGGCCGCGTCAGCGTCCCCTCGTCCAGCCACGCCAGCCGCGTCACCAGCAGCGCCCGCTCGGCGGCCTCGGCGATCGCGTCGAGGTCGCTCCCCAGCGCGACCGGCCACACCACCCGGTCGCACCCCGCC
>CAYTSW010000070.1:0-13701 GCA_964440605.1 uncultured Phycisphaeraceae bacterium | reverse complement strand
CGAGGCGGCAGACATTACCGGACAGCACCCGCGACTCGCGCACCACCGACACCCACCGCCCGCGCCACCGCCTCCAGCAGCGCTCGGCTCGCCTTCATCGCCTCGTTCTCCGCCACGGCCGGCCCCTCCACTACTTCCATCGCCCCGGCCAGCAGCGCCGCCTGCTCCCGCACCACCTCCAACACCGCGTCGCGCTGCGCCGCCCCGATGTTCGGGAAGAGTTCCGCCGTGTCCGCCGGCACGTACAGCACCCCGCCGCCACGCTCCCCCTCCATGAACGTGGCGACCGCGCTCGCCAACCCGCCATCCGAAATCACCAGCGCCCGAGACGTCATCGCAACCAGAGCATCGGCTCAGCGCCGCCCGCCGCTGCAACGACCGCCCCGCCGAGTCCCGTTCAGACCGTCAGCACCGCCACTTCCGGGTTCTTCAGGAAGCCGGTCAGCGGCTCGCCCATGTAGATGACCTCGAAGCCCGCTTCGCGCAGGTCTTCGGCGATGCCGTAGCTGTCGGCGCACGCCAGACAGGCCTGCAAGCGGACGCCTTCCTCCTCCATGAGCCGCACCTTCTCGCGCAGGTCCTTGTCGCCCACCAGCGTCCGCTGCGCCGGACCCCACACCAGCAGGCGCACCTTCTCGAACCACTTGTTACGCATGGCGGCGTGGGTGTACATCAGCCCCATGCGCTCGGCGACATCCGGGTCGGCGCTCGTCCACAGGACGACCAGCTCGTTCGACCCCTCCGACCCGCCGTCCGCGGCCCGCATCCCGGCCCGCCCCGTCTGGGCCATTGCCCCGGCCGCGAGCCCGCCGACGCCCATCGCCGCCATGCCGAGCATCGCCCGCCGGTCCATCCCGCTCGCCCGGCCCTCTTCACGCTGCTGCTGATCGCTCATCACTCGGTCCTTCCGTACACGCGCGGCTCGCTCATTCTAGCAGCCCCGCCCCAATCTCCCGCTAGCCTCACGCCATGGAGTCCGCTCCGGTCATCATCCGCCCCACCATTCCCGACGACCACGCCGCCATCGCTTCGCTCATCAACCGCTACATCCGCGCCACGACCGTTCACTTCGGCTTCCGAGAGGAAACGCCCGACGACGTCGCCCGCGCGCGTCGAGCCGCCGCCGAGCACTACCCCTGGCTCACCGGCCTCGACCGCGCGACTGAAAAGTTCCTCGGCTTCGCCCGAGCCGCCCCCTGGCGCACCCGCGACGCCTACGCCCACACCGCCGAAGTCGCGCTCTACGTGCACGACCACGCCCACCGCCGCGGCGTGGGCCGCGCCCTCTACACCCAACTCCTCGACCAACTCGCAGCCCGCGACTTCCACGCCGCCATCGCCGGCGTCACACTGCCGAATGACCCGTCGGTGGCCTTCCACCGGGCGCTTGGTTTCGAGGAGGTCGGCCGCTTCCGCGAAGTCGGCCGCAAGTTCAACGCGTGGCACGACGTGCTGTTTCTGCAACGGATGCTGGGGTGACGGGTGCCGGTGAAGCGCGGGCTGCAAGCAACCCGTGGCACCGTTGATGGTCACCCCGCCGCCACGGTCCCCCCAAACACGTCCATCGCGAACTCCATCGGCACGCGCGCCCCCACCTGCTGCTCCGCCCGCGCCAGCAAATCAATCCGCTGGGCCGCCGCGACGACGTCGCCCCCTTCCGCCGCAGCGGTGCGCAGATGGGCGCGCAGGCGTTGGCCCAGCAGCCGCACCAGCAGCTCCTGCGCCTCACGGTTGGCCGACTCCTTCGACGGGTTCACGCCTTCGAGCTTGCTCAGCCGCTTGACGCGCTCCTTGGCCCACCCGTCGGCCAGGTCGTGCGCCGCCTTGCCGAAGTCGGCGTCGAAGCGCCCGCGCACCAGTGCGTCTAGCCGCGGCTCCATGATCCGCGCCCACTCGGCCAGCCCCGTCTCCACCGCCGTCGTCGCCATCCCGGGCGAGCCCTCGGCGAAGCGCTTCACAAACGCCCACGCCTCGCCCGAGAGGTCCAGCTTCGCACGCGCCTTCCACGCGTCCATGTGCTCGTCGCTCAGACGCGTGAACGCGACACGCTGGCAGCGGCTGCGGATCGTCGGCAGCAGCCGATCCTCCTGCGACGTCACCAGGATGATCACGCACCCCGCCGGCGGCTCCTCGAGCGTCTTGAGCAGCGCGTTCTGCGCCGGGTTGTTGCCGTAGGGCGGGCCCATGAGCTCCGCATCGTCGACGATGAACACCTTGCGCGCCCGCGCCCCCTTGGACGCGTCCGAACCCGCCAGGTGCGCCGGCTCGATCAGCCGCTCGACGAGCACCTGCTTCGGGATCGTCATCTGCTTGCCCGCCCGCACCTGCGCATCAGCGCTGACCGAGGCCAGCTCCTTGGTCACGACCTGAAAGTCCGGATGCGCTCCCGCCGCCATCAGTTGCCGCGTCCGGCTCTCCGGGTCGAGCGCGAGGTTGCCCATCAGGTCGGGCTCGAGCGTCGGGTCCAGCAGGAGCGCGGCGAATGCCACCGCCGCCGTGCGCTTGCCCACGCCCCGCGGCCCCGCGAACACCCACGCGTGATGCACGCGGTTCGACGAGAGCGCCGACCGCAACAGACCGACCGCCCGACCCTGACCCAAGACGTCATCGAGAAAAGGCACCGGCTCCACCATGCGCAGAGGGTATGACGAAAGCGAAGATCACGTGCCACGGGGCAACCGCGCAGCGGGAACCCGTGCTCCCATGCTTCGGTCAGCAATGAAACGGGAGCGACCGCTCCGTGCTTGCGTCAGGGAGCACGGCTTGCGAGACAAGCCGTGGCACCAATCAAGCGGTCAGCCCCTGACGTCGAGCAACCGCCCCGCCGCCACTCCCGTTGCCGCGGCATTCGCATTTCCCGGCAGCGCGTACAGCCGCAGCACCTGCCGCGCCTCGTCCAGCACGCTCCGCGGCTCCTCGGCGGTGAACGACGCCCCCCCGTCTACGCGACCCGCCTCCAGGCGATCGATCCGCGAAGCGGCCGCGTTGGAGAACGACGTCGTCGTCGGGGTCGTCGGGGCATACGCCCGCGCCAGCCGAAGCGTCGGACCGGAGAGAGCGTGGGCGGCGATCGAGGTGCTCATCGCCCCGACAATGCCGAGGGCTGCTCGTTTCATCAGGCGCCCGCGCCCCGAGGACTCACTCCTCGCCCGCGCCGTCCTCGCCCGGCTCCGCGCGCGGCGCCACCACCACCCGCCGCGACAGGTCCGGCACCCACGTCCCGCCCGGGTTCTCCACCGTCACCGCGAACAGCGCCACGCGGCCCACGTCGATGCCCGGCTCGACGGGCACGATGATCTCGCCCTCGTCGGTCACGTCGAACACGCCGCCCGAGACTTTCTGCTCCATCCCCCGCTCGTCGATCACCCACACCTGGTACTGCTCCACGTCGGGGTCATTCGGGTTGAGCCCGATGAACCTCAAGTAACCCGTCTCCAGACGATCGTTCCACACCACGTCGCCCGTAACCTGGCCCTGCTGCTCGGCCGGCTCGTCGGGCCCCAGCGCGAACGGCAGCCACTCGGTCACCGTGGTGTCCGCCAGCTCGACCAGCTTGCGCCGGTTCTGCTGCAGCTCTTGCGGATTCCGCGGCTGGGTCAATCGGGCGATCTGCAACTGAGACTCTTCGAGATCGCGAGTCGCGCTGGCCAAGCGCTCGGCAAGCTCGATGCGTTGCCGGTCCGCCTGCGCGAACCGTCGCTCGGTGTCCGAGAGCCGCTCGCCCAACGATTCGTTGTGCGCTCGTGCATCCGCGAGCAGGCGCTCGTTCCGCGTCAGACGTTCGCGCAGCCCCGTGTCGATGCCGTAGAGCTGCGTGCTCGTTGCGCCCGCGAAGCTGTTCGTGTATCCCGAGCCCGTGACGTTCGGATCCACGCCCTCGTTCATGTCGCCCGCGGCGTAGAACAGATCGGTGACGCCTGTCGATGTGCCGTCGTTCGGGTTGGGCACGAGGTTCTGATCCACCTCGCTCACAATGCGGATGCGGTCGATCGTTGGGTTGAAGTCGAAGCCGAAGCGTGAACCGTTCAGCGACGGCGTGAATTCACCGTGGCCGACCAGCGATGCCGAGCCGCTGCTCACGTCGATCGTGTAGAGGTTGTTGAAGCTCCCGAGCCCGTACAACTCTCCCGTCGCGGGGCGAAAGTCGATGCCGAGGATGGCCTCGTTCGCCTGCAACCCCGAGATAGCCGAGCCGCCCAGCACGGCCGACGGATCGGAAGTGTCGAAACGGATGAGCGTCTGGTTTTCCGTCACCCCGTATGCGACCTCCGCTCTTGCCTCGGGACTGCAGGCCACTGTCGCGCCGATGGCGCCCAAGAGGATGACGACTCTCGTTGTATCACTCAGCATGCTCTCTGCTCCTGTTTGCACCGATCGCGCAGTCGCACGCGGCGCGATCGGTGAGCCGTTCACTGACGGCATGAGATGGGATTCCCAACGCGAACGCCGGCCGCGGCGATGCGGCCCTGCTGACTCCCGTGCGCTCGCTCCGACAAGATGTCACCGCGAGTACGGACGCCACACCGCGTTGGATGACGCGATTGCCAGACAAACTGCTCCGGGCGTTGGCAGGTCGCTCGCCTACTCCGAAGTGGCCCGGGCCCGCTCGATTTTCCCGCGCGCCTCGGGGAATGCATCGGCTTCCGGGAGCGCCAGCAGGCGCGCCGCCGTACGCTCGAGTTGACGCCTGCGCTCGTCCGTCGTCGCGTTTGCCGCCAGCAGCTCGCACAAGCGCGCCCAGGCGTGCCAGTACCGCGGGTCATCGCGTGATTGCAGAGCGTCCATGGCCGCGGCCGCTGCGCGGTAGGCCGCGAACGCCTCGGCCTCGCGGCCCACGCCCACCAACGCCTCCGCCCGCAAGAGCGCCGCTTCCGACGCCGGGCCCGACGACGCTCTCATCGGCGCGAGCAGTGTCAACGCCCGCTCGGACAGCCCGGCGCGCACCAGGGCGTGTGCGACGTCCATCACATCCCGCGCGTCGTCCGCGGCGTGCTCCTCCTGCACCGCCCGGCGCGAGCGAAGCGCCAGCGACAACCACCGCGCCGTCCGCTTGTACCGCGTCGGGTCGGCGTGGTCGGCGGGGAAGAGCGTCCGCGACTCGGCCAGCGCCGCGGTGTCGATTTTCGGCATCAACGCGAATGCCTGCGCGAGCGGCCCCGCGTCCGCCGGGTACGACCGCGCCGTGAGCAGGTCCTCCAATGCTCGCTCGTCTTCTCCCAACTCGAAGCGCGCCAGGGCACGCAGCCGGTGGGCATCCCGCAGCACACCGGCGGCGTCGTCCGCGCCCCCCATGCGAATCAGCGCGTCCGCCGTCGCCTCGGCGTCGCGGGCCCTGCCCTCGTGGAGCGCGACGGTCGCCCGGGCACGCAGCAGCCGCGCCGCTATACCGCTTGCGTCCGCTTCGCCTGAAATTTCTTCGAGCAATCGTCGCGCAGCAGCCGCGTGCGCGCGCAACTCATCGTCGCTCTGCGCGCGCTGCGCCGCGAGCAGGGCCAGCTCCGCGGCGGCGATCCATCCTCGCTGCCCCTGTGTGCGCGTGAGGTCCTGCACCGCACGCTCCAGGGCCTCCTCGCGTGCCGACCGGTCGCTCGCTTCCGCGATCGTGCGCGCCAGCCCGTCGACGTACGGGCGCGACGATGCGCTACGCCCGGCGTCGCGCAGCGCCGCGAGCGCGATGGCCCGCACCGCGGCCTCCTCGGCATCCGCGTGCGGCTCCAGGGCCGCGACCACCGCGTCCGTGCGCGGATCTTCGGGGAACGCGGTGGCGAACCGCGCCAGAGCGCGCAGCGTGTCGGGCGACGCGGGATCCAGCGCTGCCGACGCCGCGCCGGCCAGGTACAGGCCCTCGCGTGCGACGGCATCGCGTCGGTCGCGCAGCGCGTCGAGGCGGGGCGCGATCAGTTCAAACGCCGCGCGCGCACGCCTCGACCGGAGCGCGCCGTCGGCTTGCGCTACAGCAGCGATGGGCGGCAGGCGATCCGTGTTCGCATTCCCGGGCAGCGCGCGCCGGACGTGCGCGAACACCTGCGCGGCTCGCTGCAACGCGTCGGGCTGCGTGGTCTCCTCGCGATCGAGCAGCGCCTCGTATGCCTGGAGCGACGCCGCCAACGGCGCACGGGCCACACGAGTGGCTCGATGCCGCACATCCGCCGCCAGCAACGCGAGCGACCAGTCGGTGCGCTTTCCGTCAGGCCCTTCAACAACAAACGGCGCGCGTTGCATCGCCGCGTCGATGAGCGCGTGGGCCGTCGGCAGGTCGTCGGCACGCGCCGCCGCCAGCGCTTCCAGCAGCAGAGCCTCCACAACGAGGTCCGGCGTGGCGCGCCGCATGGCTTCGTTTTTGTCCAGCCGCTCACGCGCCGACCGCGCCAGCGCGGCGTCCTGACCGCCTCCCCCGATCATGGCGCTGGCCCACGCGCGCACCAGCGCGCGCTCGACCACCGACCACTCCGACATCGCATCGACGCTCCCCGCCAGACGCTCGGCGTACTGCGCGAGTGTCCGGGCCGATTGAGGGGACGACGCCTCCAGCGACGCCGCGAGCGTCACCGCCGCCCGAGCCGCGGTCAGCGGCAGCACGACCTCGTGCTCGAGGATCGCTCGATCGAGGGCCTCGCCGTCGCGTGCTGCCCGCTCCGGTCGCTGGGCCGCGGGCACCGCTTCGTCCAGCGCACGCCCCGCGACCGTTGCCTCCTCGAGCAACGCCAACGCCGCCGTCGCCACGTCGTCGCGCTGCGAGGTCGTCGGCACGCCCAGCGTCACGCTCAATGATCCCGCCGCACGCATCGCCTGCGCCCACGCCTGCACCCGATCGGCCGCTTCCATGGCCGCGTCGAGCGAGCCTCCCACCGCGAGGGGGCGCTCGTTCATCCCCAACGCCTCGCGCGCCGGAGCGATGCGAGCGGCCGCTTCGGGCAGCACGTTGCGAGCGACGCCGTGGGCCTGCTCGATCAGCCCAGTCCGGTCCGTCACCTGCGCGATGACCGGAACACTCATCGCCAGCAACGACGCCGCAGCAACTTCACGCATCATGCAGGCAATGTAGGCGAGCCGCCGGCGCGACGGACCGCGGAAACGACAACGCCCGGGCCGAGGCCCGGGCGCTGATCATCAATCGTGGAGCACCGCTGACGCCGTGCTCAGACCGTCGCGGCCATCTTCTCGGCCTTGGCCTTGGCGTCGTCGAGCGTGCCGACGTACATGAAGGCGGACTCGGGCAGGTCATCGCCCTCGCCGTTGCACAGACGCTCGAACGAGTCGATCGTCTCCGACAGCGGGGTGTAGACGCCCGGGAAGCCGGTGAAGACCTCGGCGACGAAGAAGGGCTGCGAGAGGAAGCGCTCGATCTTGCGGGCGCGGCTCACGGTGAGCTTGTCCTCTTCCGCCAGCTCGTCGACACCCAGAATCGCGATGATGTCCTGGAGGTCCTTGTACCGCTGGAGGATCGACTGCACGCGGCTGGAGACCGCGTAGTGCCGCTCGCCCAGGATGCCTGGGTCGAGGATCGACGACGTCGAACCCAGCGGGTCCACCGCGGGGAAGATGCCCTTCTCGGCGATGCCGCGGGCCAGCGTCACGAACGCGTCGAGGTGGGCGAACGCCGTCGCGGGCGCGGGGTCGGTCAGATCGTCGGCCGGCACGTAGATGGCCTGCACCGAGGTGATCGCGCCCTTGTCCGTCGAGGTGATCCGCTCCTGCAGTTCGCCCATCTCCGTCGACAATGTCGGCTGGTAGCCCACCGCCGAGGGCATGCGGCCCAGCAGCGCGGAGACTTCCGAGCCCGCCTGCGTGAAGCGGAAGATGTTGTCGACGAAGATCATCGTTTCCTTACCCGAGGCGTCGCGAAACTCCTCGGCCATCGTCAGGCCCGACAGGGCCACGCGCAGACGCGAGCCGGGCGGCTCGTTCATCTGGCCGAACACCATCGCCACCTTGTCCAGCACGTGGGCGGTGTTGCCCTCGGCGTCGGTGTACTCGGCCTCGGCCATCTCGCGCCAGAGGTCGTTGCCCTCGCGGGTGCGCTCGCCCACGCCGCAGAACACGGAGTAGCCGCCGAACTCGCGGGCCACGCGGGCGATCATCTCCTGAATGATCACGGTCTTGCCCACGCCCGCCCCGCCGAACAGGCCGATCTTGCCGCCTCGGACGAAGGGGCAGAGCAGGTCGATGACCTTGATACCCGTCTCGAGGATCTCGGTCTTGGGGTTGAGGTTCACGAACTCGGGCGGGGCCCTGTGGATCGGCTTGCGCGGGGCGTTCTCCACCGCCGGCTTATTGTCGATCGGGTCACCCAGCAGGTTGAACACGCGGCCCAGCACCGCCTCGCCCACTGGCACCGTCACCGACTCGCCCGTGTCGAGGCACTTCATGCCCCGGGTGCATCCGTCCGTCGAGCCCAGCGCGACGCAACGGACGCGGCCGCCGCCCAAGTGCTTCTGCACCTCGCCGGTCAGCTTGACGCGCCGCCCGCGGTGTTCCGTGTCGATGGTGACCGCGTTGTAGATGCCCGGGAGCTGATCCTCGGGGAACTGCGCGTCGAACGTCGAGCCGATGACCTGGGTGATGACGCCTTCAGTGGCCATGATCGCGGGTCCATGTATGGGGCCTGGAAGGGTCCGCGCCCGACGCTCGAAAACGCCGCGACAACGAACGCAACAGCCTGTGAGCAAAGATCGCCGGCACGCCAACCGCGGCCGCCCGGCGGGCCGGCGAGGATAGCGACCCTCACCCCCGAAAGCCACCCGGTCCGCCCCATCGTCAGGACCCGCACCCGCCGGGCCTTCACGCCGCCGCGGCGCTCCAGTCACCCCGTCATCGGGCGGATACACGTTGCATCATGTTCCCCCGCAGACCCGAGCAAGCCGACAATCGCCGACGCGCGGGCCGACTCCAGTGTCAGGACCTCACCTGCTCGCTCGGCCGCGTCCTCGATCTCTCCTCGAGCGGCGTGCGCATCCGCCGACGCCTCCCGCCGCCCAAAGACCTCCGCATGCGGCTCACCATCACCAACCCGGGCGTTGCGTGCGTCCCGGTGGTCGCGCGTGTCGTCCGTGTCGAACAGCGGGGCTTCATGCACCACGAGATCGCGCTCACCTTCGACGACGCCGATGAGGCCACGAAGCAGGCACTCGCCGACCTCGCGCGGAGCAGCGTGCACCACGAGTGGACCAAGCGCGCCGCCTGAGCGTTCGGCTACTCCCCGCCCTGCATCAGCCTCACGAGCAGCACCAGCCCCTCCACTCCGGACAAAGACTCCGGCTTGCTCGCCGACATACCGATTGCCGACCCGGCGTCCAGCCCCCACTGTCTCGCTCCACACCCTCCTCTCTGTTTCCTCCGTTACCTCCATTGCTCCGTCTACCTGCCTTCCGGCGCGCAAAGAACACCGGGCTTGCGCCCGGTGCTCGTTTTCGCAGGTAGACATCTTGCTTGAGACCTGCACCCCGACGAACTCGATTGCTTCTGAAGCAGCATCACTTGTCGTCGTTGCAACATTTTGCAAGCGTTTCGCATGTAAAGGAACAACTGTTCGGATTCGGGCCAGATCATCTTCCTCCGCATCTCGATCGACAATCGAACGGTCGGCCTCCTTGCCTCGACCGCATCATCCTCGATGGAAATCGATCGCGCGAGATGCTCTCGTGGGCTTCCGACAGGACGTTGGCGAACAGGACGCACGCGATCGCTTCGCATAGCGATCAGTCACTTCGTCAACGGTACAACTACAACCCCCTCTTGCAAGAACGTTTTGAGCACACGTCAAGACGTGTAAACCGAGGCGAGTGGGTCGCGCTTGGGCGACAAAAGAGCCCCTCGCCCAACGATGCGTCTCACACTTCAGCAGGCTGAGCGTTGAGCTTCTTGCGGATCACCGTCTGCAGAATGCCGCCGTTGCGGTAGTACTCGATCTCGACCGGCGTATCGATCCGCGCTCGGCACGTGAACGCGATCACCTCGCTGTCCGGCCGCGTCGCCTTCACCGGCACGTCGCACAACGGCTCGATCGGGTCCGGCAGGTCGATGTCGTACGTCTCCGTGCCGTCGAGCCCCAGATCGGCGGCGCTCTTGCCCTTGGGCAACTCCAGCGGCAGCACGCCCATGAACACCAGGTTCGAGCGGTGGATCCGCTCGAAGCTCTCGGCCATCACCGCGCGCACGCCCAAGAGCAGGGTGCCCTTGGCCGCCCAGTCGCGGCTCGAGCCCATGCCGTAGTCCTTGCCCGCGACCACCACCAGCGGCGTGCCCTGCTTCTTGTAGTTCATCGCGGCATCGAACACATAAGCCACCGGTGCGTCCCAGGCTTGGCCCTTCGTAAAGTCGCGCGTCCAGCCGCCCTCTGGGATCGAGCCGTTCTCGCCCCGCGCCAGCCCGTTGCGCACGCGCACGTTCGCGAACGTGCCCCGCGTCATCACCCGGTCGTTGCCGCGGCGTGAGCCGAAGCTGTTGAACATCGCCTTCGTCACGCCGTGCTCGATCAGGTACTGACCCGCCGGCGTCTCGGGCTCGATCCGCCCCGCCGGCGAGATGTGGTCCGTCGTCACCGAGTCGCCCAGGTACGCCAACGCCCGCGCACCCTCGATCGGCTCGAAGCCCGGCGCCTCCTCGCCCATCTCCTCGAAGAAGGGCGGGTTCTGGATGTACGTGCTCTTCTCCTCCCAGGGGTACAGCTCGCTCGACGACACCGGAACTTCGTTCCACGTCTCGTTCTCGCTAAACACGTTCGCGTACCGCTCGCGGAACTGCTCCGGCGTCACGCACACCTTCACCAGATCACGCACCTCCTGGTTCGTCGGCCAGATGTCCTTCAGGTACACGTCCTTCCCGTCGGGCGTCTGCGCGATCACATCTTTCTGAAGATCGATCTCCACCGTCCCCGCCAGCGCGTAAGCCACGACCAGCGGCGGGCTCGCCAGGTAGTTCGCACGCACCTTCGGGTGCACGCGACCCTCGAAGTTCCGGTTGCCCGAGAGCACCGAAGCCACCGCCAGGTCCCCTTCTTCGATCGCCGCCTCGATCTCCGGCGGCAGCGGGCCCGAGTTGCCGATGCACGTCGTGCACCCGTAGCCCACCAGGTTGAACCCCAGCGCATCCAGATCGTCCGTCAGCTCCGCCTTGTCGAGGTAGCTCGTCACCACCTTCGACCCCGGCGCCAGCGACGTCTTCACCCACGGCTTGCGCGTCAGGCCCAGCGCGTGCGCCTTGCGCGCCACCAGGCCCGCCGCCACCAGCACGTCCGGGTTGCTCGTGTTCGTGCAGCTTGTGATCGCCGCGATCACCACGGCGCCGTGCGTGATCTGCGACTCCGTCCCCGGCGTCTCGCCCGGGCGCTCGGTCACATGCTTCACCGTCCCGGTGTTCTTCGTCTGGTCCTTCGGCACCGCCAGACCGTTGGGCCCCGGCTCCCGGTTGAGCGCCGCCTGGAACTCGCGCTTCATGTCCTTGAGCTCGATGCGGTCCTGAGGCCGCTTCGGGCCCGCCAGCGATGGCTGCACATCCTCGAGATCCAGCTCGAGCGTGGCCGAGAATCGCGGCTCGGGATCGTTCGGCGTCCAGTAGAACCCGCTCGCCTTCGCCCACTGCTCCGCGAGCTGCACCTCGTCCTCGCTCTTGCCCGTGAAGCGCAGGTAGTCGATCGTCTTGGCGTCGATCGGGAAGAAGCCGCACGTTGCGCCATACTCCGGCGCCATGTTCGCGATCGTCCCGCGGTCCGGGATCGAGAGCTCGGCCATCCCCGGCCCGAAGAACTCCACGAACTTCTCGACGACGCCGTGCTTGCGCAGCATCTCCGTCACCGTCAGCACCAGGTCCGTCGCCGTCACACCCTCGCGCAGCCGACCGCTCAGCTTGAAGCCCACCACCTCGGGCGTCAGCATGTACACCGGCTGGCCCAGCATCACCGCCTCGGCCTCGATGCCCCCCACGCCCCAGCCCAGCACGCCCAGCGCGTTGATCATCGTCGTGTGGCTGTCGGTCCCCACCAGCGAGTCCGGGAAGACCTGGCGCTCGCCATCCACCGTCTGCGCCATGCACCCGCGCGCCAGATACTCGAGGTTCACCTGGTGCACGATCCCCGTCGCCGGCGGCACGACACGGAAGTTGTCCAGCGACTCCTGCCCCCACTTCAGGAACGTGTACCGCTCGTTGTTCCGCTCGAACTCTTTCTGCGCGTTGATCGTCAGTGACACCCGCGTCGCAAAGTCATCGACCTGCACCGAGTGATCGATCACCAGATCGCACGGCACGTCCGGGTTGATCAGCGAGGCGTCGCCGCCCAATCGCTTCATCGCATCCCGCATCGCCGCCAGGTCCACCACGCACGGCACGCCCGTGAAGTCCTGCAGCACCACGCGCCCCGGCTTGAAGGGCAGCTCCACGCGGTCCACGTTCGTCGCGTTCCAGTTCGCCAGCCCCACGACGTCGTCCTGCGTGATGGTGAAGCCGTCGAGGTTTCGCAGCATCGCCTCCAGCAGCACCTTGATGCTGTAGGGCAACGTCGCGACGTCACCGACCTTCTGCTCGACCAACGCGCCGAGGTCGTAGTACGTGTATGTCTCGCCGCCCACGCTCAGGGTCTTGCGGCTGTTGAAGGGGTTGCTCGCCATGGTCGCCTCCAGAGGTCCTACGGAATCCGCCGCGCCCGCTTCACGCGCGGGACGCTCTCTCGCCTACTCCCGGAACACCACCATCATCGCCCCAACCGCATCATCATTCCAATCAATAATAGTCACCACTTTGATCAATCTATTTGATCAGTATCTGCCGGCCGACGCTGCGCCACCGCCAGCAGCTCCCGCTCGAACGCCGACGCCGCCGCGCTCGGCACCCGGTCCGAAGCCCGAACGATCGCGAGCTGGCGCACCAGCTTCCCGTCCCGGCACCGCAGCCCCTCGCCCGCTTGCAGGCCGTACCGGCTGACGAAGCCCACGCCCACCCCCGCCGCCACCATCCGCCGGATCGACCCGATCGACCGCAGCTCCATCGCCACGTCCAGCTCCACGCCCGCCTCGCGAGCCGCTCCATCGATCACCCCCCGCACCGCCGACCCGGCCTCGAACGCCACCACCGCCTCGCCCCGCAGATCCGCCCAGCGGAACGTCTTGCGCCCCTCCAGTGCGTGCCCCGCCGGCACGACCAACCGAAACTCGTCCGCCGCCAGCGGCACCGTCAGCACGTCCCGCTCCGCCGCCCCGCCCAACGGCAGCGTCACCACCCCCAAATCCAGCTCGCCGCTCGTCACCGCCGACGCCACCGCCCGCGAACCGGCCTCGCGCACATAGAACCGCACCCCCGGATGCCGCTCACGAAACGCCCGCACCGCCGGCGGCAGCAGCGCCCCCACCGCCGTCGCCCCCCCACCGATCCGCACCCGCCCGCGCTCGAGGCCCATCAACTCGCGCACCGCTCCCGTTCCGGCCTCGACCGAGCGCAGCGCCGCCTCCGCGTGATCGAGAAACACCCGCCCGGCTTCCGTGAGCTCCACTCCCTTGCCCGTGCGATGGAACAGCGCCGTCGCCAGCTCCGCCTCGAGCTTCTTGACCATCGCCGACAGCGCCGGCTGCGACACGCCCACCAGTTCCGCCGCCCGCCCCATATGCCCGACGCGCGCGAGCGCTGTGAACTGCCGAAGCGTCGTCAACTCCACACCATCAGCCTACCGCGCCCCCGCCCGCCCAACCGCAACCCACGCCCGCCCCGCAACCC
>CAYTSW010000069.1:0-14104 GCA_964440605.1 uncultured Phycisphaeraceae bacterium | reverse complement strand
CCCCGATCGCAGTCTCCCAGCGGAGTAAGACCCGGCCGCTCTGCCCGCCGGGTGACGGGAGCGAGACATGAGCAAAGAGCACGACGAGGCATACGCCCGCGTCCTTCTCCAGATGGCCGAGCACGACGCCAAGCGCGTCGAGTTGGGCCTGGGCGGCGGGACGCGACGGGCGGTGGCGCTGTGGATGGCCGACGAGCTGACCCGCGAGGCGGCTCACCTCGACATCCCACGCACCACCGCTAGCAAGATGCGGCAGACCGCCAGCGGCATCCGACGACGGGTCGCGCCGAACGGCGAACCCGTCCACGCTCATGCCGGGGCCGAGAATCGCGCTTCTGCGGTTGCCTGAGCGAGCAGAAGCGCAAGCGAGCCCCGGGCGCGAGCCTGGTGGCCTTGTGCGTCGGACGCTGAAGCACTGACCTGGAGAGCCAGGTCAGTGGCACGCTTTGCTCAGTTCATCACTTTCGCGATGCGCATGGCTGCATCGCGGAGCTCGTCGTCGGTCGTGAGGATGTCGGGACAGAGGCGGACGTAGGGGCCGCGGGCGTCGGTGTTCACGCCGGCGTGTTTCAGCGCCGCACAGAGCGCTTGGGCGTCGTTGGTGGGGATCAGCAAGTACGCGCCGCGCGGGTCGAGCGTGCGGGTCGGGACGCCGGCCTCGGTGAGGTAGTCGTTGAGGCGGCTTTGCTGGCAAAGGTTGTGCGCCCGCAGGCGGTCGAGGCCGAGGGCGAGGGTCAGACACAGCCCGGAGCGGGCCTGGTAGGCGGTGAGGATGGGGGGTGTGGACTCGAGCCAGGCGTCGCCGCCCGCCCCGAACCGGGGCGGGTCGTGCCGCTCGTAGGCGAAGACGTTTTCCTTGGCGAACCAGCCGGTGTCGAGGGTGACGAGTGCACGCGGCTCGGCGTCGAGGTGGCGTGGGTGGATCATCAGCCAGCAGGCGCCTGCGCCGCCGCGCACGTACTTGTACGCGCCGCCCACGGCGAAGTCGGCGTCCAACGCCGCCATGTCGACGGGCATCACGCCGGCGGAGTGGTACGTGTCGACGACAACCAGCGCACCGCGGTCGTGCGCAGCTTCGATGATGCGCTCCAGACCCTCGAGCAACTGGCCCGTCACGAAGTAGACCTGGCTGACGAGCACAAGGTCCGTCTCGTCGGTGATGGCGCCGATGACGTCATCGGCGTGGAACAGTCCCTCGGCGTCGGGCTCGACCCAGCGCACTTCGGCTCGGCTGCGATGCTGGTACGTCTTGAGGATGACGTCCATCGAGTCAAACTCGCCGCGTGTCGCGACGACGCGCGGGCGGTCCACGGGCAGGGCGTTGAGGATCGCCCGCAGGCCCTGGCCCGCGTTGGTTTTGGGCACGACGCAGTCGGGCCGGGACGCGCCGATCATCGCGGCCCAGCGGGCGCGGTACAGCTCAATCTCCTTCAGCCACGCCTCCCACGCGCCGTCCATGTCGGCGTACCAGAGGTCCATCGCCTCGCGCACGTCGTCGTTGGTGCGGTCGAGCGGGCGGCCGAGCGAGTGATTTGCCAGATAGATCTCGTCGCGCTCGAGCACACGCGAAAAGCGCGGGCGGATATGCGCCGCAAGCCCGTCGTCCGTCAGCGGCCCATCGCCAAGCGCCGAAACAGCGTCCGCGATGTCTTCAGGAATCTCGAGCCGAGCGACCGCATCTCTGAGGGTAGCCGCGGCGTGAGGCGGGGGCGGTAGGGGGGTCATGTGCCGATCTCCGTGCGGACGTCCCAGAGTTCGGGGAAGAGCCGCGTGTCGATGGCGGCTCGGAGGAAGGGTACGCCCGAGGAGCCGCCAGTGCCCCGTTTGAAGCCGATGATGCGTTCGACGGTCTTGAGGTGACGGAAGCGCCAGAGCGCGAAGGACTCTTCGATGTCCACGAGCTTCTCGCACATCTCGTAGGCGTCCCAGTGGTCGTCGGGGTGCTCGTAGATGTCCTTGAAAACGGGCATGAGGCCGGGGTGCGGCTCATAGGGCTTCGTCCAGTCGCGGTCGGCGGCTTCAGCGGGCACGTCGCCGCGCCGCCGGCTCAGCCAGCGGATGAACTCGTCGTAGAGCGAGGGCGAGGCGAGGGTGTCGGCCAGGCGCTGGTGGAGTTCGGGCTGATCGGTGAAGACGCGCAGGCTGCTGGCGTCCTTATTGCCCAGGAGGAACTCGATCTCGCGGTACTGGAACGATTGGAAGCCGCTGGCGTGGCCCAGGTCGGAGCGGAACTGCATGTACTCGCTGGGGGTGAGCGTCGCAAGGACGGCCCACTGGTTGTAGAGCTGGCTCTGGATGTGCTTGACGCGGGCGAGGATCTTGAACGCCGGCTCGAGCTCGTCGCCTGCGACCATCGCCATCGCGGCGCGGAGTTCGTGGATGATGAGCTTCATCCAGAGCTCGGAGGTCTGGTGCTGGATGATGAAGAGCATCTCGTCGTGATGCTTGGAGGTGGAGACGGGGATCTGGGCGGAGAGGATCTGGTCGAGCTTGAGGTACCCGCCGTAGCTGAGGCGGTCCTTGAACTCGGTGTGGATCGTCTCCTCGAAGGCGCGTGGCGGCACGGCGGGCTCCTCGCAGCGGGTGGGGGTCACCGGCATGCTACGGGGGTCCGGGCACCGCCGGAACACGCGTGTTCGAGGTTCAGCGTTCCGAAGCGTTCACGACCGCCACGGGCGCGTCACTCGGCGGAGTCGACGCGGAGACGAGGAAGGGCCGGTGCTCGATGGACGCGCGCTCGGCGGCGAAGCGGCCCGCGCAGCCGCTGAGCGCCAGCAATCCGCCGGCGGCCGTGAGCACCACCGCGGCGCGGCCGGCGCGGCTCGGGCGAGGGGCTGGAGTGGTCGGTGCGATCATGGCGTGTCCTCGGCCTCCCTGTGAGGGGGTGCACGTCGATATCGTGCTGTTGAAGGATCGGATCGGCCCGGCGGATGGGGCAAGACGGGCGAAGCGGTGATGTGCGCCCGGGTGGAAGTGGGGGGCGGATCCGGGTTGTGCGGTGTCCGTATAATCGACGCCGTGCCGCCCGCTGGTGTTCCCGTGATCTTCCGGATCGGCCGGGCGGCGCTCGTGAACCTTTGGACGAATGACCCGCGGGCGGGTTCCCGCGATGAACAGGAGGGGCCGATGCCCGCGACTGCTGTGGGGTGCCGCCTGGGCGGCGTGATGCGAACCGTGATGGCCGCCGGCCTCTGCCTCGTGATGGGTTGCGGCCACGCGGTCGCCGAGGAGTGGATCGGCTCCAAGGAGACGCCCGCCAAAGCCGACAACGCCGTCCGCCTGGCGAGCTACAACGTGCTGAACCTCTTCGATGACGTCGACGACCCGGCGCTCGAAGGCCGGCAGGACGACTGCTTCTCGTACGACAAGACGGTGCGCGCCAAGCCGCGGGAGCAGTGCGTCGCAGCGGCCGCGATCATGCGCGAGATCGACGCCGACATCGTCGGCCTCCAGGAGATCGAGTCGTACGACGCGCTGATCAAGTTCCGCGAAGAGCACCTCGAGGGCATGGGTTACGAGCATGTCGCTTCGATCGACGTCGGTCAGGAGCGCGGCATCGAGCAGGCGGTCATCAGCCGCTTCCCGATCAAGGAAGTGCGCGTTTGGCCGCACCGCGAGCTGGGCGGCGTGCACCCGGCGATGTACGGCGACCGCGAGAACTGGTACGCCGGAGAGCCGCTGCTCTGGCGCCGCTCGCCGATCATGGCGACGATCGAAGTCCCCGCCGGCGCGCGCGGTAACGACGAGGCGTACGAGTTGACGGTCTTCGTCGTGCACCACAAGTCGGGGCGCTACAACGACTATTGGCGCGAGGCCGAGGCCAAAGCCCTCAACGCGATCATCGCCGAGATGAAGGCCGACGATCCGGAGCGCAACATCGCGGTGCTGGGCGACTTCAACGCGAAGCTGGGCGACGAGTCGGTCGAGATGTACTTCAGCACGGGCTTTCAGGACGTCTTTCCGACCGAGGGCGACCGCGAGCGGAATGAACTGGTGACGCACGAGAGCGGTCGACGAATCGACTTCGTGTTCGTCAACGAGGCCATGGCGCGAGAGGTCGTGCCCGGCTCGGCGTTCGTCGCGAGCACGCCGGTCCGCCCCGAGGGGGCCGACTGGCGCAGCACCGATCCCCCCGCCGGGTATGCTTCGGATCACCTGCCGGTGGTCGTGGATCTGGTGCCGGTCGACAAGTAAGCCGGGGTTCTTGCGGGGCGGGGAGGAGGCGGATGATGAACGCGAAGACGACGGCGGCGGCGCTGACGTTGACGATGGTCGCCGCGCTCGCCGGGTGCCAGCGCCCCGCGATGACGCCCGACCGCGCGCCGGCGCGATCGTTCATCGACCCGGCGGTCGATATCGGCGCCACGACGCTTGAGGCGACGCTGCCCGGCCGGATGTGCGGCAGGTACTTCATCGTCGACGTGATGATCAACGGCCAGGGGCCGTTCCCCATGTTCCTCGACACCGGCGCGACGACGACGGTGCTCGACTCATCCTTCGCCCAGCGCATGCCGGGCTACCTCATCGAGGAGCGGCAGGAGGAAGTCGTCGGCGCCGAGGGCGGCGTGATCGAGGACGTTCGGCAGTTCTACGTCGAGTCCATGTCCTCCGGGCCGTTCGCCTTTGAGAGCTTCGAAACGATCCTGCTCGACCTCTCGGGCATCTCCGGCGCGCTGGGCGAGCCGATCGCCGGCATCATGGGCGTGCGCACGTTCCATGACTACGTGCTCACGCTCGACTACCCGGCCCGCGAGGTGCGCCTCGCCGAGGACACGCTCTCCAACAAGCCCTTCGGCGAGCTGTTGCAGATGAAGCTCGCGCCCAACGGGCAGGACCCGTTCGTCACCATTCAGATCGGCGAGCGCGATCTTGACGTGCTGATCGACTCGGCGGGCGCCACCGCGCTCGCGCTGCCCGAGTGGGAGCGGTACGGCGTAGCAACCCAGCCGCAACCCGTCGGCGCCTCGGCGACCATCACGGGCACAGAGATCTTGGAGCAGGGCCGCCTCGCGGACGACGTGACCATCGGTACGCACACCTTCGAGGGCATGCTCTTCGCCCCGACCAACGGCTCGGCCAAGCTCGGCACCGACACGATGGAGCGCTTCATCATCAGCATCGACCAACGCGCCCGGCTCGTGCGCTTCGTCTTCAAGGGCGAGCCCGGCGCCGAGGGCAAGCGCTTCGTCGCCAAGCGCGGCGTCGCGGTCGGCTTCGAGCGGCAGGCCGACGAGTGGCGCATCATCGAGGTCTTCCAGCCCCGAAACGTCGGCGGGCTCCGCGCCGGCGACGTCGTCGTCGGCGTGAACGGGCTGCCGATCCCGGAACTCGGGTGCGGCACGTGGCGCGAAATCGTCGAGTCTTCCGATCGGCTGACGATGCTCGTCGAACGCGACGGCTCGCAGCGCGAGCTGAGCGCGCCCGTCGTCGAACTGGTCCCCTGAATATGCCCCTCGAAGGCGGCCCGCGCTGCCTCACCTGCGGCTACGACCTCACCGGCCTCGCTGCCGACGGCGTGTGTCCGGAGTGCGGGCTCAACATCTTCGTCAGCCTTCACCGCGACCACGCCCCGCTCGAACGCGCCCACCCGCGCACGCTTCGTCGGATGGTGTGGGGCGCGACGATCGTGATGATCGCGGGCGTTGGCGTCGCGGCAAGCTCGCTGATCCTCGGCGACCTCTTCAGCCGGCCGACGCTCGTCATCGCCGGGCTGCCTGAATGGACGGTGTACGCGGGATTGGTGCTGTCGATCGTTGCGCACGCGGTGGGCGCGTGGTTCCTGGCGACCCCCGACGACCGGCATGTGACGCCGGTGCATACCGGAGCCGCGACACGCGCAACCGCGGCGACGCTCCTCGCGGCGCTCACGCTCGTCTGCGCCGGCCAGCTCGCGGGCGGCACGGAGTCGTTGATCGCCGGCGTCGCGCTGGTCTTTCTCGTCGCGACCGCGTCGCACGCCATCGCGAGCATCCTGCTCATCCGCAAGCTCGGACGTTTGGCTGGCAGCGAGACGCTAGCGGAAGCCGCGGGTGTCGTCGTGGTGCTTGCCCCGCTGCTGACGCTGGCGTGTTTCCCATCGCGCGGGTTCGGCCTGGCGTTCGCGGCGCTGGCGATCTCCGGGCTGGCATGGGCGCTGCGCAGTCGCACGCGCGAATTGCTCCAGCGCGCGGCGTAATGCGCCCGGGACCGCTTCACAAAAGTGCCACAGGTTGACCACGCAGCGGCAACCCGTGCTCCCAACCGCCCGCTTCTCACGATGACTCGTTCAATCAAGATCAACCGCGACGATCACATCGGGGAGCACGGCGTGCCGGACAAGCCGCGGCTCGACGGGTGTCAAGCCCGATCTCTGACGGTCACACCGGCTCCAACCCCCGCAGCGCCTCGCCCCAGTACGCGAGGTTGATCACGGGCCACGCCGCGTTCCAGGCGCGGTTGGGCGTCCGGGCGATCGCTTCGATTGCTGGTCCGGTGAGCACCTCGCGCAGCAGCCACGAGTGGCGGACGATGTCCTCGTGCCCGTCCATCCAGCGTGTGAAGGGCAGCGGGAAGCTCGCCTTCGGGCGCTCGACCACGTGCTCGGGGAGCACCGGGCGGAACGCTTCGCGCAACGCGACCTTCGTGCGCACCGTCTCGGCGTCGTCGCTCGCCTGGAACTTCAGCGTCATGGGCAGCGACTCGGCGAGCGAGGCGACGGCAACATCCGCGATCGGCGTGCGGCCCTCGACGGAGGCGAGCATCGTCGCGCTGTCGAGGCGCTGCAACAGCCCGGTCAGGTTGATCCGCCGCTGGAAGCGGAGATGGGCCTGCAAGCGGTCGACGCTGGCGTTCTCGCCCGCCTCGTCGACCGCTTCGTCGAACTCGGTCTCGTAGACATGCCGCAGCCAGGCGTCGTCGTCGAGTTCGGCCCACACGTCGGGACGCAACAGGCCGCCCTTGGACTCGCTCGGGATCCAGGCGGCGTTGGTCAGCTCGAAGACGCCCGGGTGCTCGTGCACGGCGTGGGCCCGGTGGAAGCGCCGGGCGGCGAGCAGCGGCTGGTCGTACCCGCCGAAGAGTTCGTCGGCGCCTTCGCCCGAGAGCGTCACCTTGCACCCATCCTCGCGCAGACGCGAAGCAACGGCGTGGATCGCGACCTCGTTGGGCGTGCTCAGGGGCAGCTTCTGCCGCGCGATCATGTCGGGCCAGTCGCGCGAGAAGCGTTCGCGGTCGATGGTCGCGACGGCATGGCGCGTGCCGAAGTGCTCCGCGACGCGGGCGGCGTGATCGAGGTCGGTGCCCGGCTCGATGTCGGGCGGTCCGGCGGCGTAGGTCCGCAACCGGTCGTGCCAGCGCACCGCCTGCGAGACGATGATCGAGGAGTCGAGCCCGCCCGAGAGCAGGGCGCACGTGGGCACATCGGCGCGCAGGTGACGCGCCACCGAGTCCGCGACCGTCGTGCGCACACGGTTGGTCAGGCGCTCGCGCTGCTCGGCCGGCAGCGACTCGCGCTCGGCCCGCGCTCCGCCCCACCAGCGGTGCACTTCGAGCCCGCCATCCGCCTCGGCGCAGCGCCACACGGCGTAGTGCCCCGGACGTAGCGCGCGGACGCCTTCGTACAGCGTCTCCTCGCCGAGGACGGTGCGGATCGTCGTCAGATAGGCGCTGACCATGCGCCGGTTGATGCGAGTGCCAACCGCGGGATGCCGTGCGACGACGTGCGGCTCGCTGGCGAAGATCAACTGGTTGTCGGCGACGGCGTAGTAGAGCGGCTTGATGCCCAGCGGGTCGCGCACGAGGGTGACGGCGCGTTCGCGGGCGTCGTAGAAGGCGGCGGCGAACATCCCGCGCAGACGCCAGAAGCTCTCCGTCCCCAGGGCCGCGAAGCTGCGCACGACGGTCTCGGTGTCGCAGGCGACGCGGCAGGTCACGCCGCGCGCGGCCAACTCGCTGCGCAGCTCCGCGTCGTTGTACAGCATCCCGTTGTAGACGCCGGTGAAGCGCGGCTCGCCCGTGTCACGCTCGGGGGGCGTGTGCATCGGCTGGTGCCCGGCGGGCCCGGGATCGATGACGGCCAGGCGGGCGTGGGCGAGGAGCACGTCTTGGTTGCCCCACTCGCCCGAGTCGTCGGGGCCGCGATGGGCGAGGTCATCGCGCAGGCGTCGCAGGCGCTCCATGGAGAGCGCATGGGGCGCACCGCCCGCGGTCGCGATGCCGACAAACCCGCACATGAACGCCTGCTTCTCCCCGAGTCCTTTCCGGAGGGGCTAGCCCTCCTGCCGTGCAAAGATCCAGCAATCGCCGTCACTTCCATCGGCGATGGAGCGTCGCGCTCCCTCCAATCGGCAAGGGCCATCGCCCCAGTCTAAATCGACGACGAGCGCATCGTCCGACCGCGTCAGCCATCGGGCGGTCCCCGCCTCGATGCGGGCGACCGAGCCGCGACCGCCGCCGATCGGGCCTTCACGCGTCAGGTAGACCGCGCGGTGGTCCGCTATGCGATCGGCTCGAAACGACCTCGGCTGGTCACGCAACGCGCGATCGAGGCGAAAGGTGACCAGCGCACGCTCGTCGGGGTCCCTCGTGTCGGGGCGTCGGGCGATCATGAGGTCGAAGTGATGCGCGCCGTCTTCGGTGTCGTGGCGCAGCAGCACCCAGGGCACCGGCTCGCGCAGCGTCACTCGCTGTTCCGCCTCGGCGTGGGCCTCGTGATCGGTGTGTGCTGTACTCGAACGCATATCGCATCGTCCTGGGCGTCGTCGGGACCGCCGAGAGTAAGTGAACGCGAGCCCGGCGGCGCGTGATCGCTAACATGGCGCTCCCAGAGCATTGTTGAACGGAAAGGCAACGCCGATGTCCCCCCACCTTGCCCGTCTCGCCCCACTGATCATGGTGATGCTTGTTGCGACGGTCCTCGCAGGCTGTGCCAGTGAGCGTCCGACCTTCCGCGTCGAGGCCGCCGGCGACCGGGCGGTGATGCTCGGCGATCGCGAACTGGCGGTGCGCGAGTACCAGGAAGTGGTCCATCGCCGCCCGGAGAAGTGGCAGGTACGCCTGAAGCTGGCGGAGCAGTTGCTCGAGCTGGACCGGCCCGCGGAGGCGCGTGAGCACCTCGAGGCGGTGTGGGCGGTGCAGCCGGAGAACCCGCGTGTGTTGGATCTGCTCGCCGAGGCGATGCTGCGTTCGGGTGATGTGGAGTCGATGGCCCGCGAGCTGCGCGTGGAGGCCGAGGCGTCGGGCGACGCCGCGGACTGGCTCCGGCTGGGGACGTTCCTCGCGCTCGCCGGCGACGCCGACAACGCGGAGCAGGCCCTGCTGACCGGCGCCCGCCTGGATCGGGGGGAGTCTATTCAGTACCAGTTGGCCCTGGCCGACCTGTACCGCCGCATCGGCGACGACGAGCGGGCTCTGGACCGCTATCGCATGGCGTTGTACCTCGACCCGACCAGCGACCGAGCGATCGAGGGCATCCGGGCGTACGACCGCGTCGCAGGGCCGACGTTCGAGCTGGTGCCGCTGGAGCAGCGGGCGGCCCGGTAACGCTCGATGAAGCCGCAGATCGACTCTGCGGGAGGTTTGACGCCCTCGCCCGGCCCTTCTACCATTCATCCGCATAGACGGATGAAACATACGCCCCTCTCCATTCCGATCGCCCAACGGCTGGACGCGCTGAGCGACCCACTGCGTTTGCGGTTGTGCCGAATCCTCGAGCTCGAGGAGCTCTCGGTGGGAGAGATCGCGCAGGTGGTGCAGAGTGCCCAGTCGACGGTCAGTCGGCATCTCAAACATCTGCACGCCGCGGGGTGGCTGGTCAAACGGTCGGAAGGAACGGCTTCGCTGTACCGGCTGACGCTGGACGATCTGGCGGATGATGCGCGGGCTTTGTGGCAGGCGGTGCGGGACCACTCGACGAGCGACGCCACGGCCGAGGAGGACGGGCGCCGGCTCCGGCTGGTAGTCGCCGCACGGCGGACAGATACCGCTGCCTTCTTCGGGCGCCTCGCCGGCGACTGGGATGCGTTGCGGCACGACCTCTTCGGCGACCGGTTCACGGCTCACGCGCTGCTGGCTTTCCTGCCGCGACACTGGGTGCTCGCGGACTTTGGGTCGGGGACGGGCAATGTCGCGGAGCACCTCGCGCGATATGTCCGCGAGGTGGTGTGCATCGATCAGTCTGAGCCGATGCTCGATGCGGCGCAGAAACGGCTCGATGATTACGACAACATCCGGTTCGTGACGGCGGACGCGGACGGCGTGCCGATGGATGACGACGCGGCGGATGCGGCGACGGCGTTTCTGGTGCTGCACCACGTTGCGGAGCCGCGGCGCGTGCTGAACGAAATGGTGCGGGTGGTCAAGCCGGGCGGGCCGGTTCTTGTGGTGGACATGTATGAGCACGATCGTGCGGAATACCCGCGCCTGATGGGGCACGAGCATCTCGGGTTCGCGCCCGGCGAAGCGGCGGACATGCTGGTCGGCGTAGGTTTGGAGGACGTGGCCTGCACACCGCTCCCGACGACACCCGAGGCCAAGGGGCCGGGGCTGTTCGTCGCGGTCGGCCGGGTGCCGGTGGCGGCTCGATAGCGCGGCTCGCGTGCCTGACGGCGTGCGGTGCTGATTGGAACAACTTGTTTTTTTCCCGCGCGGGCCGACGTCCGCGCCGGAAATTCTCATCGGATCAACGACGACAGAAGGAGAAGCCAGTGACGACAGCTACGACCACGACCTTCATGCACACGGGGCTGCCCCTCTCGGGCGCTCTCGAGCACAAGGTGAAGGATCTCTCGCCCGAGACGATCGCGTACGGGCGCAAGGAGATCGAGATCGCCGAGACGGAGATGCCCGGCTTGGTCGCCTGCCGCGAGGAGTACGGCGCCAAGCAACCGCTCAAGGGTGCGCGGATCACGGGTTCGCTGCACATGACGATCCAGACCGCGGTGCTCATCGAGACGCTGCAGGACCTCGGCGCCGACGTGCGCTGGGCGTCGTGCAACATCTTCTCGACGCAGGATCACGCGGCGGCCGCGGTCATCGAGGGACGCCCCGAGCAGAAGAAGCCCGGCTCGCCCGTCTTCGCCTGGAAGGGCGAGACGCTGGAGGAGTACTGGTGGTGCACGCTCCAGGCGCTGACGTTCCCGAAGGACGAGAACGGCTCGCAAGGCCCGTACATCATCGTCGATGACGGCGGCGACGCGACGCTGCTGATCCACGAGGGCGTCAAGGCCGAAGAGGCGTACGAGAAGGACGGCACCCTGCCCGATCCGGACTCGACGGACAACCCCGAGTTGAAGATCGTTTACGCCATCCTGCGTGACAAGGTGCAGGAGGACGGCAACTTCTGGCGTCCGATGATCCCGCACATCCGCGGCGTCTCGGAAGAGACGACGACGGGTGTGCACCGTTTGTACCAGATGGCCGAGTCGGGCGAGCTGCTCTTCCCCGCGATCAACGTGAACGATGCGGTGACCAAGAGCAAGTTCGACAACGTGTACGGCTGCCGCCACTCGCTGATCGACGGTCTCAACCGCGCGACGGACACGATGCTTTCGGGCAAGGTCGCGGTGATGTGCGGCTTCGGCGACGTGGGCAAGGGCTCGGTCGGCTCGCTGCTCGGTCAGAAGTGCCGCGTGAAGGTGACGGAGATCGACCCGATCTGCGCGCTCCAGGCGTGCATGGAAGGGCTCGAGGTGGTGACGCTCGAGGACGAGGTGGAGAAGGCCGACCTCTTCATCACGTCGACGGGCAACAAAGACATCATCACCGTCGATCACATGAAGCGGATGAAGCACAACGCGATCATCGCGAACATCGGCCACTTCGACAACGAGATCCAGATGTACAAGCTGGAGGACCTCGTCAAGCAGGGCCACGTCGAGAAGATCAAGATCAAGGATCAGGTGCACGAGTTTCGCTTCAAGGAGTCGGCCGGCTGCAAGCCGCACTCGGTGATCATCCTCGCCGAGGGTCGCCTGATGAACCTTGGCTGCGCGACGGGCCACCCCTCGTTCGTGATGTCCAATAGCTTCACGAACCAGACGATCGCTCAGGTCGAGCTGTGGCAGAACGCCGAGGCGTACGACAAGTCCGTGCGCGTGCTGCCCAAGCACCTGGACGAGAAGGTCGCGCTCCTGCACCTGGACAAGCTGGGCGCCAAGCTCACCAAGATGTCGAAGGAGCAGGCGGACTACATCGGCGTGCCGGTGGACGGTCCCTACAAGCCCGATCACTACCGCTACTAAGCGGCTGTTGATCGATGACCGACCACGCCGCCCGCGCGGAGACGCGCGGGCGGCGCTTTCGCAGACAGGCACGACGCAACACCGCCAATCGCCCCGAGGGTCGCACGCATGCACGTACAGGACGTCTTCGCCGAACGCGCTACGACTTTTTCGTTCGAGTTCTTCCCGCCCAAGACCGAGAAGTCGGCGGCGTCGCTCTACGAGAACATCGCGCAGCTCGACCCCCTCAAGCCCGCCTGGGTCAGCGTGACCTACGGCGCGGGAGGCGGCACGCGCGAGCTCACCCACGAGATCGTCGTCAAGATCAAAAAGGAGACGAGCCTCGACGCGATGCCGCACCTGACGTGCGTCGGGCACACCGAGGCGGAGATCTACGACATCCTCGAGCGGTACGTGCAGGCGGGAGTGTCCAACATCCTCGCCCTGGGCGGCGACCCGCCCAGGCACATGCCCAACTACGACCGCACGAAGGACGCCTTCCGCTACGCGACCGAACTCGTGGACTACATCCGGACGTTCAAGGAGCGCGAGGCGGGCAAGGACATCGCCGACCCGCGCGGCTTCGGCATCGCGGTCGCCGGCTTCCCCGAGGGGCACCCGGCGACGACCAACCGCCTGGAGGAGATCGACCACCTCAAGGCGAAGGTGGACGCGGGTGCCGACTGCATCGTGACGCAGCTCTTCTTCGACAATCGCGACTTGTACGACTTCCGCGAGCGCTGCGAGCTGGCGGGGATCAACGTGCCGATCGTCGCGGGCATCATGCCCATCACCTCGGCGAGCGGCATGCGTCGCATGGGGGACCTTGCCGCCGGTGCGCGGTTCCCCGCGGCGCTGCTGCGGTCCATCGAGCGTTCGCTCAACAGCTACGACAACCCGGACTCGAAGGAAGCCAAAGACGCGGTGACGCGTGTGGGCGTCCATTGGGCGACCGAGCAGTGCCGCGACCTGCTCGACAACGAGGTCCGGGGCATTCACCTGTACACGCTCAACAAGAGCTCGGCGACGCGGGAGATCTACGCGACGCTGGGCGTCAAGGACTCGATGGCGATGGCGTAACGGCCCGCGCCGGTCCGAGAAGACAATCACGCCGAGCGAGGCGGCGGGCCGGTGGGGATGCCGCCCGCTGCGTCCGATGAGACGCTCTCCGAAGGAGGGCGTTCGGCGTGTCTACCCAAGTAATCTGCGACAGCCCGCGCCTGGCGTGTGAGGAGATCGAGGCGCTGCTGAGCACGCCCGGTAACGATCGCGCGGGCGATGTGCAGGGCCTGTGTTGGGGTCGTTGGACGATGTCACATCAGCCCCGCGCGCGTTCGGGACGCGGACGCGGTCGGTGATCGCCCTGGCACGTCGCGCCGCCCCGGAGACGGACGCGGCCCGAGGAGGATCACGGGAAAATGGACCTGAGTTCGATTGTCAACACGCTCCGGCTGACGCAGGCCGAGCTGGAGGAACTGCTGGCCGACGCGGGTGTCGGCGACGCGGACGAGCGGTCCGTGCGCTCGTCGCACCGTTGGGCGATGCAGCAGCAACGCGCGATCATCACGCTCACGGACAAGGGTGGGAACCGGCGCAACCTCGTCGTCGCGCCGCGGAACCTCTCGGCGGACGGCGTCGGGGCGTTCTACGGCGGGTTCATCCACGTGGGGACGCCTTGCTTCGTAACGATGCGCGCTGTCAACGGCCGGGCGCGGACGATGCGCGGTCGCGTCGCGCGGTGTGCGCACAAGCGCGATCACCTGCACGAGATCGGGGTTCGCTTCGATGACCCCGTCTATCCGCGGGACTTCTTCATCAACGTGGGTGATGAGCCGCTCTTCAACGCCGAGGCGGTGGACGTGACGCGTCTGCGTGGCTCGGCGTTGATCGTGTGTCAGAGCCCTTCG
>CAYTSW010000068.1:2229-14906 GCA_964440605.1 uncultured Phycisphaeraceae bacterium | reverse complement strand
CTAGAAGTGTTGCGGCGGTCCGACGATGGACCACTGATGCTTGCGGATCCGAGTGGACTCGAACATCCGTTGACGACAAAGATGATGGATCAACTGCTCGATCGGGCAGGGGCCCGTTCGGCGTCAGGGAACCAGTGGACTCTTCGCCTCAATGAAGAGTCGGTCGTACTCGGAAGTGTGTATCCAGACGGGTCCTTCCAATCCGCCGCCGTAGCACCCTACAAGATGAGACGAATCGAACCTCGCCCGACTGCGCTCACAGCGTTGGCTTTCGTGCTTGTCACCGTGATGGCCTGCACCACCCGCTTCCTCCCTGGCCGGCGCAAGTGCGCACCACCCGACCAAACCCGCCCCGCTACACTCCCGCCCCATGGAAACACTGCTTGACAGCCTGTTCCCGATGGCTCCCCAGGTCTTCGTCGGGATTGTCGTCGTCCTCGTCATGATCCACCTGATCCTGGGGACCATCCCCATCCTCATCTACTTCGAGCGCAAGATCTCCGCCTATATCCAGGACCGCATGGGGCCCAACCGCGTCGGCTTCGACCTCGGGCTCCCCATCCTCCAGAAACTCTTCCGCGGCTTCGGCTTCTGGGGCCTCGGACAGTCCCTCGCCGACGGGCTCAAGTTCCTCCTCAAGGAGGACTACATGCCCCGCGGCGCCGACAAGATCCTGTTCTCGCTCGCCCCCATGCTCAGCGTCATCCCCGCCTTCATCGGCTGGGCGATCATCCCCTGGGGCGGCGAGATCATCGTCCCCTCCATCGAGCTCTTCGGGCGCGAGTGGGTCGCCGCGGGCTACGCCTCCGTCATGGTCGCCGATGTTAACGTCGGGTTCATCTACCTCCTCGCCATCGCATCGCTGGGCATCTACGGGGTCACGCTCGGAGGCTGGGCCTCCAACAACAAGTACTCCTTCCTCGGCGGCCTCCGCGCCTCGGCCGGCATGATCTCCTACGAGATCCCCCTCGGCCTCACCATCCTCGCCACGCTGCTGCTCATCGGCTCCTTCTCCCCCACCGTCATCGTCGAAGAGCAGGCCCGCAACGGCTGGTTCCTCGTCTACCAGCCCATCGCAGCCGTCCTCTTCTTCACCTGCATCCTCGCCGAGGCCAACCGAGCGCCCTTCGACAACGCCGAGGCCGAGCAGGAGCTCGTCGGCGGCTACCACACCGAGTACTCCGCGATGCGCTTCGCGCTCTTCTTCCTCGCCGAATATGCGCACATGATCACCTCCTCGGCCTTCTTTGCCCTCCTCTTCCTCGGCGGCTACCACCTCCCCGGCGTCGCGCTCACCCACCCCGAGGCCACGGGCCTCCTCGCCGCCATCGCCAAGACCTTCGTCTTCTTCAACAAAATCGTCCTGCTCGTCGTCTTCATGATGGTCATCCGCTGGACGCTGCCGCGCATCCGCTACGACCAGGTGCTCAAGCTCTGCTGGGGCACGCTCATCCCGGTCTCGCTGGGCATTGTCGTCGCGACGAGCATCATGCTCCGCCTGGAGTGGACCGCGTGGTGGCAGATGGCGCTGATGAACGCCGCGCTCATCGCCGTCATCCTCGCCGTGGCGCCCGCGCTCTTCCAGACGCGCAACGTCAACCGCCGCGTCCCCATGGCCGGCTCACGCTTCAGCCCGCTCCACCCCGCCGGCGTCGACACCGCCCCCTCCGACCCGATGGCTCTCGACGACGACAACCCCTTCCGCCGCGCCCGCGAAAGCACCGCGTAATGCCGAGTCCGGTGGTGGCTCCGGCGTTCCACAGGCAACCGGTGGCGCGAGCGTCCCGCCAACAACTGGTGGCACGGGCGTCTCGCCCGTGCGCACGATGAGTCCCGCCCCCCCCACCGCTCCGATCACCTTCCTCGGCGTCGACCCGGGCGACAAGCGCACCGGCCTCGCCGTCGGCGATCGCATCACCGGCCTCGCCACGCCGCTGCACGCCCTCGAGATCCCCTCGGCCCAGGAGGACCGCCTCATGCGGGCCATCGTGGACGCCACGCGCGAGCACGGTGCCGAAGCGCTGGTCGTCGGCCTCCCGCTCAACATGGACGGCTCCGAAGGCCCCCGCGCCAAGCTCGTACGCGCCTTCGCCGACCGTCTGTCCGAGCGCACCCCGCTGCCCATTCACCTCCACGACGAACGCCTCACCAGCGCCGAAGCCGACTGGGCCATGGCGGGCTCCGGCCTGACGCACAAGCGCAAGAAGGCGCGCCGCGACGCCCTCGCAGCCGCGGCGTTGCTCAAGAGCTATCTCGAGACGCTCCAGGACTGACCAGCGCGCGGAACCCACGCTCTACACTCCCTCCATGTCCGACCCCAACGCCCCGTACTACATCACCACGCCGATCTACTACGTCAACGACCGGCCCCACATCGGGCACTGCTACTCCACCATCGTCGCCGACTGCGCGGCTCGGTTCATGCGCCTCGCCGGGCGCGACACCTTCTTCCTCACCGGGACCGACGAGCACGCCGAGAAGGTCGTCACGGCGGCCGCCGAGCGCGGGCTGACGCCCCTGGAGTGGGCCGATCGCAACGCCCGGTCCTTCCGCGAAGCCTTCGACCTTGTCGAGAGCTCGCACGACGACTTCGTGCGCACCAGCGAGACGCGGCACGTCGAACAGGTCGAACGCTTCATCGCCACCCTCAAGGACTCGGGCGACATCTACCTCGGCGACTACGAGGGCTGGTACGACCCCTCGCAGGAGGAGTACGTCACGGAAACGACCGCCCGCGAGCACGACTATAAGAGCCCCGTCACCGGGCGCGAACTGGTCAAACGATCGGAGCGCAACTACTTCTTCCGCCTCAGCGCCTATCAGGACCGCTTGCGCAAGTACATCGAAGACCACCCGCGCTTCATCATGCCCGAAGCACGCCGGAACGAGGTGCTGGGGCGCGTGAAGCAGGGCCTGAGCGACGTGCCCGTCAGCCGCGCCGTGCGCGAGGGCGACCCCGAGTGGGGCATCCGCATGCCCGGCGACGAGGGCCACCGCGTCTACGTCTGGATCGATGCGCTGTTCAACTACCTCTCGGTGATCACCGCGGGCGGCAACGAGCGCTTCTGGCCCGCGAACGTGCACCTGCTGGCCAAGGACATCCTCTGGTTCCACGCGGTCATCTGGCCCGCGATGCTCATGGCCCTCGACAAGCCTCTGCCCGAGATGGTCTACGCCCACTCGTACTGGATCCGCGAGGGGCGGAAGATGTCCAAGAGCCTGGGCAACTTCATCGATCTGGAAACTATCCAGGCCTACGCAAACGACTTCGGGATCGACGCGCTGCGCTGGTACCTCGTGACGCACGGCCCGCTCTCCGCGACCGACTCGGACTTCGTGCACGATCGATTCGTCGAGGTCTACAACGCCGACCTGGCCAACGGCATCGGCAACGCCTCCAGCCGCGTCAGCAACATGATCGCCAAGTACTTCGATGGCGTGCTGCCGGACGTTGAGGACATCGCGGCGCACGCCGGGCGCGATTGGCCCGAGCTCGTGCGCACGCGTGTGGAGGCGGTCGCGGAGCACATGGACCGCTTCGAGGTCGCCGAGGCGCTGCGCCAGGGCGTCGAGCTCTCGTCCGAGGTCGATCGGTACATCCACGAGACCGAGCCCTTCAAGCTCGCGAAGGACCCGGCGAAGATGGACGAGGTCGCCGGCATCCTCTCCCGCTGCGCGCGGGCCCTGCACGCCGCGGCTGTCATCCTCCTGCCCGCCATGCCCGCGAAAATGACCGAGCTCCTCCAACGCTTCGGCACCGAGGCCGGCGCGGGCGAAGACTTCGCGTCATTGACCCGCTGGGACCGGTGCACCGGCGGCACGCGCATCGAAAAGGGCGCGGCGCTGTTTCCTCGTGCGGACCCTAAGAATCCCGCTCCCGATGCGGGGTGACACGCCCGTTCGACACGCTAACTGTATTGGAAACGAGCGCTGCCGCGATGGATCAGTGGCGAGCCCGCAAGCGCGATGCGCTGGCAGCGATTGTCCCAGAAGGAAGAGCCCACGAACAAGGCGTTCACCCCCCTTTCTTGGTGGTCGATAGTGAGAGGTCTCATGCGCCTGTCGAGCGCACCATCAACGCCCTCTCGCCATCGTGGACACGGTCCGCTTCCGGTTTCAGCAGGGTGACGAAAGGACCGCTGCACCAAACAGAAACCGCTCTGACTTCTGGTGCACCCCCCTTTTCAGTGCGGAACGGCCCGCCTACGTTCTGCTCACGGTTGGCGAGGAGTTTCGACCAAATCGGCCATGCGGGGACGATCCGCCGCCTGGACGGGATCGTTCGTGCATCCGGATACGGAAGAAGAGGGGACGAGCGGCACATGTCAGCGACACGCGAGCGGTTGGTCGAGGCGGCGACCCAACTGATTCGAGCCTCCGGAGTCCACGCGGTTTCCCTCGAAACCGTCCTGCTTCGGGCGGGCACGACGAAGACGACGTTTTATAAGTATTTCGAGAGCAAGGAGGAGCTGGCGCTGGAGGTGATGCGTCGCCAGGGCAAGCGATGCCACCATCTGTTCGAACAGATTCTCGACAAAGCCGCCCGAAGCGACCCCGCGTTGGCGCTTCGCGACCTGGCCAAGCACTGGGATCGATGGATCACCGAGGCGATGGACCGGCATTGTCTCTTCGTGGAGGTCTGCTTCGCGTTCCCCGATCGCAATGAGCCGCTGAATCGGGCGGCATGCGCGACGATGGAGGACTTCCGCGCGACGATCGAACGCCTTGCCGAGCGAGCGGGAGCCCGAAGCCCGGCGGACCTGTCGCGCCAGCTCCTCCTGCTGATGACGGGCGCCCACGTCTCCGAAGTGATCTGCGACAACCGCACCGCGGCCGCGGACATCGACCCCGCGGTCCGGCTGATGGTCGACGCGGCGTTGGGGTCTCCCTTCCCCGACCACGAGGGGGCGATCTCGAGCAGAGGCTCCGCCTGAGTCGCGGTCCTTGCTCTGCCGCCCCCCGGGACCCGTCCCGTAGACTCTTCCCATGGAACGCGTCCGCCGCTATGGCTCGCTCGTCCACGCCGAGCAGGCCGCGGCCTATCTCAACGCCTGCGGCATCCCAGCCCGCGTCGTCGGGCACGCCATGGAAACGTACTTCTCCGCGCAGCACAAGAACCTCGACGTGATGGTCCTCTTCAAGGGCCACAAGGAGAAGGCGGGGCAACTCCTCGACGAACTCGAGGCCGACCCGGCTGTGCTGGAAGAGGACTGGGAGGACGAAGCGGCCCCGGACCTGTCGCAGCTCGATCCGCAACGCTTCGCGGTCGCCTGCCCCGGGTGCGGGCAGACCCTGCCCATGGACGAGTCGCTGGAGGCCTGCCCGACGTGTGACCGCAGGGTCGATGTCGCGCGCCTCATCGTCGAGCGCCACGGACCCGAGGCGCTCATGGACGCGTACGACGAGCCGCGCAAGGCCTCGCTCGACGTCGAGGGCATCTCCGTCCCCTGCGGCTTCTGCGGGTACGAACTCATCGGACTCGACGCGCGGGGGCGCTGCCCGGAGTGCGGGAGCCTGTACGACAAGGACGAACTGCTCAACCCCGGGCGCTGAGGCATCGCCCGGGCGTCACGACGGGGACCGCATCGCAACCAGATGCTCGAGCGCCTCGGCGGCGTCGGCCAGAACGTGGGCGCTCAGTCGATCGGGCCGGCCCAGCGACACCATGCAGTTGTGCGTCAACGTCTGCGCGTGAAGGTCGGCCCCGGGCAGACCGTCGGCGAAGTGCGCATGCAGGAAGACGTGCGTCGCCCACGCGTGGTTCGTCGCGTTGTCGGGCTGAATTTCATCGACGTGCCAGGCGGTCACCGCCCGGACCAGCGTCCGCAGCGGCTCGACAGCGCCGTCCTGCGTTGCCGCCGGCGGGTAGGCGTGCCACCAGAGCGCGTGCAACGCCGCAAGCTCCGTCTCGGTCCACACCTCAATGGACGACCACTCGTCGCGCGGGAGCAGGCTCTCATGCGCCTCGGGACGCGACAGGCGATCGGCGAGCACATCGGAAGGTCGAGTCGCCCCATCGGTCAGCGCAGCGAAGAGAGCGGCGTCGGGCCGATCGGGGAAGTGCGCGGCCTGCGCAGGAGGCGTGCCGTCGGCCCGCCCGCGCCAACGCAGGAGCGGCGCATCGACCGTCCGACGGTGGCCCCGCTCGTCCGAAAATGCCGCGGGGTCGGCGCTCCAGTCCGCGGCACCCAGGTCATCTCCCAGCGTCGAACGGGCCATCGCCCGCAGCGAGCGGGCCCAGTCATGCATGGAGCGGGTGGGGAGCATGGCCCGCGATGCTAGCGGTCGGTTGAGCGCCGAGAATCCTTGGGATTTCGCGGGTTCGGGTGTAGGCTCATTCAACATGGCAGGCGTCCGCCACGATCTCGACCGCAGGCACACGCTCCGCGTGTGCTGCGCGTGCGGGTATCGAGGCCGCGAACTCCAGGGCGAGCGGGGGCTGGGTGTGTTTTCGTGCCCCTCCTGCGGGGGCGACCTGTACGCCCGCCCCGCGCGGTCGTACGCCGAACTGGAGGGCTTCATCGAAGCCAAAGAGACGGCGGTGGACCCGGAGAGGGTCGTCATGCCGCTGTCGGGCGGCACGAGTCCGACCGTGCGCGCGCAAGGGGAGTTGCCCGGCTGGATGCCGCTGATCGAGCGCGTGGCGGCGTGGGTCACCGTGGGGATGGTGGTGGGGACGGCGCTGTGGGCGGTCGCGGGGGCCGTGATGAGCATGCGCTGATCGCGACGGGGCGACGGCCTGCGCGCAAAGAAAACGCGTCCCACGGGGCCGCGGGACGCGTCGGGAATGACGGACTCGATTGCGTTGACGACTCAGCGCCGGCGACGGCCGCCGGCGAAGGCGAGCAGCGCGAAAGCGCCCGCGGTCGAGGGCGCGGGGATGTTCACGGGGAGGCGGAAGATGAGGTACTCGTCGTGGTCGAAGCCGTCGTAGGGCGCATCGGGGTCTGCGTCGAGACCGGAGTCGTACCACGTCCAGTTGGCGTCGGGGCCCATCCCACCGCCGACCGTGTTATTCCAAGGCGAACTGTTGTTGTTCATCGGTCCGAAGTCGGGGGCGACCCAGCCGCCGGAGGGGTTGGTCCCGGCGTTGGCCAGGACGATTTGCGCCGAGAGGTCGCCCAGCGGGACGGGCGCGGCGCCGTTAGCGCGGTTGATCCCCGTCGCCGTGACTTCCCACCCGGACTGCCCGGCGTAGAACGTGCCCTCGTCGGAGTCGAAGCGGGCCATGAGACCCTGCAACACCGCGACGTCGCTCCACGTTGCGATGTAGATGTATCCGAACTCGGGAAGGGTCAGGTTGTAGCTCTCGGGCGCGAAGATGGCGGCGGCGGTGGTGTTGAACGCCCCGCCGACATAGGTGTCGACGCTGCTCACATCGCCCGTGTACAAGCCGTACTGGTTGTCGGCGGTGATGATGACGTCGAAATTGACCTGGGCGTTGGCGGCGGCGGCGAGCACACCGGATACACCCACACACAGCAGTGCGTGACGCATGGTTCTTCTCTCCTTGTTTCTCCCGGGCGTGCACGCGCGACGTCCCGAGGAGGATGACGTGTCCCACAACGCTATCACAGTGAGCGTTAGACGCAAGGTCTAAATGTCCGAAGCGCAGAGTTGGCGTGTCTCGGTCGCTGTTTCGCCTCTGCGCGTCAGGAGCGCGCTTCGTTCACCACGATCGCCCGCCCCTTCAGCGCGTAACCGCTGAGCGCCTTGATGGCCCTGTCGGCGGGCTCATCGTCCATTTCGATGAAGGCGAAGCCGCGTGACTTGCCGGTCGCGTTGTCGATCATCACGCGTGCGGAGCGCACCTCGCCGTGCTGAGCGAAGAGGAGCTTGAGGTCGTCCTCATCCACGGTCCAGGGGAGGTTGCCGACGTAGAGCCGTTTCATGCCAATACTCCGAGCGTGTCGCCAGCCCGCGCGGGCGGGATCGCAATGGTACGAAGCCAAGGAAGGATCGTCGCTGATGAGCAGCTCGTCCTCGAAGTTCGCCGTGCTGTGTGTCGTGGTTGCCGGGGCGGTCGGTGGCGCCTGGGCATGGGCACAGGACGATGCGCAAGGGCCGGAGACCACGCCGCGCCCGACCGCTCAGCAGGAGCCGACGCATCGCCTGCCCGAGGCGTGGCACGGGGTGTGGACGGGCCGGGCGGTGCTGATCGGCCCCGAGGGCGAGCGCGTGCGCTTCCCGATGTCGCTTCGGATCGAGCCGCTGGACGACCCCGGGGCAGCCCCCGGCGCACTCTCGTGGGAGCTGGTCTACAACGAGGGCGAGCTCCGACAGGTCCGGGGGTACACCATCGCGCCGGTGACGCAGGCGCCGGGGCGGTTCAGGATCGACGAGGGCAACGGCATCGCCATCGAAGCCACGCTCTTCGCTGATGACATCCTCTACTCGAGCTTCGACGTGCAGGGCTCACGCCTGACCACGCGGCACGCGCTGCGGGGCGATGGCACGATGGTGATGGAGATCGTTTCCAGCCGAGACGCCCAGGCGCTCACGACTGGGGGCGGCGAGGTGGAGACGCCCGACGGGATGTTCCCGATTCCCGAAGTGGTTGCGCATCGCCCGGGGACACTTCAGCGGGCGGTGCTGACGCGTCAGACGAAGCCGGCGGGGGAGTCGGACCCGGAGTGAGCGCGGCCCTGGCGCTTGGGCGCGAGAGCTCGATGGTGAGGACGCCAGCGACCAGCAGGAGCACGCCGACAATGCGCCCCATGTTGAGCTCCACCTTTGAGTAGCCCACCCAGCCGAAGTGGTCGTGCAGGACCGAGGAGGTGAGCTGGCCGGCGATGAGGCACATGATGAGGATGGCGGCTCCGAGTTCACGGGCGGCGAGCAGCGAGACGAAGACCATCGTCGCGCCGCACAGCCCGCCCAGCCATGCCCACCAGGGCGCCCCGCCGACACCCGCGTCGCCCAGGCGGGGCATCGGGACGCGTCCGGCGGTCATGAGCAGGACGGTGATGACCGCGAGCGCGGTGAGGCCCACGGTGAAGTTCCAGAAGGCGGCGTGCAGGCCGTGACCCGCCCGAGCGCGGAACTCCGCGTTCATACCCGCTTGGAGCGGGATCAACGCCCCCGCGACGATGACCGCGGCGATCAGCACATAACGCATCAGGGCACCTCCTCGATGGGCGAGGCGAAGGGCGGCGGCGACTCGAACGTCAGCCGGACGCCGGTGACGGGGTGGTCGAGGCCGAGCAGGCGGGCGTGGAGCATGAGGCGCGGAGCGGCGTGCTCGTTGCCGTAGAGCACGTCGCCCAGGATCGGCGCGTGCAGCCCGCGCTCGTGGGCGGCGTGCACGCGGAGCTGATGCGATCGCCCCGTCACGGGCTCGAAGTCGATGAGCGCCGCGTCGCGCCCGTCGTACGCCGTGCGACGAAGGACGCGGTAACGCGTCAGGGCCCGGCGTCCCTGCTCGGGGTCGTGAATCTGCATCGGACGGTTGTCGAGGTCGAGACGCATGGGAAAGTCAACGACGCCTTCGAGGGGTTGATCCGGCAGATGACCCTCGATCAGCGCGGTGTACCGCTTGGCGACGGTCCGCTGCTCGAACTGGCGCGAGACGGCGCGCTGGGCGTCGGGCGTCAGCCCGAGCACGAGCAGGCCCGAGGTGTCCATGTCCAGCCGGTGGATGGTCAGCGGGCCCGCGGCGGCGGGGATCAGCCGCCTGAGCCGCCACGGCACGCAGTCGGCCTTTGACGGGCCCTTGCCCGGCACCGAGAGCATGCCCGAAGGCTTGTCGACGATCGCGAGTTGATCGTCGGCGTAGCGGACGTCGAGCGTGGGAAAGAAGGGCGTGTACCGCTCCATCGCAGGGGACCGTACCGGATCACCAGCCGCACCAAAAGAGCAGCGGGCTCGGCGTCCTGCCGAGCCCGCGCAAGGAGAGGGTCGTCTTGGCGCGTCTCGACGAGTTACGGCGCGGCGCGGGGCAGCTCGATACGGAAGAGCAGCTCGGGCTGATCCGTCGGGCGGCGGACGCGCGAGCGGTCGAAGACCATCAGCCAGCGCGACTCGTACGCCGGCTGGAAGAGCGGGTCGTCCATCGCGTCCAGCGCGTCGTCCTCGTTGACGTCGTTGATCTCAATCTCCTCGATGGCGTCCGGGTCGTACCCGCGCAGGACCATCCAGGTGATGAAGACGTCGCTACGCGTCTCGACGATGTTGGCCAGCGCGCGGAAGAGGGCCAGGCGCTCGGTGTGGCGATCGGCGGCGAGGCCGAACGACGAGCCGTCGCCCGGGTCGAGCGGGGTGTTGTCGAGCGAGACGACGTCGTCTTCGGCGAGCCAGCTCTGCGTGCCGATGGCGAAGACATCGGTGTCAAGCTGCGGGTAGCCGAAGGTGGGCAAGTCCGTGGGGTCGGGTCGGCTGAAGATGTTGATCATCGCCAGTTCGGCGGGCGTGGTGAGGCCCGCGCCGATCCCGGCGCCGTACTTGTTGTTGCGTCGGTCGAAGCGGCGCAGTGAGTTCTGGCTGGGGCTGTTGCTTACGGCGGCGGTGTAGCGGGTGAGCGCGGCGTCGGGGTTCTGGCCAGTGCCGTTGGCCTGAAGCACGCCGCGGGCGTTGCCGCCGGCGGAAGGATCGCCGTAGAAGGCGTCGCGATAGGCGAGCAGGGCCGTCACACGGTTCGGGCCGGCGAAAGGCCCGGTGAAGAGGGTGTTCAGAGCCGTCGTGATGGCGCCGGCGGGGGCCATCCAGGGCAGCGCCTCGAGCACGCGCTGCGGGGCGGTGTTGATGTTGACCCGCCCGGCATAGAAGTCGCCCCGCGGGCTCTCGAGGCCCTCGAAGCACGCGAAGGCGCGCAGCGCCAGCGGCACCGCGAGCAGCTCGTCGGGCACGACGCCCACCGGGTTCTGACCCGCAAAGACGCCCGGGGTCGTCCCGAGACCGGCGATGCTCGTGTTGAGATCGAGCAAGCCGATCGCCGGCGGCTCGGGAACGTCGATCGGGTTGATCGCGGTCCCGGTGAGCTCGGCGGCGAAGCTGAGGTACTCGGCCCCGAGTTGCTGGCCGACCGTGACCCAGTTCGTCAGGTTGTCGAGGTCGTGGTTGAGGTTGAGGTGGGCGTAGGTGGAGACGCGGGCGATATCGGCCGAGGAGAAGGCCGGCGCGTTCGGGATGGTGAGTTCGAGCGGCAGCTTGGGCAGGTTGGGCGGCGTGACGTCGAGGTTGGCGCGCTTGGCGTTGGGGGTGAGGAACTCGCTCATGCGCTCGTCGGAGCCCTGCACGCCCGCGACCACCTCGGTGATGAGGTCGTCCGGCGGCAGGCTGAAGTCGACGCCGTAGGTCGTGCCCGACGGGTCGAACTCTTTGACCCAGACGTGGGCCGGGGCCATGTCGTTGCCCAGCGGCATGTTGGCGTGAGTGAGGCTGCGTCGCGGGCCGAAGTCGGCGACGTACGCCGGCAGGCCCGTGCCCGGCGCGGTGTCGGCGGGGCGGGTGATGGAGGAGGAGAAGTAGACGCGCCCTTCGATGGTGATCTCCGTGCCGACGGGCGGCGCGGTGATGACGTCGCGGACGAGGGGATTGCCCAGGAGGTTGGTGACCGGCGCGTCGAGGTTGTACGCGGCGCTGGGCCCGGCCTGGGCGAGGATCTCGAGGTCGCTGAAGACGTGGCTGCTGGCGCGTCCGGGCAGGCCGGCGATGAAGCCGAAGGGGCCGTCGACGCCGAAGTTGTGGACGTTGGGGAAGTCGGCGCTGAAGTCGATGAGACGATCGACGACGGCCTGCCCGCCGCCGAGGCCCGACGCGTCGTTGCGCGTCAGCGCGAAGACGCGCGCCGACGTGGAGCCGGTGTACCAGGCGTCGAAGAAGGCGGGGTTGGTGTTGATCGCCGCCTGGTTCTGGAGGTCGGCCTGGCGCAGGCCGGCGACGGGCTGGAGTTCGCCGACGCGGTTGATGTCGAAGAAGTAGTCGGCATCTTCGGCGAAGAGTCCGGAGTCGGAGCCGGGCTCGCCGATCATCTGGCCGCGGCCATCGGGCGTGGCGATGAAGACGAAGGTGCGCGCCTCGCCGGGGGCGAGGATCACCTGCGTGCCGCCGAAGCCCCCGCCGCCCCCGGCTCCCGCGGCGTTGTCGAAGTCGAAGACCACGAGGCAGTCGTTGTCGTCGAAGGGCACGTCGATGTTCGAGGGCACGTCCGGCCCGCCGCCGAGGGTGGCGACCGGGTTGACCACGCGGAACTGGAAGGCGCTCAGGTCGATGGGCGACTCCCAGGGGTTGGCGATCTGGACGGCGAACATGGCGCCGTTGATGTTGTCCTGCCCGATGGAGTTGCTGCCCCCGCCCCCGCCCCCGCCGCCGGCACCGGGGCCGATCCCCGCGCCACCACCACCTCCACCACCAGTTCCACCGCCGCCACCGCCCGCCTGATCGGCCTTGGCATTGGAGTAGGCGACGACGGTCGCGACTTCGAGGATGTAGGGCTGCTGCTCGAAGCCGACGATGGTGAGCCCGCGCTCGAAGTTGTTGAAGGGCGTGCCGTTGACGTCCTGATCCCGCGCGATGTCCTGCGCTTCATTGGCGTTGACGAACTGGCCCACGATGTTCGCGTTGAGCAGCGCGCCGGGGATCTCGCCCGAGGGGAACTGCGTGCCGAAGGTGATGACGCCCTGATCGCGATTGGGCACGTGGGGGAACGTCGGACCGACAGCGGGATCGGTGGCGAAGAG
>CAYTSW010000068.1:0-2129 GCA_964440605.1 uncultured Phycisphaeraceae bacterium | reverse complement strand
TCGGAGAAGAGGCGGATGGCCTTGCCGGTATTGCCGATGCCCGAGCCGTAGTGGAAGCTGGGGTCGGCGTTGCCGAAGTCGGCGAGACGCGCGCCGTTGATCAGGTCGCGCGTGCCGGGCGCGGCGATGGTGCGGTCGGGGCGGGTGAGGTCGGCCGACAGGGTCTCGTTCAGCGCGAGCGGGGCGAGGGCCCAGACGAGCGACTCGTAGGCCCGCACGACGTCGAAGTCGTCATCCAGAGTCACGCGCCGATCACGTCCGCCATCGGCGGCGCGACCCGGTGCGTACAGCAGGCGCTGCGACAGCGGCGGCCCGCCGGTGGCCGTGACCGGGTCGACGGCGTCGAAGTTGAGCACGGGCACGGGCGACCACGAGGCGGCGCCGCTGACCGGCGTGAGCAGGCGACGCGTGGACCAGCGGAGTTCCTCAGCGGTCGGCACGACGAGCTGCGCGCCCCGCGGGAAACGGCGGGCGAGGAAGGGGTTGACCGCCGATTGCAGCGGGCCCAGGCGCGTCGGGTTCGGCTCGTCGCCGTCGGGCAGGTAGCCGGTGGTGTTGGAAGGCCCGTCGATGACCGTCTCGAGCTGCGAGAGGATGACGCTGCTGACGCCCCAGTAGGCCGCGAGGTCGAAGAGCACCTGGTTGGGATACCCGAGGCTGTCGGTGGACTCGCCGCGCAGGTTGGCCGCGGCCTGATACCAGGCGCGTCGTTCGTCCTGCTCGAGGAGGTTGTTGACGGTCCCGCCCGAGGTGGTGAAGACGAGGCCGTCGTTGGGGTCCATCGGGTCGTCGATGACGCCCGCGAGCCCGAGTCCGTCGTCGCCGAGGTGGGTGTTGAAGGTGGTGTTGATGAGGTTGTCGACTCGGGTCTGGTTGGTGGGATAGCCGGGACGGTTGAAGGGGTCGCCCGTGCTGGTGACGAGGATGCGGAAGAGATCGACGTCGGCGGGGGTCTCGCCGCTGGCGAGGCCCTCGCGCTGGAAGGTGGCGTTGTTGAGCTGGGCGTTCCCGCCGGGGAAGAAGTTGGCGTGGGTGGCGACGTTGAGGTTGGCCAGGGCCGAGGCGTCGATGATGCGTGTCGCGACGACCCAGCGCAGGCCGCCGACGTCGCCGAGTTCGTCGAGCTCCATCCAGCGTGCGTCGAAGCGCAGGTCGCCGTCGGTATCGACGCCGAAGCGCTCGTCGCGTCCGGTGAGCTCGTCGTCGGAGACGCCGATGCCCGATCCGTCGGAGGCCACGCCGTCCATGCGGTTCATGGGCAGGGCGACCGCGACGTTGGGGTTCAGCGACTGCGCGAGGGTGACATCGAGCGTGCCGCCGGTGGCGAGGGTGACGGTGGTGGTGCCCACGTCGCGGCCGGGCTGGACGACGGAGAGGTCGGCCCCGCCGTCGGGGATGAGCTGGCCGGTGGCGCGCGAGCCCTGGATGAAGAACTGCGCGAGGTCGGCGAAGCGTCCGTCGCCTCGGACCCAGATGGGCCGGTCGACGTCGGTGTCGTCGAAGGTGTAGGCGCCGCGGAGGTTGGTGAGGTTGGGCCAAGGCGAGCGCTCGAGGTTCGCCGGGTTCCACAGCGGATCAACGGGCGCGAGCCAGACGTCATCGCGCGGGGCGGCTTCGAACTTGCGGAACGAAAGGTCGCTTCGTCCGAGCGGGTCAAAGAGCAGGAGTTGGCTGTTGATCGACGGGTCGTCGTCCGGCGCGTTGGTGTTGAAGGTGCGCAGGTCCGTGATCGGGTAGTCTTGGTACTCGCCGTCCTCGAAGCGCGAGGGGTAGATGAAGCCGCGGTTGTCCGAGCGCGGCACGGTGTCGGTGACGATTTTGTTGCCGTAGAGGTCGGCGGTGAGCGTGCGCCCGACGACGGCCTGAACGGCGTCGACCTGTTCCTGGAAGCCGAGCCGGCGCGCGTAGGCGCTGGAGCTCTGTCGGTCGAACTTGACGATGGTGACGTAGCTGATGCCGGCCAGCGCGATCACCGCCAGCGCGCCGAGGGCGAGCAGGAGGATCGTGCCGCGCCGCGACCGCTTGGAACGGTGCTTCGTCGGGGCGGGCGTTGTCGTGTCGTTCTGTGCGTTCATGGGTCGCCTCCAAAGGGGCGAGAAGGGACGGGGTGAACCCCATGGGGGGCGGGG